>NZ_JBFAYI010000005.1:0-504846 GCF_040681245.1 Lentzea sp. NPDC051838
GGTGGTGCGGTCCGGTGGATCCCGTCACGAGTCGTACCGGAGCGAGCCACCCTCGGAGGGATGGGTCAAGTCGACGAAAAGCGTGTCGACTTGACCCATCCCTCCGAGCGCGGCAAACGATCAGGCACGACTCGTGACGGGATCCACCGGAGCGCACGGAAAAGCAAGCTCGCCTTCGGCATCGCCCAGGGCAGCTCGCCTTCGGCATCGCCACTGCAGCTCGGCTTCGCCGTCGCCAGGGCAGCTTGCCTTCGGCGTCGCTCAAGCGGCTCGCCTTCGGCATTGCGCCTTGCTTCGGCTTCGCCTTCGCTCCTGCCCTCGGCTTCGCCATTGGGGGCGGGCCTCGCCTGCGGCATTGGGCGGGCTTGCCTTGGCCTGGCTGTGTTAGGGGTCTGGGTTTTGGCTTGTGTGCCTGACTGGGTGGAGGTGGTGTAAGGCCTGTCTGACCAGGGCTGTTCCTCGGCGGCTGCTGTGGTTCAGCTCCCTGTGGAGATCGGTGGGCGAGCACAGGCGGGCGTCGATCACCGCGTCGAGGATGGCGACTATTTCTCGTGGGTTTGTTGAGCGGCGGGCCAGGTCCAGGGCGGCTCTGGGTGGTGCGGCCAGGCGGAGGCCGTGCTGTTCTACGACTGCTGGTGGGCGGTTGGTGCGTTCTAGGAGAATTGAGGGGTGGGATCTGCGTGTGTTCGTTCCTGCCAGCACGTGAATGTGCCGGGGGAGAGGTAGTGAGGCGCCTTGTCGGGAAAGGGCGTCGGCGCCTGTGATCACCGATGACGGGCCCGCGAAGAAGAGGACTGCGCGGAGGCGGTCCAGGCGGGTTGGGGGTGTCGGCTTTTGCAGGACTACGCCTGGGAGGAGCTGTTGCCAGGGGCCGGAGGGCGTGCAGTGGCGGCGGATCTCGCGCAGGGAGAGTCCGGATTTGTGCAGGTCGGCGGTGGTTGCGATGGGGGGCATGTGGTCCATGTTGGCGCAGCCGAGGACCTGGAAATCGGGGTGAGCGTCAACCTGTGGATAACTTGGGGTGGGTTCACTCGGACGAGTTAGTCGTCGAATCCTGGTTGCCAGCGGGCGACGATTTCGCGTGCGGTTACGTGGGCGTCCAACTGGCAGAGAATGCCCGTCGCGCCCAATGTCACGCGGTGAATCAGGAGGTATTGAGGTGGCAGGTTGAGGGAGCGGCCCGTTTGCGAGTCCGGGCTGCGGAGGTCGCCCACTCGTTCGGCTTGGGACTGGAGCCAGCGGCGGGTGAAGTGGAAGGACTCCGTGCGCAGGGGCTCTACGAACGGGGCCAGGTAGCCGAGTACGTCCTCGCCGTGCAGGGACATGCCCTCGCGGATGAAGTTCTCGGTGCGCAGGAGTTCGACGAGGTCCGCGGAACGGCCGTCCAGGGCCAGGCGGGTCATCAGGCCCAGGGTTTTCGGGAGGCCGTCGGGGAGGCGGGCCACGGCGCCGAAGTCGATCACGCGCAGGCGGCCGTCGTCGCCCAGCATGAAGTTGCCTGGGTGCGGGTCGGCGTGCAGCAGGCCCGAGCGCGAGGGGGCCGAGAAGTGGAACTCGGCCAGACGCTGGCCTGCCAGGTCGCGGTCCGGAACCGAGCCCTCGCGGATGATGTGCGACAAGCCGACGCCGGAGGTCCACTCGGTCACCATGACCTTCGGCGACGAGGCGACCACGCGCGGGACCAGGACGTGCTCGTCGTTCTCGAAGGCCTTGGCGAAGGCGCGCTGGTTGGCGGCCTCGTCGCGGTAGTCGAGCTCCTCCAGGTACCGGTCGCGCAGCTCCTCCAGCAGCGGGCGCACGTCGGTGCCGGGCATGATCGCCTGCAGCAGGCGGCTGAACCGCAGCAGCTGCTTCAGGTCCGCACGCAGGGCCTCGTCGGCGCCGGGGTACTGGACCTTCACCGCCACGTCGCGGCCGTCGTGCCACACCGCGCTGTGCACCTGGCCGATGGACGCCGAGGCGGCGGGTGAGTCGTCGAACTCCTTGAAGCGCTTCGTCCAGGACGCGCCGAGCTGTTCGGCCAGCACGCGGTGGGTGGTGCGGGCGGGCATCGGCGGCGCCGCGGTCTGCAGCTTGGTCAGCGCCTCGCGGTACGGGGCGGCGAGCTCGTCCGGGACCGCCGCCTCGAAGACGCTCAGCGCCTGGCCGAACTTCATCGCGCCGCCCTTGAGCTGGCCGAGCACCGCGAAGACCTGTTCCGCCGTCTTGGCCGTCACCTCGGCGTTGACCTCGTCGGCCGCGCGTCCGGTCAGTCGCTTCCCCCAGCCGCCCACCACCCGGCCCGCCACTCCGAGCGGAAGGCTGGCCAGCTTGGCGGTGCGCTGCACGGCCTTGCGCGGAATCTCGGTCACTCGGCCATGTTATGTGCGGCGCACTGACAGTCAGGGTGCGGATACCAGCTTCGCCTCTCAGCAACACCAGTCACGAGGTCCAGCTCGAGGGTGGCGTTGAGCACGGGCGGCGGGGCCAGGTCACGGCCCCTGAGGTAGATCAACGACTCCAGGACCTGCGCCACGGCCAGCGCTGCCGTGCCCGACGCGAACAGCACGTCAGTGGACGCCGGTTTGCCCACCAGCTGCGCGGCGATGACGGGCCAGGCGGGATCTTGGTCGGCGCGGTGCAGGTCGGCGCAGTTCAAGCACGAGGAACGGCCGGGGAGCACCAACGGCCCGACGATGCCCACGCCCTCACGCACGCGCACGGGCATATGCGGTGTGCGGAACGCCATCAGCGTGTTCACGACGTTCGGATCGGGGACGAGCGTCGCGGCCAACACGGTCAGATCCGCGTTGTGGGCCAGCTGCACGCTTGATTCAGCTAGAAGCGAAGTAATTGAGAGTGCAAGGTGTCCGTCGCCGTGGACGGCGGCCGTCCCGCCCCTCGCGGGCCACCCGGTGTCGAGCAGACCCGCCTCTTCGAGCGACGCGAGCACGTCGCTCAGCTGGTCCGGGTTCTCGCCTCGGGTTTTCAGTCTTTCACCCAGTTCAGCGACGGTGTGGCGGCCGTCGAGAGTGATCAGCGCGTCGATGAGCGCCTCGGGCAGCGAGTCGATCACCACGGCGTGCTTCGGGTCGGTGCCGACTTGTACGACACCCGGTCCGCGGCGAACCACGGCCAGTCCTGCACGCACGCGAGGTCTTGTCTCCACGGGGGACAGACTGGCAGGGGGCGAGGCCCCCTGCCAGCGGAAACGTCAAACCTTGGCCTTGCCGAGGATTCGCGTCATCTTCGTGCCGCAGACAGGGCAGGTGCCCTTCGCCATGCGCCGGCCGTTGGTTTCCTCGACCTTCCCGTCGAAGTCGCGCTTCTCCCGACACTTGACGCAGTAGCCGTTGTAGGTCTCGGCCACAGCCCCTCCCTTGCAGTTGTGAGTGCGGACACACTCGGGGACCTTGGCGCGACGGTACCTGGGCGAGGCGGCGAATCCGCGCAGGTTCATCCGCGCGTGTCCAGCCGCCGTTCGGTGGAACTTCACCCGCCGGGTGTCCGCGTGCGGCCGGTTGGGGGCCGAAAATTGTCGGTGCCGACGTTTACGGTGACTGCATGGCCGAACCTCGGGTGGAGGTGCGGCGGAGCCCCCGGCGCCGCCGCATGGTCAGCGCGTACCGGGAGGGCGACACCGTTGTCGTCCTGCTGCCGGCGCGGATGACCAAGGGGGAAGAGAAGCACTGGGTGGCGGAGATGTTGAGCCGCCTCCAGCGCAGCGAGACGCGCAGGAGATCCCCTGCGCGAACGTCGGACGAGGCGCTCATGGCGCGCTGTGCCGAGCTGTCGGCGCGGTACCTGGACTCGCTCGCCGATCCCGTCAGCGTGCGCTGGGTGCCGCCCATGCGCACGCGCTGGGCGTCCTGCACGCCGACCGAGGGCACGATCCGCGTGTCCGAGCGTCTGCGTGAGGTGCCGCCGTGGGTGCTCGACTACGTGCTGGTGCACGAGCTCGCGCACCTGCTCGTGCCAGGGCACGGCAAGGACTTCTGGGAGTGGGTGCACCGCTACCCGAAGACCGACCGGGCCATGGGCTATCTGGAAGGACTCTCAGCCGCCGCAGGCTGGGGAATCTCGGAAGACTGAAAACCAGCACGACGACTGGCGAGGGTGTGCTCGCCAGCCGGTCCCCGGACCCCTGAACGCGACGCGCCCGGCGAGGAAAGTCCTCGCCGGGCGCGTGTTCAAGAGCAGATCAGCTCTCGTCGGGCTTGTCGCCGTCCTCGCGCATCGTGCGCTCGAGCTCCGCCATCGGGTCCTCGAGGGCGTTGCGCGTGTTCGTCAGGCGCTCCGCGAACTCCAGCGGGTCGTCCAGGTCCTCCGCGGTCGGGACGAGCTCGGCGTGCTCCCACACGCTGTCGCGCACCTCGACGCCGTGCTGGTCGCCGATCAGCTTCCACAGCGCGGAGGCGGCGCGCAGCTTGCGCGGTCGCAGCTCCAGGCCGACGAGCGTCGCGAACGTCTGCTCGGCCGGGCCACCGGACGCCCGGCGGCGGCGCAGCGTCTCGCGCAGCGCGGGCGCACCCGGCAGGCGGTCTGCCACGGCGGCGTCGACCACGACGTCGACCCAGCCCTCGACCAGCGCGAGGAGGGTTTCCAGGCGGTTCAGCGCGGCCTTCTGCTCCGGTGTGGTCTGCGGTTCGAGCAGGCCGGAACCCATGGCCTCCTCGATGGAGGCGGGGTTCGACGGGTCGATCTGGCCCGCGAGCTGCTCCAGCGCGGACGTGTCGACCTTGATGCCCTTGGCGAACTCCTCGACGGTGTCGAGCAGCCGCTGCCGCAGCCACGGCACGTGCGTGAAAAGTCGCTGGTGAGCGGCCTCGCGGGCGGCGAGGAACACCATCACCTCGGACGCCGGGCGCTCCAGGCCCTCGGTGAACTTCTCGATGTTCGCGGGCAGCAGCGCCGCCGTGCCCTCGGGGCCGAGCGGCAGGCCGACGTCGGTCGAGGTGAGGACCTCGGAGCCGAGCTGCGCCAGCGCGTTGCCGAGCTGCGAGCCGAACGCCATGCCGCCCATCTGGCCGAGCATCGCGAGCAGCGGACCCGCGGCCTGCTTGGCCTCGGCGGGCATCGCCTCGACCCACGCGCCGGACATGCGCTGCGCGACCGGGTCGCACAGGCGCTGCCAGGTGGGGAGGGTGCGCTCCACCCAGTCCTGCGCGGACCAGGAGCGCGTGGTGTTGGTGCCCGCGGGCAGCGAGGTCGCCGGGTCCAGCCACATCTCGGCGAGGTGCACCGCGTCCGCGACCGCGCCGGCCTGGTCGGTGGCGAACCCGATCTTCGTGGTGTTCGAGGACAGCTGCTGGAACGCGATCTGCTTGGCCAGGTCGTAGTTGACCGGCCCGCTCGACGACCCCGCGTTGCTCAGCATGGCGCCCAGCTGGCTCAGCATGCTGCCCAGCTGGTTGAAGTCGAACGGGTTGTCTCCCGGCTTCCCGCCCTTGTCGTCGGGGTTGTGCGGGCTGAACCCGAACGGCACGTCACTCATGCCTCTACCGTACGCGGATCCACATGGTCGTACGCTGTTCAGCCGTGAGTGAAACCGTCACGACCGCACCCGCCCCCGCGCCCCCGCCGAGGGAGCGCGGACTGACCCGCCGGACGTGGACGCTGATCGTCAGCTTCCTAGTGGTGGCGGCACTCGGACTGCTCGGCGGTTTCGCCAGAGTCCCGTACGTCGCGCTGGGCCCCGGCCCGACCTACGACGTGCTCGGCAAGGTCAAGGACGCCGACGTCGTCTCGGTGGACGGCCAGAACACCTTCCCCACCAGCGGGGCCCTGCGCATGACGACGGTCTCGCTCACCGACGACGTGTCGCTCTTCGGCGCTCTCGGCCTGTGGCTGTCCGGCCGCTACGCCCTCGCGCCGCGCGAGGAGTTCTTCAAGCCCGGCGAGTCGGAGGAGGAGGTGCAGAAGAACAACGAGCTCGCGTTCAGCGAGTCGCAGACCTCCGCCGAGGTCGCCGCGCTGCACTACCTCGGCTATCCGGGCAAGGTCATCGCGAACCAGGTGACCAAGGGCAGCCCCGCGGAGAACGTCATCCCGCTCGGCGCCCGCATCATCTCGGTCAACGGCAAGCAGGTGCAGACCGCCGCCGACGTGAGCGCCTCCCTGGAGAACACCAAGCCGGGCGACCGCATCGAGGTCGCGTTCGAGAAGGACGGCACCTCGAAGTCGACCCAGCTCACCCTCGGCACCCGCGACGACGGCCGCCCGGCGGGCTTCATCGGCATCCTCCCGGTGGACCGCTCCGACGTGCCGTTCAAGATCAAGATCAGCCTCTCCGACGTGGGCGGCCCCTCCGCCGGCCTGATCTTCGCGCTGGCGATCGTCGACAAGCTGACGCCGGGCGAGCTCAACGGCGGCAAGGCCATCGCGGGCACCGGCGAGATCACCGGCGACGGCACGGTCAAGCCGATCGGCGGCATCGCGTTCAAGATGGTCGCGGCCAAGGAGGCGGGCGCGACGGCGTTCCTGGTGCCGTCGGCCAACTGCACGGACGCGAAGCAGCAGGCTCCCGAGGGGCTGAAGCTGATCAAGGTCGAGAACCTGAAGGACGCGGTGTCGTCGTTGGAGGCGCTCAACAAGGGCGAGTCGACGCCGAGCTGCTGACGCTCGATCAGCCCGCTGGAGGCCAGCCGTCCAGGTTGGCGAACTGACGCATGTACCGCTCGCACCGCGGGCCGAAATCGGTCCCGCGGTCGGGCAGCCTCGTCCGCTCGACCACGTTCTCGGGATCGTCCTGTGGCGGCTCCAGCATGAAGATGTTGATGTCGACGAACTCGCCGCCGCCCAGCCGAGCGGTGGTCAGGGCGAGCGCGGTCGCGGTGACGACACCCACGCAGGTCCTGCGCGGCCTGAAGCTGGGCTCGACGTGGTCGAACACGACTGCCCACGCGCCGTTGCCCGCCGATGTGGCGAACTCGAGCCAGCGGCGGTTCGACGTGTCGGCTGGTGTGTCTTCGGAGACCATCAGGGATCGCTGTTCGGCCGCCCCGAGGCGACGACCGGCGTCCACGAGACCGGTGTCGCCCCACTGCTGGTCCGCGAAGACCTGGATGCCTGGAGGGTTGTCGACCCCGAGGAGCAGCCCCAGCGTTTCGCGTGCGCCGGCGACGAGCTCATCGAGGGAGATCGGCGTGCGCATGGTGGCCCAGAGGTCGACGCTCATGGCGAGATCCTCCCTGTCCGCTACCCGCGAACACGCGAGATCACAACCCCGGCGCGATCACGTGCCGGGGTTGTGTCAGCCTGGAGCTGTGACGATCAGGGCCGCAGCGTGGCGAGCAGGGCGTCGGTGAGGTTGGGCGCGAGCTCCGGGTGCTCGACGACCTCCTCCGGCACCTCGACCGTTCCGCGCAGCCGCAGCACGCAGGAGACCGAGCCGTCGCGCAGCACGGCCGCCACCAGGCGGGCCTCGCGGCGGGCCGGGTGTTCGGCCGCGAACCTGCGGGCCGCCTCGTCGTCGAGCTCGCCGTGGCTCAGCTCGGTTTCGGCCTCCGGGGGCAGCACCACGATCTCCTGCGCCAGCGCGCAGCCGGTGACCGTCGGGGGCCACTCGATGCCCGCCAGCGCGTCGCCGAGGTCTCCATCGAGGGCGTCCTGCGCGATCGGGGTCAGCGGGGACGACTCCGGGTCGAGCTGGCCCGCCAGCTCCGGTTGCTGCGCTACGAGGTCTGAGGTGGCCACGAGGGCGAAGAGTTGCGGAGGCTGCTCCCAGCCGCCTGCCGCTACGAACTCCTCTACCTCGCGGGCGACCGTCGGGAGGATGACCGCTGGCGTTTCACTCGCTGACACGCGTGTCATCGTAAGACCGCCGACTTCACGGGAACCCAGGGCGTCGTCCGTAGAGTTGGACTAAACGTACGTATTGAAATTCCGCGATCCAGGAGCGTGCCTCGTGGCCACACGGCCTCCAGTCGGACTGCCGAAACTGTCCCGACGCAGCCGAATCCTGCTCATCGTCGGTGTCGTGCTCCTGTTCGGTCTCATCACGGGATCGCGGCTGCTCGACACCTACGTGAACTGGCTGTGGTTCGGCGAGGTGAATTTCCGCAACGTCTACAGCACAGTGCTGCTCACCCGGCTCGGGCTGTTCGTGGCCGTCGGGGCTGTGGTCGGCGGCATCGTCGGGCTGAACCTGTGGCTCGCGTACCGGGCACGGCCGGTGTTCGTGCCGGTGGCGGGGCCGGACGACCCGGTGGCGCGCTACCGCACCGTGGTGATGCGGCGGATGCGGTTGTTCTCGATCGGCATCCCGGTGTTCGTCGGGTTGATCGCGGGTGCGTCGGCGCAGCAGGACTGGCAGCAGATCCAGCTCTTCCTCAACGCCCAGCCGTTCGGGGTGACCGATCCGCAGTTCGGGCACGACATCGGCTTCTACGCGTTCAAGCTGCCGTTCTACGAGTGGCTGCTGTCGTGGCTGTTCATCATCACGGCGGTGTCGTTCATCGGCTCGGTGATCGCGCACTACCTCTTCGGCGGGATCCGGCTGGCCGGTCGCGGCGGTCAGCTCTCCGGGCCCGCGCGGCTGCACCTGGCGCTCGTCGCCGGCACGTTCGTGCTGCTGAAGGCGGTCGCGTACTTCTTCGACCGGTACGAACTGCTGCTGCACGAGAACGAGAAGTTCGTCGGCGCCAGCTACACCGACCTCAACGCGGTGCTGCCGGCCAAGCTGATCCTGCTGTGCATCGCGGTGTTCTGCGCGATCGCGTTCTTCGCGGGCGCGTTCATGCGCAACGTGCAGCTGCCCGCCATCGCGACCGTTCTGCTGGTGCTGTCGAGCGTGCTCGTCGGCGCGGCGTGGCCCGCGGTGCTGGAGCAGTTCTCGGTCAAGCCGAACGCCATCCAGAAGGAAGCCCAGTCGATCACCCGGAACATCGAGGCGACACGGCAATCCTTCGGACTGACGGACGACAAGGTCTCGACGAAGCCCTACGAGGGCAAGCAGACCGTCACCAACGACCAGATCAAGAACAACGACGCGGCGACCCTGGGCAACATCCGCCTGCTCGACCCCGCCGTGCTGTCGCGGACCTTCACGCAGTTCACCCAGCTGCGGCCGTTCTACGGGTTCCCGAACAAGCTCGACGTCGACCGGTACAAAGTGGACGAGAAGCTGCGCGACTACATCGTGGCCGTCCGCGAGCTCAAGCTCGACAGCCTGCCGCAGGGTCAGCGCGACTGGATCAACCAGCACCTCATCTACACGCACGGCAACGGCTTCGTCTACGCCGAGGCGAACAAGGTGAACGCGGACGCCGACCAGACCAACGGCGGCTACCCCGACTTCAAGACCGGTGAGGTCGCGCCGGACGGTGCGGTCCGCAACGCCGACAACGGCATCAAGGTCGACCAGCCGCGCACCTACTACGGCGAGCTGTTCGGCACCAACGACTACTCGATCGTCGGCGGCCGGCCCGCCGGTTCGGCGGCCGAGTACGACACGGACGCGAAGTCCTACACCTACACCGGTTCCGGTGGTGTCCCGGTCGGCAGCCTGCTGAACAAGCTGGCGTTCGCCGCGTACTACGGCGAGCGGAACATCCTCTTCAACCAGTCGATCGCGGACGACTCGAAGATCCTGTTCAAGCGCACCCCGCGCGACCGCGTGTCGGCCGTCGCACCGTGGCTGACCGTCGACAGCGACCCGTACCCCGCGGTGGTGAACGGCCGCATCACGTGGATCGTCGACGGCTACACCACGCTCGACAACTACCCGTACGCGCAGCGCACCCCGTTGAGCGACGCGACCAACGACTCGCTCACCGCGGACGGCGTGGTCGTGTCGCAGATCAACAAGCCCGTCAACTACATCCGCAACTCGGTCAAGGCCACTGTGGACGCCTACGACGGCACGGTGAACCTGTACGCGATCGACGAGAAGGACCCGGTCCTCAAGGCGTGGATGGGTGTCTTCCCCGGCACCGTCAAGTCGAACAGCGAGGTCTCGACCGAGCTGCGGTCGCACTTCCGCTACCCCGAGGACCTGTTCAAGGTGCAGCGGCAGATCCTGTCGAAGTACCACGTGCAGTCCCCGTCGGACTTCTACTCCGGTGTCTCCTACTGGGCGGCGCCGCAGGACCCGACGATCGACAACGTGACCACGGCGCAGGCCCAGCAGGACGCGGCCAGCAAGCGCAGGGACGCCCAGCCGCCGTTCTACGTCCTCGCCGGTGACCCGACCGACTCGAGCAAGGTCCGCTTCCAGCTGACCAGCCCGCTCGTGCGCGAGAACCGGGAGTTCATGGCGGCGTACGTGTCGGTGGGGTCCGACCCGGACAACTACGGCAAGATCAACGTGCTCCAGCTCAACACCGACGCCAAGGGCCCGCAGCAGATCCAGACGCAGTTCCTCACGTCGGACAACGTCAGCCGCGAGCTCAACCTGCTGGCACAGCAGAAGACGACAGTCGTCTACGGCAACCTGCTCACACTTCCCGTGGGTGGCGCGCTGCTGTACGTCGAACCCGTCTACATCGAGCGCGCGTCCAACAACACGTCGTTCCCGCAGCTGTCCAAGGTCCTCGTCTGGTACGGCGACCGGGTCGGGTACGCGTCGACGTTGAGCGAGGCGCTGGAACAGGTGCTGAGCGGCACCGGTTCGGTCGTGCCGCCGCAGACCAACCCCAACGGCAACGGCCAGACCTCCACGCCGCCGTCGACGCCGCCTGCCAACGGGACGGCGCTGAGCCCCGAGCTGCAGAAGGCGATCAACGACATCGACTCGGCGCTGGCGGACATCAAGAAGGCGCAGCAGAACAGCGACTTCACCGCGCTCGGCCAGGCGTACCAGAAGCTGGACGACGCTTCGAAGCGGTTCAAGCAGTACAACACCGGGGCTCCTTCGGCGCCGTCGACAGGCCAGTCGTCGGCTGCTCCGAGCCCCACTCCATCGGGCTGACCACCCGATTTGCTTTTCACGCTCCATCCCGCGTAGGGTTCTAATTACCGACGCGGGGTGGAGCAGCTCGGTAGCTCGCTGGGCTCATAACCCAGAGGTCGCAGGTTCAAATCCTGTCCCCGCTACAAAGTGGGAAAGCCCTGTCTGTGGAGATCGCAGACAGGGCTTTTTCGCATTTCACATTGGGGGCCGAGCCCCCAAACCCCACGCCGGGGGCAAGCCCCCGGACCCCCGCGCCCGGCTCGCCTTCGGCATCGCGGGCGATCTCCGCAGGTTGGGTGATCGGGCTGCTGGCCTGGGGAAACCCGGGTTAGAGGGGGGTGGTGAAAAAGGGTTTGTGGAGGGTGTATAGTTCTCCTCAGAACGACAAAAGAACAAGCAAGACAGCGGCGCGGGGTGGAGCAGCTCGGTAGCTCGCTGGGCTCATAACCCAGAGGTCGCAGGTTCAAATCCTGTCCCCGCTACTAGACAGAAGGCCGGAACCAACTGGTTCCGGCCTTCTGCTTTATTCCCGATCAGCGTGACCGGTGTGTTTCAGGTCATGTTCTCGGCCCAGTACTGGGCGCACAGCATGCTGGAGCAGATCCGGCCCTCTCCGTTGACCGTGCGGTGCTTGCGGATCTGCTTGCCGCAGACCATGCACTCGTCCTTGCCCGCTTGCTCCGGGATGCCTCCGGTCATCCACGCCACCGTGTGCGCTGCCACCTTCTTGTGGTCCAGCCACTTGATGTTCATCGTCCCCGACCTCCGTGGGTGTCGCTGCGCCTGCCTGGCAATGATCATTTTCCCGGTTGTGCAGGCGTGGGAAAGGGGTGCGGGCCGACATCACCAGGTCGTGCGACGAACGCTCACGTCCGTCCATTCGGGTGGCTCCGGCCGGTGAGAGTCGTACCGCCGATCGAGTGAGATCGGGTGACTTTCGTTTCTGCGAAAGGCTTTTTCCATCCGGGATGGACACGGACGGTCAAGCGGCCAAACGCGTGAGCTACGAAAACTGCCGCTTACGGAGCGAGACTTTTCGTTGCTCCGCATGGCCCATCAGACTAGCCCGGTGATCAGCCACTGTGGACAGAACGGCTGACCATTGTGGACAGCTTCCCCCAGACGTGGGAACGTTGTCGTTGTGTCAGACCTGAATGCGACCGCAGCCGCCCTGCTCGGGCTGCTGCACGACGGACCCAAGACCGGTGGCCAGTTGGTTGCGGAGGCAGGAGACCGCTTCGGCGCGTTCTTCAGCGTCACCCGCAGCCAGGTGTACCGCGAGCTGCCCGCGCTGGCTGACCAAGGCCTGCTGCGCCTAGGTAAGCAAGGACCGCGGTCGAGCCAGCAGTACGTGCTGACGGCGGCGGGCAAGAAGGCCTTCAAGAACTGGCTGCTGTCCGAGCCCGGCCCGGACCACCTCCGCAGCCCGCTCATCCTGCGCCTCGTGCACGCCGGCTCGCTGACCGCGAAGCAGCGCGAGTCCCTGATCACGACCGCACGCTCGGCGTACGGTCAGGAGCAGGAGAGCGCGAAGAGCGCGGCGAAGACGGCGGAGGACCCCTACGCCAAGGCGGTGGCCGAGTTCGGTCTCGCTCACGCGAAGGCGGTTCTGAAGCTTCTGGACGCCATCCCCACGGCCTGAGAGAAGCGCCAGCGAAGCACCGGTCGCGAACAGTGACCGGTGCTGGCGTAATCTTTTTGCGTGAACCCGGACGTCGAAGCAGACATCAAGGACCTCTCCGCCACGCTCTCGAGCATCGAGGCGGTGATGGACCTCGATGGGTTGCGCGCCGCTGTCGCGGACCTGGAGGAGCAGGCGGCGAAGCCCGACCTCTGGGACGACCAGGAGAAGGCGCAGAAGGTCACCAGCCAGCTCTCCCACAAGCAGGGCGAGCTGCGTCGCGTCACGGGTCTGCGCGAGCGCCTCGACGACCTCCCGCTGCTCTACGAGCTCGCGGAGGAGGCGGAGGACGCCGACGCCCAGGCCGACGCCGACAACGACCGCGCCAAGCTGCGCGAAGAGATCGCGTCGCTGGAAGTCCGCACGCTGCTCTCCGGTGAGTACGACGAGCGCAACGCGCTGGTCACCATCCGCGCCGAGGCCGGTGGCGTCGACGCCGCGGACTTCGCCGAGATGCTGCTGCGCATGTACTCGCGCTGGGCCGAGCGCCACAACTACGGCGTCGACGTGTTCGACACGTCCTACGCGGAAGAGGCGGGCATCAAGTCCGCGACGTTCCGCGTCACCGCCCCCTACGCCTACGGCACGCTGAGTGTCGAGCAGGGCACGCACCGGCTCGTGCGCATCTCGCCGTTCGACAACCAGGGCCGCCGCCAGACGTCGTTCGCCGGCGTCGAGGTCATGCCCGTCGTCGAGCAGACCGACCACGTCGAGATCGACGAGAAGGACCTGCGCGTCGACGTCTACCGCTCGTCCGGCCCCGGCGGCCAGGGCGTCAACACGACCGACTCGGCGGTGCGCCTCACGCACATCCCGACCGGCATCGTGGTGTCCTGCCAGAACGAGCGCTCGCAGCTGCAGAACAAGGCCACGGCCATGAACGTCCTGCAGGCCAAGCTGCTCGAGCGCCGCCGTCAGGAGGAGCAGGCGAAGCTGGACGCGATGAAGGACTCCGGCTCCAGCTGGGGCAACCAGATGCGCTCCTACGTGCTGCACCCGTACCAGATGGTCAAGGACCTGCGGACCGAGCACGAGGTCGGCAACCCGTCCGCGGTGCTGGACGGCGAGATCGACGACTTCCTCGAGGCCGGCATCCGGTGGCGCAAGCAGTCGCAGGCGTAAGCGAGTTCCGCGGATTCGTCCACGAGTTCGCGCGACGCACGGGTGGCGAGGTGGCCGAGTTCAGGCTGGCCAAGTACGACACCCCGAACTTCCACCAGGGCGTGCTCACCTACCGCGATCGGACGGTCGCGGTGGTGGGCACGCGCTACTACGGACGGATGGCCCTGGCCGAGCCCAGGGTCATCGAGCCGCCGAACGGTGTGGGGAGCGTCAGCTGTCTGCCGCTGGAGTTCCTCGACGATCCCGATCTGGTGGCCGTTCTCACGGATCTGGCTGCTCAGACCAAGTACCGGGTCTGGGCCAAGGCCGAGCTCGACGGGCCGTTCGACGCCTCTGCCTGGCCTGAGATGTCCGCGAACGACATCCGCTACTGGCGTCCGGACACGCTCGGCGCGGCCCTCTTCAACTGGTGGGACTGACCCCCATCCGGCACGGAAGTTAACCGGAACGGGGGCTTTACCCCGGCCATGAGTAGACTCGCGCCTCGTGATTCGTCTCGAACACGTTTCCAAGGTCTACAAGACCTCCACGCGTCCTGCGCTCGACGACGTGTCCGTCGAGATGGAGAAGGGCGAGTTCGTCTTCCTGATCGGGCCCTCGGGCTCCGGCAAGTCGACGTTCCTGCGTCTGCTGCTGCGCGAAGAGGTGCCGACCAGGGGACGCGTCTACGTCTCCAACTTCGACGTCGCCAAGATGTCGCGGCGCAGGGTCCCCCGCCTGCGTCAGTCGATCGGCTGCGTGTTCCAGGACTTCCGTCTTCTGCCCACGAAGACGGTGGCGGAGAACGTCGCCTTCGCGCTCGAGGTCATCGGCAAGCCCCGCAACACCATCGTCAAGGTGGTGCCGGAGGTGCTGCAGCTGGTGGGTCTCGACGGCAAGGAGGACCGGTTCCCGACCGAGCTGTCCGGTGGTGAGCAGCAGCGTGTCGCGATCGCCCGTGCGTTCGTGAACCGCCCGCTGGTCCTCATCGCCGACGAGCCGACCGGAAACCTGGACCCCGACACGAGCCAGGACATCATGTTGCTGCTGGAGCGGATCAACCGCACCGGCACGACGGTCATCATGGCCACCCACGACCACGGCATCGTCGACTCGATGCGCCGCCGCGTCGTGGAGCTGGCGTACGGCAAGGTCGTCCGTGATGACGCGCGCGGCGTTTACGGCGTTGGCCGTTAAGCGTCCCTAACCCCCGACCCCCAAGGAACCCCGCCCCCGATGCGTACCAGCTTCGTGTTCAGCGAGGTCGTCACCGGACTTCGCCGGAACGTCACGATGACGATCGCGATGATCCTCACGACCGCCATCTCGCTCGGGCTGCTCGGCGGTGGCCTGCTCGTCGTCCGCATGGTCGACAAGATGCAGGCCAACTACGCGGGCAAGCTCGAGGTCTCCGTTCTGCTGACCAACGACGTCAGCGCCAACGACAAGGACTGCACCCAGCAGCCCTGTGCCGGTCTGCGTTCCCAGTTGGAGCAGACCTCCGGCGTCGAGACCGTGGTGTTCCAGAACCGCGATGAGGGCTTCGAGCGCTTCAAGCGGATCTTCGAGGCCCAGCCCGAGCTGCTCAAGCTCGCGCGGCCGGAGGCCATCCCCGCGACCTTCCGCGTGAAGCTCGAGGACCCGGACCGCACCGACGTCATCAAGCAGGCCTTCGAGGGCAAGCCGGGTGTCAAGGGCGTCGACGACCAGGGCAAGTTCCTGGAGCGGTTCTTCGAGGGCCTCAACGGCCTGCGCGACGTCGCACTGATCCTCGCGCTCATCCAGGCGTTCGCCGCACTGCTGCTGATCTCGAACACCATCCAGGTGTCGGCGTTCACGCGGCGCGTCGAGGTCGGGATCATGCGCCTGGTCGGTGCGACCCGGTGGTACACGCAGCTGCCGTTCCTCATCGAGGCGGTCGTCGCGGGCATCATCGGCGCGGTCTCCGCGGTCGCCGGCCTGGTGCTGTTCAAGGCGTTCTTCCTCGACCGGATCACCAGGAACCTCACCGAGTCGGGCATCATCCCGCCGATCGGGTACCTGGACATCCTCATAGTCTCGCCGTGGCTGTTCCTCGTGGCGATCGTCATCTCGGCGACGACCGGTTACGTGACACTGCGTCTCTACGTGCGGCTTTAAGAGTTTTGACCACCACGTAAAGTTGTCGCCATGGTCAAGGAACGCGGGCAGAAGGTCATCGCGTCGAACCGCAAGGCTCGGCACGACTGGACCATTCTGGACACCTACGAGGCGGGCATTCAGCTCGTCGGCACCGAGGTGAAGAGCCTGCGCATGGGACGGGCGTCCCTCGTGGACGCCTTCGCCCAGGTCGACGACGGCGAGATCTGGCTGCACGCGCTGCACATCCCGGAGTACGTCGCGGGGACGTGGACGAACCACGAGGTCCGGCGCAAGCGCAAGCTCTTGCTGCACAAGGCGGAGATCGAACGGCTGATCGGCAAGACCAAGGAGTCCGGTCTGTCGCTCGTTCCGCTGCAGATGTACTTCAAGGACGGCTACGTCAAGGTCGAGATCGCCCTCGCGAAGGGCAAGAAGGCCTACGACAAGCGCCAGGACATCGCGAAGCGCGACGCCAACCGCGAGATCGCGAAGGCGCACGGACGAGCTCTGAAGGGCCGCTACTGATGGCATTGGTGGACATTCACGTCCACTTCATGCCGCAGAACGTCCTCGACAAGGTCTGGGCGTACTTCGACCGCGTGCGCGAGTCCGGTGTCGACTGGTTCATCCAGTACAGGACCGACGAGAACGCCCGGCTCACCGCACTGCGGGAGCTGGGCGTTTCCGCGTTCGCGCCGCTGGTCTACCCGCACCGGCCGGGGATGGCGGAGTGGCTGAACGAGTGGGTCGCGGACTTCGCGGTCCGTGTGCCCGAGGCTGTCCAGACGGGCACGTTCTACGCCGAGCCGGGCGCCGACGCGTACGTGCGGAAGGCGTTGGAGGCCGGTGCGCGGTGCTTCAAGTCGCACGTCCAGGTCGGCGCCTACGACCCGCGCGACGACCTGCTGGACGGCGTCTGGGGCCAGCTCACCGAGGCGGGTGTGCCCGTGGTGGTGCACTGCGGTGACGGGCCGTACCCCGGCCAGCACACCGGACTCGGGATCTTCGAGGCCGTCCTGAGGAAGCACCCGTCGTTGACCGCGGTGATCGCACACGCGGGGATGCCGGACTACTCAGGAGCGCTGGACCTGGTCGAGCGGTACGAGAACGTCCACGTCGACACCACCATGGTCGGCACGCCGTTCAGCGAGCGGATGGTGCCGTTGCCGGCCGGGTGGTCGAAGCGGGTCGCCGGGCTCGCCGACCGGGTCGTGCTCGGCAGCGACTTCCCGAACATCCCGTACCCGTACGAGGTGCAGCTCGACGCGATCCGCGGGTGGGGCCTTCCCGCCGCCGCCGAGCAGGCGATCCTGCACGACAACGGCGCTCGCTTGCTTCAGCTGTCCAGGTAGGCGAGGACAGCGCGCACCCGGCGGTGCTCGGAGTTCGACGGCTCCAGGCCGAGCTTGGCGAAGATGTTGCCGACGTGCTTCTCCACGGCGCCGTCGGACACCACGAGCGTGGCGGCGATGGCGGTGTTGGACAGTCCCTGTGCCATCAGCCCGAGCACCTCGCGTTCGCGGGGCGTCAACGAGTCGACTGGGCTCTTCTTGCTGCGCACCATGAGCTGCGTGATCACCTCGTGGTCGATGCTCGTGCCGCCGTCAGCGACCCTGCGCACCGCGTCGACGAACTCCTTCACGTCCGCGACCCGCTCCTTCAGCAGATAGCCGACGCCGCTGGCACCGCCCGCGAGCAGCTCCACGGCGTAGCGCTCCTCGACGTACTGCGAGAGCACCAGCACCGGCAGTCCCGGATAGCGGCGGCGGCACTCGATGGCCGCGCGCAGACCCTCGTCCGTGAACGTCGGGGGCATCCGCACGTCCACCACGCACAGGTCCGGCTTGTGCTCGGTCACGGCGTCGAGCAGCCCGTCGCCGTTCTCCACTGCCGCAACGGTCTCGATGCCCTCGTCGGCGAGCAACCGCTGCACGCCCTCCCTCAGCAGCACCGAGTCCTCGGCGATCACCACGCGCACGGCAACTCCGCTCGAATAACGGTCGGCCCACCAACGGGGCTGACGACGACAACCACACCGTCGATCGTGGCGGCGCGGTCGGCCAGCCCGGCGAGACCGCCGCCCGGCTTCAGCTCCGCGCCACCCCGACCGTTGTCGGTGACCTCGACCAGCACACCCGTCTCGACCCGGTTGACCTTGACGGTCGCCCTGGTGGCGCCGGAGTGCTTGGTGATGTTCGTGAGCGCCTCGCCGACGGTGAAGTACGCGGCGCTCTCGACCGCTGTGGGCGGCCGCGGTTCGACGTTGACGCTGAGCTCGACCTCGATCGGGACGCGTGCGGCGAGGGCGGACAGCGCCGCGTCGAGTCCTCGGTCACCGAGCACCGACGGGTAGATGCCCCGCGCCAGGTCCCGCAGCTCCCGGATGGCTTCCTTCGCGTCCGCGTGCGCCTCGGCGATCAGCACCGCGGCGCCCTCGGGATCGGAGTCCATTTTGGACTTCGCCCGGCCCAGACCCATGGCCACCGCGACAAGTCGTTGCTGCGCGCCGTCGTGCAGGTCGCGTTCGATGCGCCGGCGCTCCGCCTCGGCTGCCTCGACACCCCGGGCCCGGCTGGACTGCAGCCGTTCCGCCTCGATCGCCAGCGCGTCGGCACGCGTCGGGCCGAGCATCGCGCGGGCGAACGCACCGTGCAGCGCGCCCATCCACTTGGTGCCGATGACCGCGAACGGGACCAGCGCCAGCCCGATCGCCGCGACCGGCAGCGCCGAGTAGAACGAGTCGATCGTCCAGAACTCACCCACGATGACCGCGAACGGCGCGTCGTCGATCCAGAACGGCACGGCGACGAACGCCAGCGTGATCGCCCACATCGCGACGAACAACGTGTACTCCACCGCGGCCACCGGCACGAGCACCGCCAGGTAGCCGAGGTCGCGCCACGTCGCGGGGTCGGTGAACTGGTTCTTCCACTTCTCGAGCGCCGAGCCCTCGATCTTCGGGCGGTACGGCCGGGGGATGTCCGTGCGCAACGCCATGCGCACCCACGCCCGCTCCATCGACGCGCCCGCGCGCCCCACGTTCATCGCGAGCCAGAGGATCGGGAAGCCGACCCAGAGGACGGCCGTCGCCAGCCCGACCACGGTCAGCACGAAGGTGAGGGTGAACCAGAAGATGCCGGTCACCAGGTGGGTCAGCAGGTAGAACCCGGCTGCGAGCGCGTTCGGTTTCCTCATGCTGTCCATGGTGTCGTTCCCGCTGGTCAGGGACCATCTGGCTAGCCATGAGGTCCAGGGTGGGGACAGCCCTACCTGCCTCGGGAAGAACTGGTTGGCCCCCGTCGTTATGCTATGCGTAACCAAGACCAGGGGGTGAACGGTTTCGACTGTGGACGTTGATTCAGGGGAAGCGTGCCGGTGCAGGCGAGAGACCACCGCAAGCGTCATCGCAAACCAATAAGCGCCACGTCTAACGACAAGCGCGCGTTCGCTCTCGCCGCCTGAGGCGAGTAGCAACGCTGTCGGCCTAGGAGTGCCTTCGGCCTAGTTTCCGGCATCAGCTAGAGGGCTTACCAGCAGTCTCGGCCACGGGGACTGTTCGGGAAACTCACAGTGGCTGGGCCCGTCACACCAGCTCGTCCACGTGACTGGTGGGGTCAAGCAAAGACATAGTGGACTGCGCACGGAGAAGCCCTGATGAGCCGCCACAGGACCCGGGTTCGATTCCCGGCACCTCCACTCGGCCGAAGGCTGCTCGGTGGCCCCGCAGGGGCCACCTTCGCCTTTCTCGTTCCGGGTTTTGTTCTGGGGGGCGACCCCCAGACCCCCGAGGTTCGGGCGCTAGGCGCCCTCGCGGGTGGGTGTCTGGCCAGCGTCCTTGCTGGTGAGTTTGGATGGCGAGTGCTCTGCCAGAGCACTCGCCGTTTCTCGTTTCTGGGTGTTGCTGCCGTGTTGGAGTGCAGGTCGCTGGGCTAGCAGTTGGGCAGGCCCAGGCCGCCGCGGTCCCGCGGCTTGACGTAGACCTCGGAGAGGTAGCCGCTGCTGCCGCCCGGCATCTGGATGCGGTACCAGAGCGTGGAGCGGGCGGCGTTGGGGTTGGTCTTGGACTCCGGGGCGTCGAGGTTGTAGTTGACCAGTTCGGCGCCGACGGTGTGGCAGACGGCGACGAGCAGGGCGCCGCTGGTCACCTCGGTGTCCTCCAGTTTGCAGCCGTGGCGGGAGCATGAACCGATGGTCCGCGTCGAGAGGTAGACCGGCGTGGTGTCCTCGCGCAGGTCGGAGGCGCCGAGCGCGACCTTGTTCTGCACCTCCAGGACCATGGGGCGATCGGCCTGGGGAGTCGTGCTGCTGGGCGGGTTCGCGGTCGAGCGGTTCTGGGTGATGACCAGGGTGCCCAGCGTGGCCAGGGCGGCGGCGGTCAGGGCGATCGCGATGCCCGCGACGATCAAGCGACGGCGGGGAACGGGCACCGGTGGGACGACCTCTTCGGGTGCTGCTACCGGTTCAGCGGCCAAGGCGGCGTGGCGGGCTTTCCAGGCGGTGATCTCCTGCGCGGGGAGGCCTGCGGCGGTGAGCACGTCCACGATCAGTTCCGGCTTGGGGAGGGTGGTGCCGTTGATCGCACGGGAGATGGTCGACTTCGACCAGGGCACGCGTTGCTCGGCGGCCCGCAGGGAGAGGTTGTGGCGCTGGATGGTGGCCGCGAAGTCGGCGAGGAAGGCGGGAACGGTGTCGTCAGGTCTTCGGCCGTTGACCGGGGGATTCGTCATCGGCTCAGCGTCGCTGAGGTGCTGCCGGGCCGATACCAGCCATCGAGGGACTCGGCGCCTGTCGACCGGGTGATGTGGTGTCCTGGGACACGTGGGACGGAAGAAGACAGGCTTGGCCGTTCGCTGAGGGCGATCGTGTTCTCCTTGCGCGGGACGGAAAATGAGCCGTCTCGGAGACGGTGGTCCTCTGGCGGCGCGCGATCTCGTCCCGGAAGTTTCGGGGTGAACCCGCTGGTCATGCGGGTCCGAGTTCCGGGAGGGAGAAAGTGATGAGGTACAGGACTTTCGTCAGCTGCGTTCTGGTTCTCGGGGTGATGGCGATGCCCACCGCACAGGCATCCGCCACCACGAGGACCGCGGCGTGCGGTTTTGCTGCCTACCCGCCGGCGAGGAGCGGGAGCAACGTGGTCGGTTGGGGTGAGAAGTGGGGCTGCGGCGGTGGCACGTCGTGGACCATCACCGTGCAACGGCACCGCAGTGGAGCCTGGTGGCAGAACGAGGCCAGGAACTTCGGCACGGGTGACGGCTGGTTGTCCGCGTCTGCAGGTTGCGTGGGTGGGACGTGGACCTATCGCACGATCCTCGAGTCGAACGTCGGCCACAAGTCGGTGAGCGCGCACGCGACCATCACCTGCTGAGCACCTGTGGCGCCGCGGCGGGTGGCCACGCCGCGGCGCCACCGGGCTGACATGCTGAGTCGTGTGGTGAGTGGCCGCAGGATCGTCTTCCTCGTGTTCGACGGCATGAAGATGCTGGACGTCACGGGGCCTGCCGAGGTGTTCGCGGAGGCCGACCTCGCCGGGGCCGGGTACGAGATCAGCTACGTCTCGCCGTCGGGCGAACCCGTGACGACCTCGGTGGGCGTGCGGCTGCCGGTCGACGGGACCGCTGACGGCGTGGCCGAGGCCGACACGGTCATCGTGTCCGGCGGGGACCAGTTGCCTCGCGAGCCCATTCCGCGCGATCTCGTTGCCGCGATCCAGGTGTTGCAGGCACGTACGCGGCGGCTGGTGTCGATCTGCACCGGGTCGTTCGCGCTGGCCGCGGCCGGGGTGTTGAGCGGAAGGAGAGCCACCACGCACTGGCGGGTCGCGGATCGTCTCGCGCGCGCCCATCCCGATGTGCAGGTGGAAGCGGACGCGCTGTTCGTCGAGGACAAAGGCGTGTTCACGTCGGCCGGGGTGTCGGCGGGCATGGATCTCGCGCTGGCGCTGGTCGAGCAGGACTACGGGCCTGACCTGGCTCGGACCGTGGCGCGCAACCTGGTGATGTTCATGCAGCGGCCGGGCGGGCAGTCGCAGTTCAGTGCGCCGTTGCAGGTCAGGAGGCCGCGCACGCCGGCGCTGCGGGAGGTGGTGGACCTGGTGTCGGCTCAGCCGGCGCTCGACCACAGCGCGCGGTCGTTGGCCGCACGGGTCGGGGTCAGTTCGAGGCACCTGGCGCGGCTGTTCGCGAGCGAGCTGGACACGACGCCCGCGCGGTTCGTGGAGCAGATCAGGCTCGATCACGCCAAAGCGTTGCTGGACGCCGGGCACGGGGTCGCGCAGACGGCGAAACAAGCCGGGTTCGGCAGTGCGGAGACCATGCGGCGGGTGTTCGTGGCGCGGCTCGGGGCGTCGCCGAGCGAGTACCGGTCGCGGATGTCCACATCTGTGGGGTGGCGGTCCTGATTGACGGTTCTCGAAGGTCGGCCCCAAGCCGAGCATTGGGGCATGGCTGAAGTTATCGCTGGTGTGGAGATTCCCGACACCGAACTGGTGCGCTCGGCGACCGAGCTCGTTCGCAAGGTCACGGACGACACGTTGTTCCACCACTCGCGCCGGGTGTTCCTGTGGGGCGCGTTGAAGGCCGCCAAGCGCGGGTTGGACGTCGACCTGGAGCTGGCGTACGTGGGTGGACTGTTTCACGACCTGGGGCTGACCGAGTTCTACGCGTCGAAGGACATCCGGTTCGAGATCGACGGCGCCGAGGCCGCGAAGGCGTTCCTGCTGGAGCACGGCCGGTCCGAGCAGGACGCGCGGAACGTGTGGCTGGCGATCGCCCTGCACACGACGCCCGAGATCCCGGTGCGGTTGTCGCCCGAGATCGCCGCGATCGCGCTCGGCGTGAAGACCGACGTGCTCGGCATCGGGCTGGACGAGCTCACCGACGAGGAGAAGGCCGAGGTGGTGGCCGCACATCCCCGGCCCGACTTCAAGAATCGCATCCTCGAGGCGTTCTACGCGGGCATGGCTCACCGGCCGAACACTACCTACGGGACGATGAACGACGACGTCCTCGCGCACTTCGACCCGGAATTCAAGCGGACGGATTTCGTTGACCTGATCAAGGCCAATGCCTGGCCGGAGTGAGGTCTGGGGGACTTGATGCGTGCTGTGCGGGTCGAGGAACGGGAACTGCGGGTCGTCGACGTGCCGGAGTTCGCTCCGGGACCGGGTGAGCTGCTGATCAGGACGGTCGCGAGCAGCGTCAACCCGGTCGACGACAAGACCCGGCAAGGGCTCTTCGGCGAGGTCGAGGAACTCGGCTGGGATCTCGCCGGGGTCGTCGTCACGGGTCGCGGGGACTTCCAACCCGGCGATCGGGTGATCGCGATGTCCCACCAGCTCAGCACGGGTCGGGGGACCTGGGCGGATTTCGTGGCCATCCCGGAGGCATCGGTCTCACCGGCGCCGGAGACCGCCAGTTTCGTGGAAGCTGCGACGTTGCCGCTGGCCGGGCTGACCGCGGTGCAGGCGTTGGACTGGCTCCAACTCCGAACGGGGGAACGGCTGCTCGTCGCGGGTGCCGCCGGGGCTGTCGGGGGCCTGGCGGTGCAGCTGGCGAGAGCACGGGGAGTCGAGGTCGACGAGCTGACGCGGGAGAACCGGGAGATCGGCCGCGACTACGACGCCGTCTTCGACACGTACGGCGCGTTCGTCGTGGACCTGGTGGCAGACGGCGGCAGGTACGCGTCGATCGCCAGTCAGGCCGGGCCGGTGCCGAAGCAGGCCGGGGTGAGGACCACGAACATCGAGGTGCGCGAGGACGGCGCCGGGCTGCGGGAGCTGGTCAAACTCGTCGACGACGGCGTGCTCACCCTGCGAGTGGACTCGACGTTCCCGGTCCGCGACGTTCGGGCCGCCCACGAGAGGTTCTGGCAGGGCGGCCTGAACGGCAAGGTCACGCTGCTGTTTTGAGGTGCTGGGAGAGGGCGTCGAGGAAGTCGCGGGCGTCGAACATCGCGCCCGCCGACGCCACCCCGGTGACCTTGAAACGGTTCGTGAGCAGGCGCTCCACCGCTTCGACGGCCAGCGGTGCGCTCACCGCGTAGATGTCGCGACCGGCGACGGTCATCCTGCGTTCCTCGTCACCTCGACGCACCCGCACGTCGACCTCGAACGTCTCGGGCTCGGCACGGTCGGCGGCGTCGCTCAGGCCCTGGGCCGCCGAGGCCGACATGTAGGAGGTCACCGACGGGATCGGCAGGTGGCTGGGGATCGTGACGATGTCCGCCATCGAGAACTCGCCGATGACCTCGCGCGGGCCGCTGGGGAACTCCCACTCCGAGGCCGGCGGGGTGTCGGAGTGGTACTGCAGTTCGCCGTCGCGGAACCGGACGCGCTGGCCGCCCCGCCTTTCCCGCGAGACCGCGCCGGCGGTGAGCGTGCCCGCGGTGGGCTGCCAGCCGCTGAGGCCGTAGGCGACGTGGGCGGAGTCGGCGGACGTCCAGTCGCCGAGCGCGGCCGTGACGAGCAGGTCGCCGAGGCCGCCGAAGAACGCCATCGCGGGCACGACCGGGATCGAGGCGCCGCGGGCGAACGTGTCCGCGTTCGCCTCGATCTCGGCGGCCACGTCGACGTACGGGATGCCCGCGCGTTCGGCGGCGGAGATCAGCGGGAGGGCCGTCACCGCGAACGGGCCAGCCGTGTTGATCACCGCCGCAGCGCCCACGAGCGCACGGTCCAAAGCCTGGGCGTCGTCGGCGGTTGCTTGCGCACGTCCGAACGGCATCGGCGTGAAGCCGCGCTTTTCCAGCTCTGCCACCACGAAGCGCCCAGTGAGTCCGGAAGCGCCGTACACCGCGATCTTGTGTCCCATGTGGACCATCCAAGCGGCGGACGAGAAAACCAACTAGTGTCTGGAACGACACGATGCGTACAGTTTCAGACATGCTCGCGTTCGCCGTGACCGACGGGATGCTCCACTTCGAGCTCGCCGCCACGTACGAGATCTTCACCGCCCCGCAGCTCGGCTACGACGTCAGGATCTGCGGCAGCGGTCCCGTCCGCGTCGGACGGTTCACGATGGACCCCGACCTGCCCCTCGACCAGCTCGACCGCGCCGGCACGGTGATCGTGCCCGCCATCGAGGACGTGGATCAGCCCATCGATCCCGACCTCGTCCAAGCCGTCAAAGCGGCCCACGAGAAGGGTGCGCGGATCGTGTCGTTGTGCACGGGCGCGTTCGTGCTCGCGGAGGCCGGACTGCTCGACGGCCTCAAGGCGACCACGCACTGGGCGCACACCGACGTGATGGCCGAGCGGTATCCACGCGTCCAGGTCGACCCGGACGTCCTGTACGTCGACAACGGCCAGGTGCTCACGAGCGCGGGCAAGGCGGCCGCGATCGACCTGAGCCTGCACCTGATCCGCGCGGACCACGGCACCGCGACGGCCAACACCGCGGCGCGAAGGCTCGTCGTGCCACCTCATCGCGACGGCGGGCAGGCGCAGTTCGTGCTCGCGCCCGTGCCGTCGGAGGAAGGTCATCCGCTGACCGAGCTGTTCGGCTGGGCGCTGAGCCGTCTGGACCAGACCATCACCGTCGAGGATCTGGCCCGGCAGGCCAACATGAGCTCGCGGCACCTGGCCCGGCTGTTCAAGGCCGTCACCGGGACCACGCCGCTGCAGTGGCTGCACGCCCAGCGGATCCGCCGGGCGCAGGAGCTGCTGGAGATGACCGACGACAGCGTGGACCGAATCGCCGACGCGTCGGGCATGGGCACGGCCACGACGTTGCGCAGGCACTTCCACCGAACGGTCGGTGTGCCACCGGACACATATCGCCGCACGTTCCGCCCGGTTGGAGGCCGCCAATAACTGAGTCACGGGTTAGGTTGTCCGGATGAGCAACGAACAGCGCATCGGGGCGCGGGTGTTGCGGCGCAAGCCGATCGACCAGCTGACTCACCCTGGCAGCGAACTCAGGCGCACCATGGGTGTCGGTCACCTCACGATGATCAGCATCGGTGCCACCCTCGGCACCGGCATCTTCGTCGTGCTGGGTGAGGCGGTGCCGCTCGCCGGCCCCGCGATCGTGGTGTCGTTCGTCCTCGCCGGCATCACCGCGTTGTTCTCCGCGCTGTCGTACGCCGAGCTCGCGGGCCTCATCCCCGCGTCCGGCTCGTCGTACTCCTACGCCTACGCCACGCTCGGCGAGATCGTCGCGTGGGTCTGCGGCTGGTGCCTCGTGCTGGAGTACGGGGTGTCGGTCGCGGCGGTCGCGGTCGGGTGGGGGCAGTACATCAACGAGCTGCTGCACCTGGTGACGGGGCTGCGGATTCCGGACGCGCTGAGTCAGCCGCCGGGCGCGGGCGGGATCGTCAACATCCCGGCCGTGCTGGTCGTGGTGCTCTCGATGCTGGTGCTGCTCGGCGGTTCCAAGGGCAGCGCGCGCACGAACACGATCCTGGTGTGGGTGAAGGTCGGCTCGCTGCTGATGTTCTGCGCGGTGGCGTTCACGGCGTTCAAGGCCGGCAACCTGCAGCCTCTGTTCCCGTTGGGACTCGCGGGCATGAGCGCCGGCGCGGCCACGTTGTTCTTCTCCTACATCGGGTTCGACGCCGCGTCGACCGCCGGTGAGGAAGCCAAGAACCCGCAGCGCGACCTGCCGCGCGCGATCATCCTGTCGCTGGTCGTGATCACCGCGCTGTACTGCGCCGTCGCGCTGGCCGCCGTGGGTGCGATGCCGTGGCAGTCGTTCGAGGGCACGGAAGCCGCGTTGAGCCGGGTGCTCACGGACAACGTCAGCGGCGCGATCTGGCCGATCCTGCTGTCGATCGGTGCCGTGGTGGCAACGACTTCCGTCGTGCTGACTGTCCTCTACGGACAGACACGCATTCTGTACGCGATGTCCCGCGACGGGCTGGTGCCGTCGGTCTTCGCGAGGCTCAGCCGCAACGGTGTGCCGTTCGTGAACACGATCGTCGTCGGCTCGTTCATCGGCATTCTGGCGGCGCTGGTGCCGTTGGGGTCGCTGGCCGACGCCACGAGCATCGGCACGTTGTTCGCGTTCGCGCTGGTCAACATCGCGGTGATCATCCTGCGGCGCACCGAACCGGACCGGCAGCGCACGTTCAAGGTGCCGTTCTCGCCGGTCACGCCGATCCTGGGCCTCGCGTTCTGCATCTACATGATGTTCAGTCTCGGGCTCGACACGTGGATCGCGTTCCTCGCCTGGATGGTCCTCGGCTTCGCCATCTACTTCGGTTACAGCGTCAGGAAGGCACGCCTTGCGGTTCCAGGTGATCAGTGACGTTCCGGGCATCGCCCGCGTCGCCGCCTACTACGCCGAGGTCTGGGAGACGACCGAGGACGTGCTGTCCACGGAGACGTTGCACTGCATCCGGCACGCGGGCGGCGCGACGATCGGGGCGTTCGACGGCGAGGAGTTGATCGGTGCGACGACCGGGTTGTTCTGCCCGGACGGCTCGGTGTACTCGATGATCGCGGCGGCGCGGTCCGGCGTCGGGCACTCGTTGAAGCTCGCTCAGAAGGACTGGGCCGTCGGGCTCGGCGCGAAGTCGATGCGGTGGACGTACGACCCGTTGGTGTCGCGCAACGCCCGGTTCAACCTGGTCAAGCTCGGTGCGGTCGTCACCGAGTACACAGTGGACTTCTACGGGCCGATGCGGGACGGCGTGAACGACGGAGACGAGACCGATCGGCTGACCGTGCAGTGGGATCTCACCGGGGCTCGGGAGGCGCACGAGTCCGAGCCCTCCGGTGAGGTGACGGCGTCGGCGCCGGACGGGGAACCGTTGGCGCGCACAGACGGCGAGCGGATCTGGTGTCGAGTACCGCGCGACATCGTGCAGGTGCGCAAGGAGTCGTCGGCTTTGGCGCGGGAGTGGCGAGAGGCGGTCCGCGGCGTGTTCGTGGACGCTTTCTCTCGTGGGTATGTGGCGACGTCGATGTCGCGTGAGGGCTGGTACGAGTTGGAGCGCCGGTGAAGATCGAACGGGTTGAGCTGCTGCACGTCGCGATTCCGCTGGTGTCGCCGTTCCGCACGTCGTTCGGGACGATGACGACCAAGGACACGTTCCTGCTGCGGGTCGTGACGGACGTCGCGGAGGGCTGGTCGGAGTTCGCGGCCGACCCGGAACCGTTGTACTGCTCGGAGTTCGTCGGCGCGGCGGAACTGGTGCTGGACCAGCATCTCGTGCCGCGGGTGACGCCGGAGGTGACGGCCGCCGAAGTGCTGCCGAGGACGCACGCGATCAAGGGCCACCTGCTCGCCAAGGCCACGCTGGAAACCGCGATCCTGGACGCCGAGCTGCGGTCGTATGGGATGTCGATCGGCACCTACCTGGGTGCTACGGCTTCGAAGGTGCCCGCCGGCGTCTCGGTGGGGATCAAGAACTCGATCCCGGAGCTGCTGGCCGACGTCGAGGGCTACCTCGCCGAGGGCTACGCGCGGATCAAGCTCAAGATAGAGCCGGGCTGGGACGTCGAACCGGTGCGCGCTGTGCGGGAACGGTTCGGGGACATCCTGCTGCAGGTCGACGCCAACACCGCGTACACGCTCGCCGACGCTGAACACCTGCGCCGGCTCGACGAGTTCGACCTGCTGCTGATGGAACAGCCGCTGGAAGAGGACGACATCCGCGGGCACGCGTTGCTGGCTCAGCGGATCCGCACGCCGATCTGCCTCGACGAGTCGATCATGTCGGCCAAGGACGCGGCGACGGCGATCGCGCTCGACGCGTGCCGGGTCATCAACATCAAGCCCGCCCGGGTCGGTGGTTACCTGGAGGCGCGTCGCATCCACGATGTCGCGGTGGCGCACGGGATTCCGGTGTGGTGCGGCGGCATGCTGGAGACCGGCATCGGGCGCGGGCCGAACCTCGCGCTCGCCGCGTTGCCGGGGTTCGTGCTGCCGGGTGACGTGTCCGCGTCCCGCCGGTACTTCGCCGAGGACCTCACCGAACCGTTCGAGCTCCAGGACGGCTTCATGCACGTGCCGACCGGGCCGGGCATCGGCATCGACCCGATCCCGGAGACGCTCAAGCGCTTCACCACGGCGACGAACGTGCTCTACAGCTCCTGAAGCTCGCGGGCCAGGTTGATCCGCGCGGCGGCGTCCCACAGCTGCCGCGCGGGTCCGGTCACGTACAGGTCCTCGCGGTCGAGCAACGTCTTCAGCACTTTCGCCCGGCCCGTGCGCCACTGCGAGTCGTCGTACTGCGAGTACTCCTGCCGCACGGCCTGGCTGTAGCGGTCGTAGTGCTCCGGTTCCGAGCCGAGGATGGCGAGGTCGGCGTCGAGCAGCACGTGGGCGAGCGGGTCGTCGGACGAGTGCGTGATCGTGGCCAGCACCAACGACTCCACGCGGGAGATGTGGGCTTCGTCCAGCCCGTGCAGGCGTTCCCGGGCCCAGGCGGCGGACGCGCGTTCGTCCTCGCCCGGCTTGCCGTCGTAGATCACGTCGTGCGCGCAGGCCGCCAACGCGAGGATCGCGCGTTCCTCCGCCGTGAACGCGAAGGCGTCGGCCAGCTGGGACGAGTCGCGGACGACGGTCACCACGTGGAAGGTGTTGTGGTAGCGCCGATGCGGCTCGGCGTAGCGCTCCATCAGGTCACCCGCGTCGGGTGTGCCGCCGAGCGTGCGGACAGCGTCGTCCCAGATCCGTTTCATCGGGCCAGTTCCTCCTCGACCGCGTCGGCGGCCAACGCGCTGCCGCCCGCCCGGTGAATCATCCGCTGCATGTCCTTGACCCGCGCGGAGATCGCGGAGTCGGACGCCAGCTGACCCACCAACGAGCGCACGCCCTCCTCGGTCACGGTGTCCAGCACCACGCCGAGCCCGAGCTCCTCGACGCGCTGGCCGTTGAGCTTCTGGTCGGACATGCGCGGTACGACGATCATCGGCACGCCGTGGTGCAGCGCCTCCGTGACGCCGGCCAGGCCGCCGTGCGTGATGAACACGCTGGCGTGCTGGAGAACGGCGAGCTGCGGGACGTCCTCGTACGCCTCGACGTTCGGTGCGGGGTTCTCGACGTCGCCCTTCGTGACGAGGTGCCACGGCATTCCGCGCGCCGCGTCCGCGCATGTCTGCGCGTCGATCGTCGCGAGCACAACAGGTTTGTCGGCCGGCGGCGTCCACGTGCCCTGGAATTTTCGTTCGGTGAGACAGGATCCGGCGAAGGTCCAGCGTTCGTCGAACGACTCGCCCTCCGGCTGGAACTCCCTGGGGAACAAGGCGATCCGGCGGCGCGCGCCCGCGACGAACTCCGGCAGCGAGCAGCCGACGAACTCCTGGACCTTCGTGAAGAACCTGATGGCGTTGAGGTCGAAGCCTCGCGCGGGCACCACCGCGGCGCCGAGCGACCAGTTCCCGTTGCTGGTCAGCAGGCTTTCGAGCAACAGGTTCGGGGCGCCGGACCTGCGGGCGATCACGCCGCCGGCCCAGGCCGCTATGTCCCACAGGACGATGTCCGGCGGATCTTGCTGGAACACGTGTTCCAGTTGCGGCAACGCCGACTCCGCTTCGACGAGCGCGAGCTGCGCTGCCTCGTAGAGCGACTCCGGCAGCTCCGCGGGAAGCGTTGACTCGCAAGGGATCGCGTCCGCGCCGCACTCGGTCACGGCTGCCGCGAACGGGGCCGTGACCGGGCAGGACACGCGGTGGCCGCGGCGCACGAGCTCAGCGATCATCCCGAGCGCCGGGAGGACGTGTCCGCGCTCGGGCATCAGGAAGATCGCGATGTGCGCCATAGCTGAGATTAACGTTGTTCGATTCCTAATGGTTCAAATCGGTGGCGGTGATTCGACTCAAGTTCCGTTCCGCGAGTGCTGTGATCGTCACGAACGGGTTGGCGCCGATCGAGCCTCCGATCAGTGAACCGTCTGTCACGTAGAGGTTCTTGTGGCCTTTGACCCGGCCATACTCGTCCGTCGCACGGCCGAGAAGACATCCGCCCAGCGGGTGATAGGTGAAGTCGTCCGAGAAGACTTTCCCGATTCCGAAGAGGTCGAAGCGATATGTACTGAGGTTTGTTCGGTTTATCTCGTCGAACACGCCCTTCACCGCGCGGATCGACGGTTTCATCTGCTCGCGCCGCCAGTCCAGCGTGATGCCGTCGGTCTTGCGGTCGTAGTGGAACGTGCCGCGTTCGGGGTTCTTGGTGATCGCGAGGTAGAGCGAGGCGAGGGTCTCGACGCCGGCCGGAACCGGGGCGATCTCGGCGAACACGTTGCGGTCCTGCCAGGCGTCGATGGCCAGTACGGGCATGCCGGACTGTTGGAAGCCGCCGATCATCGTGCGGGCGGTCATCACGTTGCCGTTCGGGCCCCAGCCGCGGCCGATCTCGTCGCTGAGGTTCGGCAGGTCACCGTTGTCGCGCGCCCGGAGGAGGAGTTCGGTGGTGCCGAGGCTGCCCGCGCCGAGGAACAGGTGGCGGCAGCTGATCTCCTTGGTGCTCAGGAGTTTTCCGAACGGGTCGCGGTGCTCGACGGTGAGCAGGTAGCCGTTTTCGTGCTGCTGGATGCGTTTGACGTGGTGCAGCGGTTTGATCGTGACGTTGCCGGTGGCCAGCGCGTCGGCGAGATAGGTCTTGTCCAGGCTCATCTTGCCGTGGTTGTTGCCGTAGATGACCTCACCGGCCAGTGCGGACTTCGGCGCGGTGCCACGGGCTTCGGCTTCCATGTGGGCGAAGTCGTAGACGTTCGGGATGACCTGCGTGCTGTACCCGGCGTTCGCGGCCTGGCGGCGTGCGGTGCGGGCGTACTGGTACCAGCTCGTGGACTCAAGGAACGCGCTGCGGATCGTGTTGACCCGCAGCGTCTTGTTGGCCAACGGGAAGAACTTGTCGTACATCTCGTCGGCGTCGACGTTCGGCAGGACCTCCTCGAAGTACTCGCGCTTCGGGGTGACGGCCATGCCGCCGTTGACCAGGCTTCCGCCGCCGACACCGCGGCCGAGGTAGACGGACATCTCCTCGAAGTGGACCTTGTCGAGCACCCCGGCGTAGCGCTCGATCGGGCGGTTGACGATCGGCAGGCCCAGCAGCGTTTCCAGCGGTGCTTCGGTGCAGTCCTTGAACCACATCGCGCGGCGGTCCGGGTTCAGCATCGGGCAGAAGATCTTGCCGTCCGGGCCTGGCTCGTTCCACAGCTGGCCCATCTCCAGCATCGTGACCTTGATGCCCTTTTGGCCAAGTCGGAGTGCTGCCACAGCGGCTCCGTAGCCGGTGCCGATGACGACAGCTTCGTCGGGTGCTTCGGCTTTGGCCGTCCCCGTCCCCGTCCCCGTCCCCGTCGCCGTCATGGCCAGCGCCGTCATCCCCAGAAAGCGGCGCCGAGATACCTGAAAACCCCTCATGTGCCCTTACTGTAGGGCCGTTCGGGCCAGTGGTGTTTCGGGTATCTGCCCTTGAGCTCACTGCGCACCCGCAGGTAACCGTTGCGCCAGAAGGTCCTCAGATCGCTGGTCACGGCGGTGGGACGGCCCGCGGGGGAGAGCAGGTGGACGACCACCGGAACTCCCGCGATCTTGGGCGTGTCGGCCCACTTCATCGCGTCCTGGATGCGGACGTGCAGTGCCGGTACGTCCTGGGTGTAGTCGACCTTGCCCTGGCCGATGCGTTCCGGTGCCAGCTGGTCGAACTCCGCTGCCTCCGGCCACGGCAGCATGCCGCGGAGGATCGCCGTCGTGTCGAGTTTGTGGAGGTCCGAGCGCTTCTTCGCCTTGCCGAGGTCGATCGCCTTGATCACGGCCTCGTCGTCGACGCTCGGCCAGTCGCGGGTGCGGTGCAGGAACGCCATGCGTTCGCGCAAGCGTTTGGCGGGGTCGGTCCACTTGAGCAGACCGAGGCCCTCCTGTTCGAGGCCCAGGCGGAGGGCCTGCTGGGACTTGGCGAGGTCGTTGAGGGGGCGTTCGTCGAGGGTGATCGCGCCGAGTTTGCGGACGCTGTTGGCGATGACGTCGCGGTCCCAGCGGATGTCGTCCTCGGTGTGCACGAGGGCTTCCGCTGCGGTGATCGCCAGCTCTTCGTCGGCAGGGGCGGCGAGGCGGACGCGGCCGTGCTTGCTGCCCGGTTCGCGGTCGGCGATCGCGACCGCGAGCCACTTGTTGTGCGAGTCGCTGTGCTCGACCGCCGTGCCGTTGGCCATCAGGTAGACGTTGCTGTTCTTGGACCTGCGCTTGGCCAGGCGTTCCGGGTAGGCGAGAGCGACGACCAGTGCCGGGTCGCCGTTGCCGTGCGGATTGGTGCCGAGCTTTTCGAGTTTCTTGGCTTCCTGGCGCCACTTTCCCGGGGACTTCAGTGCGGTCGCGAGGTCGGTTGTGCTCGGATGCGCGCTGTCGTCGAGCAGCGCGACGACTTCGGCTGCCGTGCGGTTGCCGGCCAGTTCGCTGCCGTCGATGAGGGCGCGGCCGAGGCGTGGGTGCAGGCCGACGTTGGCGATGCGGTCGCGCCGGTCCGGTTCGAGTGCGCCGATCGCGTTCAGGGTTTCCTGGGCTGCTTTGAGCGCGCCTTCCGGTGGGGCGTCCCACCAGCTCAGGTTCTCGCCGTCCGGGGTGCCCCAGACCGCGAGCTCCAGGGCGAGCCTGGTCAGGTCGGCGGTCTTGATCTCCGGTTCCGGGTAGCGGGGGAGCGTCGAGTGTTCGTGCTCAGGCCAGCAGCGGTAGACGCGGCCGGGAGCTTCTCGGCCCGCTCGTCCGGCGCGTTGCTCCGCCACGGCTTGGGACACGCGGATCGTGGCGAGTCCGGCGAGTCCTCTGCGGTGGTCGACTCTGGGGACTCGGGCCAGACCCGCGTCCACGACTGCTCGGACGCCGGGGACGGTGAGGCTCGACTCGGCGATGCTCGTGGCGAGCACGACTCGTTGGTGCTTGCCGGGTTGGAGGGCCGCGTCCTGGACCTGGGACTTGAGCTGGCCGTGCAGGATCACGGTTTCGGCGTTGAGCAGGCTTGCCGTGCGATTGATTTCTCTGACGCCCGGCAGGAACGCGAGCACGTCGCCGTCCACTTCGGACAGTGCTTTGTTGATGGCGCGCGCGACGGTGTTCTCGATGTGCTCGTTGCGCGCCGGCGGGACGTAGGTGATCTCCGTCTTGAACATGCGCGACTCGGTGTGCAGGACAGGAGCGTTTCCGAGAAGGTCGGCGAGTCGTTGTGCGGCAACGGTTGCGGACGTCGCCAGGAGCTTGAGGTCCGGGCGCAGGCCTGCTTTGGCGTCCAGGAGGAGCGTGAGGAGCAGGTCGGCGTCGAGGTGGCGTTCGTGACACTCGTCCAGCAGGACCGTGCCGACGCCCTTGAGCTCCTGGTCGTGCTGCAACCTGCGCACCAGGAGACCGCTGGTCACGACCTCGATGCGGGTGTGCCTGCTCGTCTTGCGGTCGCCCCTCACCGAGTAGCCGACGGTGTGGCCGACCGGTTCGCCCAGGAGGCTCGCCATGCGCGCGGCGGCTGCTCGCGCGGCGATCCGGCGTGGTTCGGCGACGACGACTTTGCCCGGGAGAGCCAGCGGGACGAGCGTGGTCTTGCCGGTTCCCGGTGGGGCGACGAGCACGGCTGATCCGTGGTCGTCGAGCGTTTTGAGGAGTTCCGGTAGGACGGACTTCACCGGGAGATCGGGCAGGTGCACGTCGTTCAGTGTGTCAGGGTTGACGGCATGGTTGATCCGCTGCGTGACCCGGACGATCCGGAGCTGCTCGATCCGTACCAGTCGCGGTCGCTGGCTGTGCTGGTCGAGGGAGCGCGCCTGGCGTCGGGTGCCGTGCGGTACGGGCGAGTCGGACGGGTCGGGTGTGCGGCCGTGGTGATCAACCGTGAGAACCCGCTGCCGTCGGGGAACTTCGGCTGCGCGCTGGACGGGTCTTCTGTGGAGGTCGCGTCGACGTTGCTGCAGCTGGAGCAGACGTTCGCGGACGTGGGGCGGGCTGAGGCGGTTGTTTTCGCGTCGCCGACGACCGTGGACGAGATCGAGGGAATCGCGGACGACTCCGGCTGGTACGCGGTCGAGGAGCTCCTGACCGTGGTTCATCGCTCGGCTGCGGTGGTTTCGGAGGGTGTCCGGCGGGCTCGGGATTCAGATCTGCTGGGGATCGTCGATCTGCTGTCCGACGAGCTCGTGGGCAACCGGGAGCGGTTGGGCCGGTGGCTCGGGCATCGATTGGACGACCCGCGGTGTTTGTTGTTGGTGGTGGACGACGGAGATCGGATCGGCGGATTCGTGTCGGGGTTCGCTGAACGCGGTGTGGGGTTGGTCGAGCAGTGCGTCGTGCGTCCGGCGCGGCGGCGTCGTGGCGTTGGGCGGTCGTTGGTGGTGTCTGCTGCTGCGGCCCTTCGTTCTGCGGGTGCCTTGCTGGTTGCCTCGCAGGTGGATGAGGGTCCGGGGGAGCGGTTCGCCGAGGCGTGCGGGTTCGTCGCGGCGTATCCCGTAACGGCATATGTACGCAGAGTGGATGAGCTGCTCGACTGAGTTATTTAGTTGCCGCGTGACATATCCTTAGCAGGGCTAAGGGAGGCTTTGTGCGCGAGCGGTTACCGGTCGAGGTCTGGGTTCTGGTCGCGGCGAGCTTCATCATCGCCATCGGGTTCGGGATCGTCGCTCCTGTGCTGCCGGTGTACGCGGCGTCGTTCGGCGTCGGTCACACCGCCGTTGCGGCTCTGATCAGCACTTTTGCGTTCGTTCGGCTGGCGTTCGCGCCGGTGAGCGGGCGGTTGGTCAACAAGTTCGGCGAGCCGAACGTCTACATCGTCGGCATCCTGATCGTCGCGCTCGGCACCGCTCTGTCGGGGTTCTCGTCGAGCTACCCGGAGATGCTCGGGTGGCGGGCGCTGGCCGGTATCGGCTCGACGATGTTCACCGTGGCCGCTCTGGGCCTCTTGATTCGCATCACACCGGCGCCGATGCGCGGCCGTGCGTCCGGGCTGTGGGCGGCCGGGTTCCTGGTCGGCAACGTCTGCGGGCCGATCGTTGGCGCCGGGTTGGTGCCTCTCGGGCTGTGGGTGCCGTTCGTGTCCTACGGCTTGATGCTGTGCCTCGCCGCGTTCGTGGTGTGGTTCTTCCTGCGCCGTTCGACGCTCGCTGCCCTCGACAAGACCAACACCGAAGTGCCGATGTCCGTGCGTGAGGCCGTGCAGCACCCGGCCTACCGTGCGGCGTTGGCTTCCGGGTTCGCGAACGGCTGGGCCGTGTTCGGCGTGCGGGTCTCGTTGGTGCCGGTGTTCGTCATCGAGGCGTTGAAGCACAGCGCGGTCGTGGCGGGCATTTCGATGTCGGTGTTCGCGGCCGGCAACGCGTCGATGCTGTTCCTGTCCGGCAAGATCGCCGACACACGCGGCCGCAAGCCCGTCGCCATCGCCGGTCTGATCGTGAGCGGTCTCGCGACCGTGTGGATGGGCTTCACCGGCGACATGTGGATGTTCATGGTGGCTTCGCTGGTCGCGGGCATGGGCGCCGGCCTGCTGAACCCGCCGCAGAACGCCGTGGTGGCCGACGTGATCGGTCCTCGCGGCAAGGGCGGTCCGGTGCTGGCGGGCTTCCAGATGGTGACCGACCTGGGCGCGATCATCGGCCCGATGTGCGCGGGCCTGCTGGCCGACTCGTTCGGCTTCGAAGCCTCGTTCGCCATCACGGGCTTGTCGCTGCTGCTCGCGGTCGGCTTCTGGTTCGTGGCTCCCGAGACGCTGCCCACACACGAGGAGGAGCACACGGCTGCTGCGGTCGCGCCGGAGTGCGGCTGCCTCGACGAAAGCGCCGAGATCCCGACCGGTTCGCGCGTGGGCGGCAAGCCACGCCACCCGGAAGCGTGATTGCGTACTCAGCTTTCTTTTAGTTTGTGTCGCTACCCTCGTCGCCGTGGGTGGAGCAGAGCGCAGTGCGCGGAAGAAGAAGCAGGCCGCGCGTGCCGTGGCCCAGGCTCGTTCGTCGGGCTCGGATCGGACCAAGGTCATCGCTGGGGTGGCGGTCGTGGCGGTGCTCGCCGTCGCCGTCATCGGGTACGTGATCTTCCAGCAGATGAAGCCGTCGACGTCGTCCACCGACGCGATCCCGCTGGCCGCGGCCGACCACACCATCTCGGCGCCCGCGGTCCGCGACGGCAACACCGTGCTGGTCGGCAAGGACACGGCCACGGTCACCGTCGACGTGTACGAGGACTTCCTCTGCCCGATCTGCGGCACGTTCGAGAAGACCTACGGCTCCACCATCAAGACCGCGGTCGACGACGGCAAGGTCAAGATCCGCTACCACATCCTGCCGATGCTCTCGAACCGCTCGGACCCGCCCGGCTACTCGGCCGACTCGGCGAACGCGGGCCTGTGCGTGGCCGACGAGGGCAAGTTCAACGCCTTCCACGCGGCGCTGTTCGCCAAGCAGCCAGAAGAAGGCGAAGCGGGCTACACCAAGGACCAGCTCATCAAGCTGGGCAAGGACGTCGGCGTCACCTCTGCCTCTTTCGAGACCTGCGTGCGCAACGACACCTACAAGTCTTCGCTGAACGACCTGATGACGAAGACCAGCAACGATCCCGTGCTGAAGGACGCCGAGACGGGCCGCTTCCGCGGCACGCCCAGCGTCGCCTCCGGTGGCAAGCTCGTCAACCTGGACAACAAGAACTGGCTCTCCGACCTGACTAAGTGAGTCCGTCGATCGGCGCCTGGCCCTGCGTCCACCGGGCCAGGCGCTGAGCTTTGCCCACCTCGGTTCTCGGCAACTTGCCCGGTTCGAGTACATGCACCTGGCACGTGATTCCCAAGCGCTCCTTGAGCTTGCCCGTCAGTGCGTTTGTGATGTCCTGTGTGGACTCGACCGCCACGTGCAGCCGCGCCGTCGTCGTCCGGCGGTCCTCGACGATCAGGTAGTGCGGGCTCGCGTGCTCCAGCACGACCGCCTCGATCTCCGTCGGGAACACGTTGACGCCGCGGATGACGAGCATGTCGTCCTTGCGCCCCTTGAGCTTGCTCATTCTCCTCAGCGTTCTTTCGCCTGCCGGCTCGTGAATGCTCGCGATGTCGCCCGTGCGATACCTCAGCAGCGGCATGCCGGTCTTGGTGAGCGTGGTGAAGATGAGCTCGCCGTCCTCGGTCTCCGGGTAGAAGTGGTCCTCGGCGATGTTGAGAAGTCCTTCGGAGTCAAGGGATTCGCACGCCACGCCCGGACCGATCACTTCGGACAGCCCGTAGATGTCGAGGGCTTTGATCTGCAGTCTCTGCTCGATTTCGCGGCGCATCTCCTCGGTCCACGGCTCAGCGCCGAAGATGCCGACCTTGATGCTGTTCTGCTGCAGGTCCTCCGCGAGCCTCAGCGCGTACGAAGGCGTGCAGCACAGCACGTCCGGCTTCAGGTCCTCGATGAGCCTGATCTGCCGCTCCGTCATGCCGCCCGACATGGGAATGACCGTGGCCTTCAGTTTGAGCCCACCGTGATGCACCCCGAGCCCGCCGGTGAAAAGCCCGTAGCCGTAAGCGTTGTGGATGGTCGACGTCGTCGTCGCTCCCGCACCTTTGAGCGCCCGCGCCATGACCTCGGCCCAGACCTCGATGTCGTTGGCGGTGTAGGGAATGAGCGTCGGCCGGCCACCCGTGCCCGACGACCCGTGCACGCAGACGATGTCCTCCTCAGGCGCCATCCGCAGCCCGAACGGGTAGTGGTCCCACAGGTCCTGCTTGGTGATCGTCGGCAGCAGGTGGATCTCGTCGAGGCTGACGTCTGTGCCGCGCGTCACTCCAACTTCCCTGATCTTGCGGCCTTGGAAGTTGTCGGTTTGCAGCAGTCGGTCGACGAGCCCCTGCAAGCGCTGTTCCTGCAGCTCGCGGCGGGCCTCGGGGTCCATGCACTCGATCTTCGGGTCGAACGGCGCTCCGGCGGTCATCACCCGGTCCTACCAGCCCGAATGCGGTTTGGGTACCCCCGATTTTTATCTCGCTGGCCTCTTGATGTACGGTATTGCCACACGAGAACGACGGGGAAACTCGCCGGGAACGTGGACCTTCAAGGGGCTGTGGCGCAGCTGGTAGCGCATCACACTGGCAGTGTGAGGGTCAGGGGTTCGAGTCCCCTCAGCTCCACTTGAAGTAGAACCCGTCTGATCTAGCGAATTCGCTGGTCAGGCGGGTTTCTTGCTGTTCCGGGTTGATCTTCGAAGGTCGTCAGCGGGTCGTGTTGTGGTGCCCCCATGGAGCAGTTCTGGAGCAGAATGCTCCAGCATTCATGCCGTACCCCACCGCTAGCCTGGGTGATGGTTGTGACCCTCTCACCAGCGGTGTGAGGGTCACACAGGATTCCGTTGCACGACAATGGCTCTAGAGCGACGCCCAGCCAGAAGATGGCACGGCACGGAGAATGGTCAGGCGCCGATCGGCTTGCGAACCTCAGCGGCCTTCTCGGGGCCGTATTTCGCGATCAGCATTTCGTCGATCACCTGGACGTGGGTCAGGTTCTTCTCCTTGGCGGTCGCACCCAGTGTGGCGTTGGTGAAGTCGAACAGCGATGGCAGTTCGACCTTCCACGCGCCGTCCTCGCGAAGGAAGCTGAGGAACACGGTCGTCTGCGCTCTGGCCACGCGCACCTTCCCCAAGGCCTTGCCGTCGTTGACCGTCAGGCCGCCCAGTGTGATGGCGCTGATGGTGTCCTCGCTGACCAAACCCCGGTCGAGGGCGGCCTTCACCAGGTCGTGTGGAGACGCGGTGCGCAGCACTGCAGGGTCCAGGTCGCCGCGCATCGTGTACGTGAAGATCTGACCGCTTGGAACCAGCGTAGCGACCTGCTGCTCGGTGCCGGTGAGCGCGACTTTTCTGATTTCGTCGTAGGTGCTGAAGGTGCTGCTGGACAATAGTGATGCGGCGGTCGCTCCGTCTCTGGCCAATGCGGCCTTGCTAAAGGTCTCGAAGGCTGCGCTGATGGCCTGGGAGTCATCGAGGAGCTGAGATGTCGGGGGTGCGGTGGAGGTGATGGTCGGTGCTGAGGTGCCACACGCGGCCCCGAACAGACACATGGCTACCAGGAGAAGTCGCTTCACGAGCGGAGCGTAGGCAGTGGCCGAGGGAAGGCGCGAGACCCTCAGTCACACTTTGGTCACACTGAGCCATATGGCCGCTTGTCCACGGTTGATCGTTGCCTGAAGCTTTCTGTCGCGAGAGGTGGGGCTGGCGTCGGGGGATTGCCAGTGTCGTGTCGATGGCCGGCGCGGCATGTGGATGTGGGGGGCTTCGTTTTGAGACGCGCCGGGGAGGCGCAGGGCTTTGTCCTGCGCGCGTTCGTGACGTTCGCGGTCATGTCGACGTTCGTGGTTGTGCCTGCGAGGGCGGCTGAACCGGAATGCGTTGACACGCAGCCGACTGCCGCGACGGCCACCGAGATGGCGAAGCGCTGCGATCGTCGGGTTGAGATCACCGAGCTGCGCAAGGAGAACGCGCAGACGTTCGCCAAGCCTGGTGGTGGGTACACGACGGAGCAGTCGGTGGAGCCGCGCTGGGCTCGTCAGGGCAACGGTTCCTGGGCTCGGATCGACACGACTCTGCGTGTCTCGGGATCGACTGTGGCGCCCGTTGCGGCGGTGCTGCCTGTCGAGTTCTCCGATGGTGGCACGGGTCCTGCGGCTCGGTTGCGTGATGGTGATCGTGAGTTGTCGATCACGTGGCCGCTGGGTGCGTTGCCTCGGCCGGTGTTGTCGGGTGCGGCTGCGACCTATGCCGAGGTTCTGCCGGGTGTGGATTTGAAGCTCACCGCATCGGCGCAGGGTTTTTCGCAGCTGCTGGTGGTGAAGAACCGGGAGGCTGCCAAGAATCCGAACATCGCCAAGGTCGCGTTCGGGTTCGGGGCCAAGGGGCTGACGACGCAGGCTGCCGGTGGTGGGCTGGAGGCGAAGGACGCGTCGGGTCGTGTGGTGTTCATGTCGCCGACGCCGCTGATGTGGGACTCCGGCGGTACAAGCGGGGCCGGTGTGTCGGCGAAGGCGGCGTCTGCGGATCCGCCGAAGCAGCGGACCGCGGCGATGCCGATCGCGGTGCAGAACGGTGAGATCAGCGTTGTTCCGGACGCGGCTATGTTGAGCGACGCGGCGACGCAGTACCCGGTCATGATCGATCCGTCGTGGACGGGCCGCGTGCTGGACAACGCGTGGACGCTGGTGTCGAGCAAGGACCCGGCCTGGGGGTACTGGCAGGGACGTAACAACCAGGGCAACTACTACCTGGTCGACGGTGGCGACAAGGGCGCCGCTGGTGCCGGCCTCATCTGCGACAACGTCTCGACGGACGGGCGGTGTCTGAGCGATACCTACAAGGTCCGTTCGTACTTCCGGATGGACATCTCCGGGGTGAAGGGCAAGGTCGTCACCGGTGCGTCGTTCAAGATCGAGCAGCGGTGGGCGTTCACCTGCAACCCCAACTCCAACGCGACGGTGCGGGTCGCGGATGAGTTCAGCGGCGGTACGACCTGGAACAACCAGCCGAACTGGTGGGGTGACGCTTGGGCTTCGACGAGCCCGGCAAACCGCAAGGTCGGTGCGACGCACAGTTGCTCGGGGCCGGGTGATGTCGAGTTCGAGTTCACGGGTGTGGTCAGCAATGCGGTGAACACCGGTTGGCACAACATCACGGTCACGGTGCACAGCGACGACCGGAACGTCAACTTCTGGAAGCGTTTCAACGCCAGTAGTGCGCTGCTCTCGATCGACTACAACTCGGTGCCGAACCAGCCGGATCAGGTCACGGTCGACGGCAAGGGCTGCGCGACGGGTGATGCTCGTCCGGTGGTCCCGACCGCGACGCCGACGATGCGCGGCCGAGTCAGTGACCCGGACGGGGACACCCTCGACGCCCGTTTCGAGTGGCGGCGAATCCGTCCCAATGGATCGCGTGCCACGACGACACAGGTCGACCGGTCGTCCTACGGCAGCGGCTATACCGCGGACTACACTGTGCCCAAGCCGGACAGCCTGCCCAATGGCGTTGTGGAGGCGTCGGACACCTTGGTCGGCACGGGCGACTGGGACAACGACGGCAAGCCCGACCTGCTGGTCCGCGACGGCGACGGCTACCTGTACCTACTGCCCACGGTCGACACACCTGCCGGTCGGAAGTCCGGTGACCGGGTGGAGATCGGTACTGGCTGGAACGGCTTCACGATCGCGGGCGTCGCCGACTGGGACAACGACGGCAAGCTCGACATCATCGCGCGTCAGCCCGACACGGGCGATGTGTACCTGTATCCCGGTGAGGGGAAGCGCGGCCACTCGGGTCAGCCGGTGGTGAAGATCGGCTGGGGCTGGGGAGCGTTCACGTTCGCCGGTGTCGCGGACTACGACCGCGACGGCAAGCAGGACTTGATCGCGAAAGATCCCAACGGTGAACTCTGGATCTACCCCGGCGAGGCCAAGCGTGCACCGTCCACTCAGGACCGAGCGTCGCTGGGCGGGGGCTGGGGCAGTTTCGCCTTCGCTGGTGTCGCCGATCGTTCAGGTGACGGCAAGCCGGACGTGTTCGCGTATGGGCCGTCCGACGGCAACTTGTGGCTGTATCTGGGCAGCGGCACGCGTGCGGCCTACACCGGTGACCCGTCTCGGCACTTGATCGGCTGGGGCTGGCAGGGCACGAACCCGCGTGCGATGCCTGACCTCAACGGCGACAACGCCGTCGACATCGTCGCTCAGGTGTCGTTCTCCTCGGACTGGTTCTTCTACCCCGGCGTCGTCGGCACCCAACCCGGCCCGGACCGCTCCACCATCGCGGGCCGCGGCATGACCAGCGGAAACTACGAGTACCGCGTAACAGCCTTCGACAAGCGCATATGGGGACCGCCGTCCAACTGGTGCGAGTTCACCGTCGACATCACCGCGCCCGACGCACCATCGCTCAACTCCGCTGTGTACAAGACAATGGGCTGCCCCGTCGAGGGCTGCGGCGCGCTCGGTATCGCGGACACCTTCACTTTCTCCAGTACCTCTCCAGATGTCGTTAAGTACCGCTGGGGCTTCTCGGATCTACCGTCGATGACGGTTGCAGCGGGTACGCCGATCCGCTGGACACCGCCGTCGGCGGGCCCCAGGACACTGTTCGTCGACGCGGTGGACCGCGCCGGCCTTTCGACCCGCAACACCTTCCAGTTCAAGGTCGCGGGCGCGAAACAGAACGAGGCGCAGTGGTTCGCCATCGATGATCCGGCGGTCGATGCGACCGGTCACGGTCACGACCTCGCGCTGAGCGGGCTGGACCCTGCTCGAGCAGGCCGCACGGTTGGCGGACAGTCAGCTGTCGGCTTTGACGGCACCGCCACGAGCAGCGCGACGACCGCCAAAGTGCTCGACACGAGCAACGGGTTCTCGGTCTCGGCATGGGTGCGGCTCACGGGTGATACGACGAACCGCACGGTCGTCAGCCAGCAGGGTTCGGCCACTTCGGCGTTCCGGCTCGGCTACGACGCCAGTTCCCACAAGTGGACCTTCGCGTTGTCCGAAAACGACGCCGCGAACGCCACTCAGAAGACCGCGGTGTCCGACGCAACGGCAGTCACGGGCGTGTGGACACACCTGACTGGCACGTACGAAGGCCGTGACCGCGAGGTCCGCCTATACGTGGACGGGGCCTTGCAGCGGACGATCGCTGTAATGGACAACGGCTTCAGTGCCAATGGCCAGTTGTGGGTCGGTAGGGCACTACGCAACTCGGCTCCGGCCGAGTTCTGGCTGGGTGAACTGGCTGATGTTCGGGCCTGGAACCGCACCATCACTCCCCAGGAGTCTCTGGAGATGGCTGGCGCCGAGCACGTCAGCAGTGTGGGTGAGTGGAGGTTCGACGAGAACGGGGGTTCAATCGCCCACGATGTTTCGCCGTACGGCCGCGACCTGATGCTGAACCTCGCGGGAGGGGCGAAGTGGGGCGAGGGTATCGATCACTCCAGCGGCCTAGAGCTCAACGGCGTCAACAGTTCCGCGAGCAGCCGCGAGTCAGTGCTGAACACTGACCAGTCGTTCTCGGTAGATGTGTGGGTAAAACTCAATGACGCCAGCGCGCCAAGGACTGTCGTCGTGCAGCGCGGCCCGTCCACTGTGGACCCGTTCGTTCTGAAGTTCGACGGTTCTCAATGGAGCGCTGAAATGTCGAACGCGGCGGTGAACCCGTCCACGTGGTGGCGAGCCAAAGCTGATGCTGTGGTGAACAAGTGGACGCACCTTGTGGCGGTCCACGACGCCAGCGCCCGCACGTTGAAACTGGCGGTTGGCTACCAGGACGACCCAGACACCTTGAAGAGCACAGCGACCGGTGTTGTCGGCTGGAACTCCACTGGTGTCCTGTCCGTGGGTCGCAGCAGCGCGGGCGAGTACTTCAACGGCAACATCGACGAGCTGAAGGTGCTGCAGGGAGTCCAAGCCCCGAAGACTCTCGATCCCACGCCGCGGACCGGATCGTCGATCTCCGGTGACGCCAACGACGAGGTCATTTCGGTTGAAGCCGATGGTGTTGTGCGTGCGTTCCTCAACGTCAACGGGGCCTACCCGAACGGTTCGCAGCAGATCAGCTCGGGCTGGTCACGCGACCGCACCTGGTTCGCTGACATCGATGGTGACGGCAGGTCCGAGATCATCGGTGTCGAGGCCGGCGGTGCGATCAAGGCGTACCGCAACGTCAACGGCATGAACGGTTCTCCGTTCGGCGCAGCGGTCGTCATCGGTTCGGCCTCAGGTGAGACCGGCCGGATCCGGTTCGCTGATGTCGACGGTGACGGCCGTGCGGACCGTGTGTCGATCGACACCGATGGTCGGGTGCGCGTGTACCGCAACTTGTTCGGGATGAACGAGCGTGGCCAGTCGACGGCGTTCGCAGTCACGCCGGTGGTCGTCAAGGTCACTGCGGTCTCCCCGGACCGGATTCGGTTCGCTGACATCGACGGTGACGGCAAGGCGGAGTTCATCACGGTGAACGCCGATGAGACCGTGTCCGCGTTCCGCAACCTCGGTGGGCTCGGCTACGGCAGTTACGACATCTCGCAGGAGATCGCTACAGGCTGGACACCGGACCGCACCTGGTTCGCCGACATCACCGGCGATGGCAAGGCCGAGATCATCAAGGTCAACCCGGACGGAACCATGTGGTCCTGGACGAACTACAACGGGCTTACGGGAACCCCGTACGCAGGGTCCACCAAGCTCGGATTCGGCTGGCACGAGCCTGCCCAGGTCTTTTTCAGCTGACAGGTCAATCCACCACAAGAACCTGGAGTTGTGTGATGCCCACAGCCCTGCATAGACGTGGACTGGCCGTCGCTCTCGTGGCGTCGCTTGTGTCCGCTGTTCTGACCGCCACACCGCCGTCCGTTGTGGCGGCTCCGTACAAGCCGCCCGTGCCGAACAAGGAACGCGTGGTAGCCGGAAAGAAGAACGGCCTCATCAAGGTCGAGGACGTTCACACCGGAAAGGCCTTCACTGGCGGTGCGCCGGTGTGGCCCAATGCCGGAGTCACCGAGGTCGAAGCCGCCACGACCGAACCAGCCAAGGCAGCGGGAACACCACTGTCGGTCGCGGCAGCAGATGTCGCTGCGGCGAAGGCCAAACCCAAGATCAAGATCGAGACGTTCGACCGTGAGAAGACCCGCAAGGCGGGTGTAGAAGGCCTGCTGTTCAAAGTTTCTGGTGGTTCAGCGAAGGTCGAGGTCGACTATTCGTCGTTCCGCTGGGCCTACGGCGGTGACTGGGCCTCGCGCCTGCGCCTGGTTGAACTACCTGAGTGCGCGTTGACGGCGCCTGACAAGCCGGAGTGCTCCGCGAAGCCGGTGTCGTCGCGCAACGATGCGGCCAAGAGCAAGGTGACCGCGACCCAGGCGAGCCCTGCCAGCGGCAGTTTCATGGCGTTGACCGCAGGCACGTCCAGCGGTTCGGGCAGTTACAAGGCAACGACCCTGTCTCCGTCGGCAACGTGGTCAGCTGGTGGCAACACCGGTGGCTTCAGTTGGAACTATCCGTTGCGGATGCCACCGTCTCTGGGCGGTCCGACGCCGTCACTGACGCTGGGCTACTCGTCGCAGAGTGTCGATGGGCGGATGGCGGCGTCGAACAACCAGCCGTCGTGGGTCGGTGAGGGTTTCGACCTCGGCGTGAACTTCATCGAGCGCAAGTACGTCGGGTGCGCAGCTGACATGGCCGATGGCGCGCGCAACACCGAGAGGACCGGAGACCTGTGCTGGCGCAACGAGAACGCCACCTTGTCGATGACGGGTCACGGTGGTGAGCTGATCAAGGAGGCGGCGCCGTCGAAACGGTGGCGGCTGCGCCAGGACGACGGTACGCGTGTCGAGTTCCGAGTTGGAGCGGACAACGGCGCGCGCGATGGCGAGCACTGGGTGGTGACGACCCAGGACGGCACGCAGTACTGGTTCGGCCGCACCGGACAGTCGGTGCAGAACGTGCTGGTGGCGGGCAACCACGAAGGTGAGCCGTGTGCCGCGCCGTTGTTCAAGGATTCGTTCTGTTCGCAGCCGTATCGGTGGAACCTTGATTTCGTCGTGGACACCCATGGCAACACCATGACGTACAGCTACGACAAGGAGACGAACAAGTACGGGCGCAACAACTCCAGGACCGATCTGGTGACGTACGACCGTGCGGCGGTGCTGAAGCAGATTGACTACGGTACTCGCACGGATCGCAGCGAGACCGCGCCGATGCAGGTGGTCTTCGAGCCTGCCGATCGTTGCCTGTCCGACTGTGGAACGAAAGACGCTCAGCACTGGCCTGACGTGCCATGGGACCAGGAGTGTGCCGGGAACACGTGCAGCTACAGCTCTCCGACGTTCTGGGCCACCAAGCGCCTTGCCTCGGTGACCACCAAGGTTGCCGGCAACGCGGTGGAGAAGTGGACGCTGACTCACTCGTTCCCAGATCCGGGTGACGGCACGCGTGCGGGTCTGTGGCTGGACAAGATCTCCCGTGCTGGACTGGTGGGCCAGCAGACCCCCGTGCCGGACGTCCGGTTCGTGGGAATCCAGCTCAGCAATCGGGTCGACACGCATTCCGATCAGCTGGCGGCGATGAAGTGGTGGCGCCTCAAGACGGTCTTCACCGACAGCGGTGGGCAGATCGACGTGAACTACGCCGACCCGGACTGCGTTGTCGGCTCGCGGATGCCGAACCCGAATGCGTTGCAGGACAACAACCTGCGCTGCTATCCAGTGCGATGGACACCGGAGGGCAACACCGCACCGATCTGGGACTACTTCCACAAGTACGTCGTGAAGAGCATGACCGAGTTTGACATGACTGGTGGCTCGCCACGGGTACTCACGCAGTACGACTACATCGGTGACCCGGCGTGGCACTACTCAGATGACGACGGCTTCATCAAGGCCGAAGACAAGACGTGGTCGGTGTGGCGCGGCTACAGCGCGGTCAAGACACGGCTGGGTGATCCCGAAGAGCAGACGCTGACCGAGCGGCGCTACTTCCGCGGCATGCACGGCGACAAGCTGCCGTCGGGCACGCGGAACGTCCAGATTTCGGCGATCGCTGTGGGCAACGTGTCTGCGATGAATGACGACGACGCCTTCGCGGGCATGATGCGCGAGGAGATCGTCTACAACGGACCTGGCGGTGCCGAGGCGTCGGCGACGGTGAATGTGCCGTGGCAGTCGGAGCCGACGGCGAGTCGCACGATCAACGACGTCACCGTCCACGCCCGTTACGTGCAGTCCGCGGGCAAGCACACCCGCACTGCGCTGGACAGCGGGCGCGGATTCCGCACGACCAGCGCGGCGACCGAGTTCGACCAGACATACGGCACCGCGACGCAAACTGAAGACCGCGGCGACGATGCGGTCACGGGCGATGAGAAGTGCATTCTGATCGATTACGCGCGCAACACCGGGGAATGGCTGGTGGGGAAGGTGTTCCGCAAGCGCGACTTCCTGGTTGACTGTGCGAAAGCCAAAGTCGGCACGGGCCTGAGGGACCAGGACATCTCCGGGGACCTCAAGACCTACTACGACGGCCAGGCTCTCGGCGTCGCGCCGACCAAGGGTCAGCCCACCAAGGCCGAGACCCTCAAGTCCTACGTCAACGGCACTGCCACCTACCTGACCGAGTCGTCGACGGAACGGGACCTCTACGGCAGGGTCACGAAGCTGACCGACCCCAAGGGCACCACGACCACGGCTTACACCCCAGTCGCGGGAGGGCCGGTCACCCAGCTCACCACGACCAATACGCTGGGCTGGGTCACCACGACCACGGTGGAACCCGCTTGGGGGTCGCCGCGGTCCACAACGGACCCGAATCAGCGTCGGACGGACATCACCTACGATGGCCTCGGTCGCACAACAGAGGTCTCCGCGCTCAACTACAGCAAGAGGTTCAGTTACCTGCAGCGCAACGACGGACCTTCCGTCGTCACGACGAGCACGCTCAACACCAGCAACCAGTACGTGACCTCCTACGAGCTGTTCGACGGCCTGTTGCGGCCGCGTCAGACACAGCAGCCCGACGCGAGCGGCACCACATCGACCACGGTCGTTACGGATACCCACTACGACTCGGCAGGCCGCGTAAGGCGGACGAACAACCCCTATACCGCCAACGTGGCTCCTGGTAACAACCTGTTCGCGCCCACCGACGTAATCCCGTCGGCGACGGTGAAGGTGTACGACGGCGCGGGTCGTGAGATCGCGCAGGTGCTGAAGAAGAAGGTGCCAACGGCCAGTCCTGGCGGTGACGAGCTTTTCCGCACGACCACGTACTACGCCGGTGACCGCGTTGACGTGACGCCTCCTGTCGGTGGTGTTGTGACGTCGACGCTGGTCGATGCGCAGGGCCGCAAGTCGGAGCTTCGGCAGTACCACTCGGGTGTGGTGGCCGGCGCCGCGACGGGGTTTGACGCGACTAAGTACACCTACGACCCGAAGGGGCAGCTAACCGAGGTCGCGCATCCATCAGGCAAGAAGTGGCAGTACTCCTACGACGCGCGAGGCCGACAGGTTCGCGCGGTCGATCCGGACAAGGGCACGACCGAGTCGACCTACGACGACGCGAACCAACTAACGTCCACAAAGGATGGACGAGGCAAAGTCCTCGCCTACACCTACGACGCGTTGGGTCGCAAGACGAGCACACGCGACGGCTCGGCGACCGGCACAGCTCGCTCGGAGTGGTTCTACGACACACTCGCGGACGGCACCACAGTCAAGGGTGTGTTGGTGAAGTCAGTGCGCCACGGTGAGCTCGGCGACTACGTCATGGAGCATGTGGGCTTCATGCCGGACTACCAACCCTGGGGCACCAACTACACCATCCCGGACGCCGAGACAGGGCTCGGCGGCACCTACAGCTACGTCTACGGCTTCCACAAGAACGGTGCACTCAACACCACCCGCATTCCGGCCACCGGTGATCTCAAGCGGGAAATCCTCCAGTTCGACTACGACGCGTTGGGGCAGCTGGCGACCCTGAAGACCGCCTACGGGACGTCGCCGCAAACCAACCTCGTCAGTTCGACCGGCTACACGCCGCTCGGTGAACTTCTGACCTATGAGCTGCGCAACGGCAGCAGCAGCACGGTCAACGTCATGCGCAACTACGACGAGTTCACTCGTCGCCTTACCCAGATCATGACGACGACGCAGACCAGTGGCGATGTCTCGAACGTGTTCTACAGCCACGACTGGGCCGGCAACGTCACCCGCGTCTCGGACTCGGTCAGCTCGGACACCCAGTGCTTCCGCGCGGACTACCTGCGGCGCCTGACCGAGGCGTGGACCCCGGGCTCAGGCAACTGCGCGACCGACCCGACTGTCGCTGGGCTTGGGGGACCGTCGAAGTACTGGCAGTCCTACAGCTACAACCTTGCGGGCGACCGGACGAAGCTGGTGGAGCACGGGACCAGCGCCGGCGACCGCACTACCGAGTACTTCCCGACACCAGGCAAGCACTCGGTCGCCAAGACCGTGTCGACGGACAACGCGGGTAGCCGCCAGGCGACGTACTCCTACGACGAGATCGGCAACACCCTCACGCGGCCGTCGCCGGGTGGCGCGACGCAGGCGATGACGTGGGACCAAGAAGGACGTGTCGCCACGACGGTCGACGAGTCCGGTCAGTCGTCGTACGTCTACGACGCCGACGGCAACCGGTTGGTCCGTCGCGATCCTTCGGGGCGGACGTTGTATCTGCCGGGCCAGGAGTTGCGGTACACGGCGTCGTCGGGTGCGAAGGTGTGCACTCGTTACTACTCGCACGCCGGTCAGACCATCGCGATGCGGCTGTCGTCGGGGTTGACGTGGTTGTCGTCGGATCAGCACGGTACGGCGCAGAGCACGATCAACGCGTTGAGCCAGCTCGTGAGCACTCGGCTGAGCTTGCCGTTCGGTGAGATCCGCGGCAACACAGGGACATGGCCTGCGCGGATGGACAAGGGCTTTGTTGGCGGCACGTTGGACAACACCGGTCTGACGCACATCGGTGCTCGTGAGTACGACCCGAAGCTCGGCCGGTTCATCTCCGTCGACCCGGTGATGGATTTGGCGGATCCGCGGCAGTGGAACGCCTACGTCTACGCCAACAACAGCCCAGTCTCGTTCAGCGACCCGACCGGCCTGTACTGCGACTCGTGCAACTTCTACGAGGTGACCAAGGGTGAGAGCTCAGACGCGGGCGATTTCGAGGGCTGCGGGTACTCGCCCAACGGTCTCTGTGGCCCCGTGGGCTCTGGTGTGTCCCACCAGGAGATGGACCAGCAGTGGCAACTCGGGTACGAGTTGATTACCGGCACAGGTGACGGCTCCAATCAGCCCATCATCTACGGTCATCGACTACCCACCGCCGAGGAGATGAAGCGAGGCCCGATATTCGGTGCGCCGGTCATGATGGCGCCCGGCGAGTCTTACACAGAGGCCGTTGCGCACTGGGCCATGTACCTCTGCCGAAGCAGCAACCCCGGAGCGGGCTTCTGTGAATGGTCCTACACAATGGGCAACCATCCGATGACCGGATGGGACTTTGTGTTCACGGTCGCTGGAGCGGTCGGTCTTGCTGCTGGTGGCGGAGGTGGATCGCCACTGAAGGGGCTCTCCGCTGCTTCAGAGGAAGCAGGCTCGCTGCGCAATGTCGCCCAGGTACTTGGGGCTGGTTGCGGCAAATCTGGCAGCAGTTGCGGTATGGGAATAGTTAAGTACAATGCGGATTCTGAGCTCACTCGGTTATTTCGAGACCGGGTCGTCAAGGCTTCAGAATTGGAAAGCTTCGGGGCTTCTCAGGGTTGGTTGCGGAGTCGCACGGACAAGGGGCCGATCAAGTACACGGATGACAACGGTGTTGTAAGGCTTACGATCAAGCGTGGTACGGGGCGGGTGGCCGGTAGTGAGGGGCCGCATGTGGAGATTCGGAATGCGTCGGGTGAGAGAGTTGACCGGTATGGGAACACTGTGAGTAAGAGGTCCGTTGGTAATCACACTGCGATTGACTATGATCTGCCATGATTGATTACACTCAAATCGATGAACTGCGCCTCTTCTACCTGGAGGACAGTTGGGTGCTGGGCGTGACGGCGTGGCCGGGGATGCTTGCGTTCTCTATCGAGTTCGTGTTGCGGCCTGAGCACAAGGACTATCAAACTCCGCTTCCTGGGGAACGCTATTCTTATCGGCGTGGCGAGCTCAGGTTTGAAGGTGTTTCGAATCTTCATTGGATTGGGCAAGGGCTACCTCCCGCGCGAGACGCGTCAGGGGAGCTTGACTACGGAGGCGTTGATTCATTTGAACTGAACGATGGGTTCTACCGCATACGGGGGGACTTTGGGGAGGTGTCTGTGCAAGCCGATTCTTTGCGAATAGTGCTGACCCCTGTTTAGGTGGGTTGAACGAAAACGTGAATCGGCTTCGAGCCTCCGTCTTCTGTCTCTGGGGCGGAGGCTCGTGTGACAGCGCGGTCGTGAAGCGGATCGGCAATATGAGGTGCGGATCGTGGTCTCCGAGATTCTCGTGAACGACGACGTCGTAGCGGAGCTGCGGGCGGGCGACCCTGCGAGGGCTGCGGTGTTCACCGCGAGCTGCGCTGAACGACTGGTTCAGCTTTTCACCGGCCTTCGGGGTGATGACCCGGCTCGCGCTGGCGATGTTGAGATCCTTTTGGATGTGTTGGACGAACTCTGGGATGCGACGCTCCCTGGCAGCGTGTTCGCCAGCAGGGCCGAACGGCTGGAGAGGTTTGTGGAGATCGTCCGCGCCGACAACGGCGAGGAGCTCACCACCGCGGTTGACGCGTACGCCTTCCACTCGGTGTTGGCCGTCCTCCATGCTGCGGGGTACCGCGACGGGAGACTCGGACGAGGCTGTCTGGTGTGCCCATGTGGGGTTGACTGCGATGGGGCTGCTCGACCAGAACGTGCAGGCAGGGGGCAACTTTGAGGCGGAACACGAGTATCAGCGTCGTGCCGTTCCTCTAGATCCCGCATCGCTCTTGGAAACTCGAGCACTCGACCGAAAGATCAGCTTTGAGCGGCTTCTGGCGGTGCGATCGAGCCGCTGAACTTGCATGTCCGCGTCAAGGGGGCGGTGACGTTCTCACACTGATCGTTCTGGAGCGGAACTGGAGCAGGGCAGGTAGTTGAACGTCATCGAACGGCACTCAACGGCGGCTACTTGCGCTGGAGTTGTTGGGGTTCTCGAGTTTGTGCTGGCAGGAGTCCTTTGTGGACCAAACTGGCAGTGTGAGGGTCAGGGGTTTGAGTCCCCTCAGCTCCACTTGAATTGAGAGCCCGTCTGATCGAGGGGTTTCCGCTGGTCAGGCGGGTTTCTTGCTGTTCGGGCCCGATCTTGGGTGATCGTCTGTTGATCGTGTTGCGGTGACCCTATGGAGCACTTCTGGAGCAGAATTCTCCGGCTTGATCAGTGTGCTGGTCGCTGGACTGGGTGATCGTCGAGACCCACTCACTAACGGTGTGAGGGGCGGCGGGATTGGTTACGCCGCAAGCGGTCCGGAGACGCGGCGGTGTGCAGGTTCGGGTGCGACGTGGGAGTAGACCTCGGTGACGCGATTCGGGTGTCCGGGTTTCCGGGCTTGGGCGATCTCGGGTGCGCTGTTGGCGATGAGCCAGGCTTTGTGGCTGTGACGCAGTCCATGGAGGTCAGTCCCGGTCGGGTAAGCGCGGTGCGGATTCCCTTATGAGGCCCGGCCATCGTTGCCGTTGACGACTGGTTTGAGGATCCGTTGGCGCAACAGAGATCGGCAGCAGGTGGTGCGGGGACATCACCTACATCAACACCTGGAAAGGGTGGTTGTACCTGGCCGCCGTGATCGACCTCGGCTACCTCAGCCCCGCCGCCTACGAAGCCGCTGTCTCGAATCAGCTGGCCTGACCACACCTCATCGTCCCTGTCCGTCTAAACGGGACAAGCACCCATCCGGCGGATGAGGTTGGCCAGCCCTGAGATCGAGGCCTTCGGCTGTCGTCGTCCTCGAGCGGCTTGTAGCTGCGGCGGCCGGGCTCCTTGAAGTCCGCTTCCACCAAGGACGTTGCAGGAGCGGGGCATCCGGCGCTGCGTCCGGTCGCCCCGCCCCACAGGTTCAGCGGGTGTGCTCTCGTTCATGGTCAGCAGTTCGACGCGGACACCCGCTTCCAGCGGTCGCCGGTGTTCCCCAGTTTGATCTGGTAGCACGTGCCGTCGGAGATCTGATTGCTGTTGTAGATGTCCACGGCCTTGCGGAACAGGTACTTGACCGCGTTGCTGCCGACGTACGTACACGCGATGGAGGCGATGATGTTGAGCGGACTCGGAAGCCGGCTCGCGGTCGCGCAGGCCACCGCCAGTCCTGCCCCGCCGGCGGCGAGATAGGCGATCGCCGTTGCGCGCAGCTCGTACCCCCACATGTTGAGGTAGACGCCCAGTCCGATCGTGATTCTCGGATCGGCCACGATCGGATACTCCGCGCCTGCGGTTTCGGTGCGTTGTACGAGAGTGGTCCCGTCGATCTCGTACCGGGTTGGCAGGTGCCGCCCCTTGGCGTCTTTCGCCCACGGCTCGTTCACCGTTCCGATCACGGTTCCACCAGACCCCGTGATCAGGTAACCCCCGCCGACGGGTGTCAGCGCGGCTCCCGCCGGCAGATCGAGCTTGTAGCGCTGGGTGTTCGACGCCGAGGAACGGTGCATGATCGCGAGGATCTGGACTGTGCCCGGCCCCGGAGTCGTGATCGCGAAGTCGGTGTTCCGCGCCACGTCACCATAAACTCGCGTGCCGTTGCCGGTACTGGATCCAGCGGCCGCAGCGTCCTGCACCTCTGCGCGCACGGTCTGCGTGCCGGCCCGCAGGGATACCGCCGGGCGCAGGTTGTCGATGCTGACCGAGCCATCGGCTGTCACCTTTGCGCGGTCCGCGGTCGGCGATACGCCGGCCATGGCCATCGCCGTGCTCACCCGCTCCACGGTTGATGACGGGCCCGCAAGAGCGGGCGACGCGGTTGTCGCTGCCGGCAGCAGCGCTACCACGAAGATCGACATCGCAATGATCTTCGGTGTTTTCACGAGATCCCCTCCCCGGGTTTCGCGCCTAGCAGGTGACATAGCCGACGCTGACCTTGATCGGGGGCCAGCCCAGCTTCGTCGTGACGGAGATCTTGAGGCACCGTCCTGCCGGATTGGCTTTGACCAGGAAGAGGACGATGGCGGTGGCGACGAGGTTGCAGAGCGGGTCGAGCCAGGAGGGCGCGACGCTTTGGCAGATGCCCTCGATGCTGGAGGTCGCGCCGGCCAAAGCGAGCAGGTAGAGCTTCTCCGTGGTCTCCTTGCTGAACTTGTACGACCACGTCGCCTGCGTCGTGATGTCATCGGGTGACGCCTGGATGCGTGCTTGGCCATCGTGTCCGAAGGTGACGTCGTAGAGCGTCCCGGTCACGACGTCCAGCCCGTTGACGGTGCGTGCCGGAGCGGTCTGGGCTGACGCTGCCGGATTGGCCGGTGCGGCAGTGGTGGCCGCCCCTGCTGTCTGCCCCAGGCCAAGAGCGACCAGGCTGACGATTGTCACGATCGCCGCGCCATGGCGAATAGTGTTGATCAGTCGATGCATTCCCATCTCCTGTGGAATTCCGGAGTTCGTGGCCAGAACTCGAGCTCTGGCCTGCGCCGAGAATGGATGTGGCGCAAGCAGGAAACGCATCATGATCGTGGAATGGGCTGGTGAGAGTAATTGTGAGCAAAGTGCCGTCGATCTTGTGGAAGCTGCGACAGAGTGATTTCGTCTGGACGCGCGCGGAGCGGGGGCATGGTGGTGGAGCTGCGGGTGCTGGGGGATGTCGAAGCCTGGATCGGAGACCGGCGGGTCGAGGTGGGACACACGCGCCAGCGGTGTGTTTTCGCGGTGCTGGTCGTGGAGGCAAACCGGGTGGTCACGGTGGACCAACTGCTGGAGCGGGTGTGGCCACGGGATCTACCTCTCCGAGGTCGGCAGGTCCTGCGCAACTACCTGTCCCGGCTGCGCCAGTTGCTGTCACCGGAAGGCATCGGGATCGAGCGCCGCCCCAACGGCTACGTGCTGCTCGCCGACCCGGAGGCCGTGGACCTGCACCGGTTCCGCCACCTGATCGCCCGCGCCCGCGAAGAGAGCGACGAGCACGCCCTCGGCTTGTTCGACCAGGCCTCGGCACTGTGGCGGGGTGAGCCGTTCGCCGGCCTGGAGACCCCGTGGCTGGCCGCTGTGCGCACCAGCCTGGAACGGGAACGCAACGCCGCTCGTCTCGACCGCGTCGATGTGGCGTTGCGCTGCGGCAGGCACACCGAAGTGTTGCCACAACTGTTCGCGTTGGCGGAACAGCACGCTCTGGACGAACACGTGGCCGGCCAGTTGATGTTGGCGCTGTATCTCGCCGGGCGCACCTCCGACGCCCTGGCCCAGTACAGGCAACTCCGCGACCGTCTGGTCGAACAACTGGGTACCGACCCCGGCACCGCACTGCAGCAGCTGCACCAACGCATCCTCGACACCGACCCGGCTCTCACCCCTTCCGCAGCGACGATCAGCGGTGCGGTGGAGGCGAAGGCGAACGTGCCCGCGCCTCGGCAACTGCCCGCGCCACGGCGGCTGTTCACCGGCCGCACCACCGAACTGTCACGTCTCGACGAGGTGCTGACCGCACGGGGCGCCGGGGCGATGGTGATCTCCGCGATCGGCGGGGCCGGTGGTATCGGCAAGACGTGGCTGGCCCTGCAGTGGGCGCATTGCCACGCCGAGGAGTTCCCCGACGGGCAGCTGTTCGTAGACCTGCGCGGGTTCAGCCCGGACAGCGCACCGATGGACCCCTCGTCGGCCGTGCGCGGATTCCTCCAAGCTCTGGGCGTCCCTCCCGACCGCATGCCCGTCGACCTGCACGCGCAGGCCGCGCTGTTCCGCGGCCTGGTGGCGGACAAGCGGGTGCTGATCGTGCTGGACAACGCCGCCGACACCGCGCAGGTGGCCTACCTGCTACCCGGTAGCCCGACCTGCAAGGTGCTGGTGACCAGTCGCACCCTGCTCTCCGGACTGGTCACCGGGCACGGTGCGAACTACCTGCGCCTCGACGCGCTCGACGACATCGAGGCCCGTGCGCTGCTCACCGCGCGACTGGGCGCGGCGCGGGTCGGCGCGGAGCCCGCGGCGGTGGACGAGCTGGTCCGCCGGTGTGGAGGGTTCCCGCTGGCATTGGGCATCGTGGCGGGCCGTGCCCACACCGCACCCGACCTGTCGCTGAGCGTCCTGGCCGGCGAGCTGCGCGACGTAGGGCTGTTCGCGTTGGATGACGAAGAGCCGACGGCCAGCCTGTCGACCATCCTGTCCTGGTCGTGCGGCGGTCTCACCACCAAGCAGGACACGGCGTTCGCACTGCTGGGTGTGGTGCCCGGTCCCGACTTCGGCTTGCCCACCGCGGCGGCGCTCCTCGATGTGCCCACGCCCCGGGCACGGGTGGTGTTGCGGGCACTGGAGCACGCCTCATTGGTGGACCGCGATGCCCGTGGACGGTATCGGATGCACGACCTGATCCGCCGGTACGCGGCCGATCGGGCGGAGGGCCTGCCGGAAGCCGACCGCGTGGCCGCGCTGCGCCGCGTGGTCGAGCTCCTCGCAAGCACCGCGTGCGCGGCGGACGGGGTGCTGACCTCCGGGAACCGAGTTCTCCCCGCCGGGGTGGACGGGCCTGCCGGCGAACCGCACGCCCTGCGCGACCGCACGGAGGCCCTGGCGTGGTTCGAGGCCGAGCACGCGACGCTGGCCGCGGTCCAGCAGGCCGCCGCCGCCCGCGGGTGGCACGGACCGGTGTGGCAGGTGGCGTGGAGTCTGGTCACGTTCCACGCGTGGCGCGGTCTCCGCCAGGACCGGCTCGGCTTCTGGGAGGTCGCGTTCGACGCGGTTCGCCGCTCCGCCGATCGCCGTGCCCTGACCCTTGTGCGGCGGTTCCTCGGCCGGGCCTGCGCCGACGTCGGGCGGCACGACGACGCGGTCGCCCATCTGCACGGGGCGCTGGCCTCGTCGGACGACGACGTCGACCGAGGACACACGCACCACGCCCTCGCCCAGGTCTGGGAGATGCGTGGCGACGACCGGCAGGCGCTGCGGCACGCTGCCGAAGGGCTGCGCCTCTACCGGACCGTCGACGATCCGGTGCAGGAGGCGTACGCCCTCAACGCGGTGGGCTGGTACTGCACCCGGCTGGGTGACCACGAAAACGGCCGCGCGCACTGTGAGGAAGCGCTCGCCCTGCACCGCGCCCACGGGGACCGCGACGGCGAGGCCACCACGCTGGACAGCCTGGCGCTGACCGCCCACCGTTCCGGCGACCACGCACGGGCCGCGGACCTCTACCGGCAGGCCCTCGTCGTGTATCGAGATCTCGGCGATGTGTTCGAGGAGGCCAATGCCCACCAGGGGGTCGCCCGTCCGCTTGCCGCCCTCGGCAGGCGCGACGAGGCGCGTGCGGCGTGGCACAAGGCACTGGAGATGTTCACCGCGCAGCGGCGGGACGACGACGTGGAGGAGGTGCGACGTGAGCTCGCCGCCTTGGACGACGCCGATTCACCCGGCTGTCAGCGCTGACGCAGACCCGCCGAAAGCCGCGCGGACAGGTCAGCGGGAACGTTGCGCGATGCGGTCGGCCGCGCGGTGGAGGTTCTGCCCGCGGTAGAGGTCGATGGCCTCCTGCCAGCACTGCTGCGCGTGATCGCGGTCGCCGAGGTCGCGATGGGCGTCGCCGAGCGCCGCGAAGGTGCCCGCCTGCCGGTAGGTGTTGTCGAGGTCGCGCCACAACGCCAGCGCGCGTCCGTAGTGGTCGAGCGCCTGGCGGTGGTCGCCGGTGTTGCCCGCGATCGCGCCGAGGCTGTCCTGGCTGTCCGCCTGGCCGTAGGTGTCGTTGTGCAGCAAGCACAACGACAACGCGGCCTCGCAGATGCGGCGGGCGCGGGCGTGGTGGCCGAGACGGGTGTACGAGGCACCCATCATGCTCAGGGCGCGGATCTCCCATTGCGTGTTCCCGCTGAGCCGGTACAGGTTCCTCGCCTCGGTCAGGTGGGCGAGCACGCCGTGGTCGTCCTTCTGCCACGTCAGGGCCAGTGCCAGCACGAGGTGTGCGCCGGCTTGGCCGAGCGTGTCGCCGACCTGTTCGGACAGCGCCAGCGACTGTCTCAAGTGGACTAAAGCCTCCGCGTCCCTCCCCAGCGGCGCGTACACCAGGCCCAGCCGTCGATGGGCGCGGGCCTGCACGGCCAGGTCGCCCAGTCGTTCGGCGGCGACGAGGCCCACCTGCCAGGAGGCGATGTTGTCGTGCAGGTGCCCGCGGCGGTAGTGGAAGTTGTCCAGCGACCAGGCGAGCTGCCACACCACCGTGTCCCAGCCCGCGTCCTCGGCCGCGGTTCGCGCCTCCAGAACGCAGGCGTGGTTGGCGTCGAACCACGCCATCGCGGCCACGCTGCCGGACAGCGGGTGCGGGACGCAGTCGGCCGCTTCGACGGTGATCGGCGGGTGTTGCTGGTCGAGCAGCCTGCTGCCGTTGTGCGCGGTGTGCAGGTAGTAGCCGACGACCCGGCGCAGTGCCTTGTGCCGCAACGGTTCCGGCTCGTCTGTCAGCGCGACGGCGTGGGCGTGCTGGCGGACCAGGTCGTGGAAGCGGTAACGGCCGGGCGCGGGTTCCTGCAGCAGGTGGTCGTCGACGAGGCTCTCCAGCAGCCGTTCGGCCTCTGGGACGTCCACGGCCGCGAGCGCCGCGGCGGCGTAGGCGTCGAAGTCCGGGCCGGGGTGGATGCCGAGCAACCGGAACAGGCGTCGCTGCGGTGCGTCGAGGTGCTCGTAGGACAGGGCGAACGCGGCGGCAACGCTCCGGTCTCCCGCCTCCAGTTCGGTGAGCGGGGAGTGCGCCTGGCGAAGGCGTTCCGCCAGGTAGCCCACTGTCCATCCGGGACGTGCGCGCAGTCGGGCGGCGGCGATGCGGATCGCCAGCGGGAGACGACCGCACAACGCGACGACCTCGTGCGCCGGGCACGTGGTGCGGTCGCCGCCAGCGACGCTGGTGAACAGTGCGACTGCGTCCGCCTCCGGCAACACGTCCAGCGACACGACCTGGGTGGCGTCGAGATCGACCAGGCGGCGACGGCTCGTGATCAGCGTCAGGCTGCGGGACGTGCCTGGCAGCAACGGGCGCACCTGCGCGGCGTCGGCGGCGTTGTCCAGCACGACGAGCACCGAGCGCGTCGCCAGCTCGGCACGCCACAACGCCGAGCGCGCGTCCGGGTCCTGCGGAATCCGGTCCGGCGGCACGCCCAGAGCCCGCAGCAGCGTGTCCAGCGCCGTCATCGCCGCGACGGGCCGCCGGCTGGGCGCGTGGCCGTGCAGGTCGATGAACAGCCGGTCGTGGTAGTCCTCGGCGAACCGGTGCGCCGCGTGGACCGCCAGCGTCGTCTTGCCGACCCCTGCCATCCCGTCGATCGCCTGGATCACCACGGCGTGCCGACCGGCGGCGCGCGCGGTCGCCAGCAAGGTCAGCTCGGCCTCACGGCCGGCGAAGTCCGCGATGTCGCCGGGGAGGTCGTCGCGGACGGGTTCGCCCGGTGCGACCGTGGGCACGCCGAACAGCCGCGCGTCGTTGTCCAGCACCTGCTGATGTATCTCGGACAGGCGCGGCGACGGATCGAGCCCGAACCGGTCGACGAGCACGGTGCGGGCGCGCAGGTACGCGTCGAGGGCCTCGACCTGCCTGCCCGCGCGGTACAACGCGGTCATCAGCTGCCCCCACAGGCGCTCCCGGCCGGGATGCCGGTCGGTCAGCCCCGCGAGCTCCTCGACCAGCGTCACCCCTTCACCGTTCGCGAGGTCGGCGTCGACGCGATCCTCGACCGCGCTGAGTCGCAGGCTTTCCAGCCGTGCCGCCTCGGCACGCAGCACCGGCGTCTCGCCGAACTCGCCGTACGCCTCGCCCCGCCAGAGCGTCAACGCCAGCGACAACTGTTCGGCGGCGCCCTCGGCCCGGCCGGCGGACAGGGCGTCCCGTCCCGCCTCGACGAGCCGTTCGAATCGGCGGGAGTCGACGACATGTGGATCAAGCCGCAGCACGTAGCCCAACGGATGCGTGACGATCAGCTGGTCGACGGCGAGCGCACGGCGCAACCTTGAGACGTAGCTGCGCACGGTCCGCTGCGCGTCAGGTGGAGATTCCGCTCCCCACAACGCTTCCACCATCGTGCCGACGGTCGTCACCCTGCCCGCGTTCGCCGTCAGCAACGCGAGCAACGTCCGGAGCCGCGGACCACCCACGTCGAGCACCTCGTCGTGCACGCGCACCTCGAACGGCCCCAGTACCTGGAACTGTGGTTGCGGTGCGGCGAAATCCGTTGTCACGCAGTATCAGGAGTTGCTCGTGGCGACCGGGATACTGGTTACGTCGACGGATTGTCGATGAACTGCAATCGCCCGCTCCTACCGTCGCTTCCGACACAGCGACGAAAGGAGGACCGCGATGAAATCGACTGCACGACGGCTGGCGTCGATCGGCATGACGGTGCTGTTGCTGCTCGGAATCGGGGCTCAGACCGGGTGGGCCGCACCAGCGACGGTCAACGGGACCGCACCGGACGCGCATCTGTCGGCTGCCGCCGTCACCTTCACGACCGGCAACGACAACAAGGACGACGACACGCTGGTGCGCGCACAGGTGGAGACGCCGGGCGGCCGGGTCGCCAGCGACTTCAGCGACATCGGCACCGAGTACAGGGACGGCAGCGTCCACGGGCCGTTCATGATGCGCACCGACACCGGTGTCACCGCCGCCATGCTGAGCTCCGGCATCGTGCGGATCTCCATTGATCCCAACGGAAACGACACCTGGCACTTCAGCTACGGGCTGACCCTGTTCTTCTCGGACGGCACGTCGTTCTTCGTGCAGGCCGGCAACCTGTCGCTCAACCAGAACTCCCGGCAGCTGACCACCCCGTTCACCCTCACCACTCAGGTGGCGGTGCCCGATGTGATCGGCTCGTCCGCGAGCAGCGCCCGGGCCACCCTGCAGGCCGCGGGGCTTTCGACCGCGGTGACGTCGGCCGTCGACCCGACGTGCAACTTCATCAACCAGGTCATGCGTGAGAACCCGCGGGCGGGCACCATCGTGAACGTCGGCTCCACGGTCACCATCACGATCGGGTTGAAACCGCGAATCTGTCCGTGATGGCTGTGCGCCAACGGTGAACTTCTGGGCGGACGAAGCGCAGTCGCTTCGTCCGCTCGGGCACGAGTCGAACCCCGCTCTAATGCTGGCCTCAGGTTGGTCGGGAACGATGAGGCGCAAAGTGTCCACTGGAAGGGCGGGCCGGCGTGCGGATCATGATCGCGGATGACGAGACGGCCATCCGTGAGTCGCTGGAGCGGGTGCTCCAGGTCGAGGGCTACGAAACCTGCACTGTCGCCAACGGTCTCGCCGTGCTCGACGGGATCGAGGGCGATGCGCCGGATCTGTTGATCCTCGACCTGATGATGCCCCGCCTCGGCGGGTTGGAGACTTGCCGGCGGTTGCGGGCTGCGGGGCGGGATCTGCCGGTGCTCATGCTGACCGCGCGGGATCAGGTCTTCGACCGGGTCGCTGGGTTGGACGCGGGCGCTGACGACTATCTGCCCAAGCCGTTCGCCACCGAGGAGCTGCTGGCCAGGGTGCGGGCCCTGCTGCGCCGGCGCGCGCCGGGTGGCGAGGAGTCGCAGATCCTGTCGTACGCCGACGTACGGGTCGATCCCGACAGGTTCGAGGCGTGGCGTGGCGAGCGGCCGCTCCGGCTGACCCGGACCGAGTTCTCCTTGCTGGAGGTCCTCGTGTGCAACGCGACCAGGGTGTTGACCCGCGACGCGTTGTTCGAGGCGATCTGGGGCTTCGACATGAGCGTGACCGCCAACAACCTCTCGGTGTACGTGAGCTACCTGCGCCGCAAGATGGAGGCGGAGGGTGAGCCGCGATTGATCTACACGTTGCGCGGCTTGGGGTACACGTTGCGGGAGACTCCTCCGTGAGGGGTCCGCGCCGGCTGACCCGGTGGTGGCGCCGGCAGTCCCTGCGGACCCGGCTGACGGTGATCGCGGCGACGGCCATCGCGGTCAGCGTGTTCGTGGCCTTCCAGGTGACCAGCGAGCTGCTGGACTGGGAGCTGCGGGACACCGTGGAGGATCAGCTGCGGGCCGACTCCCGGGTTCTGGCGACGAACGCGGAGCGCGCCGGTCTGGCGCAGGTCGAGCTGCCGCCGTATCCCGGATCCGGTCGGCTGATGCGGGTGATCCTCCCCGACGGCTCGACCCGGACGCCGGACGGCCAGCCCGCGCTGCCCCCGGTCAGCGAGTCCGCCGGGCGCGTGGTGCAGGGTGCGGCGGCCGACCTGATGGAGGTGGGCGACAGCGACGACGACGGCTACCTCGTCTACACGCTGCGGGCCGGCGACGGCGCGGTCCAGGTGGCCCGCGTCGCCGACGACAGCCCGATCAACCAGTTCGGGTTCGGCATGCTGCTGATCGGGCTGCTCTGCGTGGTCGGCGGTGCCCTGGTCGGGCGGACCGTGGCGCGGACCGGGCTGGCCCCGATCGACCGGCTGACCGCCGCCGCGGTCCGGGTCGCGCAGACCCGGGATCTCGACGCCGACATCCCGGACGAGGGTGGTGGGGAGATCCGGCGGCTGATCCAGTCGATCAACGACATGCTCGCCGCACTCCGGGACTCCCGGCGGGCCCAGCGGCTGCTCGCCGAGGACGCCGCCCACGAGCTCAAGACCCCGCTCACCAGCCTGCGCCTCAACGTCGAGCTGCTGATCCGGCTGGATCGGCGCGGCACCCTGGACAGCGGACTGCCGGCGGAGAGCCGGACCCGGCTGCTCAACGATCTCGGCGCCCAGGTGGCCGAGCTGAGCAACCTCGCCGCCGAGCTGACCGACCTGGCACGCGGTGACGTCAGCGACGAGCGCACCGAGGTGCTCGACTTCGCCGACGTGGTGGTGGCCGCCGTGACCCGTGCGCGTTCCCGGATGCCCGACATCGAAGTCGCGCTCGACGTGACCTCCGTGTGGGTGAGCGGACGGCCCGCCGGCCTCCAACGGGCGGTGCTCAACCTCATCGACAACGCCGGCAAGTGGTCTCCCCCGAACCAGCCGGTCCAGGTCCGGCTCCGTGCCGAGGGCGCGGCGGCGGTGCTCGAGGTCGACGACGCCGGGCCGGGCATCGACACGGCGGACGTGCCGCGGGTGTTCGACCGGTTCTACCGCGCCGACAGCGCACGGGCGTTGCCGGGATCCGGTCTGGGGCTGTCGATCGTGCAGCGGGTCGTCGACGCTCACGGCGGCCGGGTCGCCGTCGCCCGGTCCGCCCGCGGTGGCGCGCTGCTTCGAGTCGAGCTTCCGGCCGCGGCCCCGCCGGCCTCGATCGGGTGGTTCACCGCCGGCGAGGACACCGCGGTGCACTGACCGGCCCGTGAAAAAGATCCGGGACGGGCCTGGGGCCTCGTCCCGGATCTCGTTCGTGCCACCGCGCTCACCGCTGTAGCGCGGGCTCCTTCTCCTCGTCGTCGAGCGGCTGCCGACCGTCCGGCAGCTCCGCCGGCTGGGACAGCCGGCTCGGCCACCACATCCGCTTGCCGATCAGCAGGGTGAGGGCGGGCACCAGGATCGACCGCACCAGCAGGGCGTCGAGCAGCACGCCGAAGGCGACCAGGAACCCGACCTCGATCAGCATCACCAGCGGAAGCGAGGTGAGGACCGCGAACGTGGCCGCCAGGACCACGCCGGCCGAGGTGATGACGCCACCGGTGGCGGAGAGGGCTTTGAGCATGCCCTCCCTGGTGCCCAGACGCGCGGTCTCCTCCCTGGCCCGGCTGGCCAGGAAGATGTTGTAGTCGACGCCGAGCGCCACCAGGAACAGGAATGCCAGCAGCGGCACCGAGTAGTCGACGCCCTTGAACCCGAGGATCGTGTCGAAGACGAACACGCTGCCGCCGAAGGCCGCCACGAACGAGACGATCACGGTCGCCATCAGGACCAGCGGGGCCACGATCGAGCGGAGCAGCAGCGCGAGGACGAGCAGGACGACGAGCAGCACCAGCGGGATCACCAGCATCTCGTCGCGGGTGGTGGTCACCTCGGTGTCGAGGTTCTCCGCGCTAGGCCCGCCGACGATCGCTTCCGCCCCGTTCACCGCGTGCACGGCGGTGCGCACCCGCTTGATCGTGTCGTACTCCGCGGCGGTGTCCGGCGCGTCCTTCGGGAACACCGAGATGTCGGTCCAGCCACCGCTGGTCTGACCGGGGATTGCCATTGCCACACCAGGAGTGCTCTTGACGACGTCGAGCACCCGCTCCTGCTGTGCCGGCCGCGTGAAGACCGTCATCGGCTGGCCGCCGAGCTCCGGGAAGTGCTGGCGGAGAACGGTGAAGCCGGTGACCGACTCCGGTGCGGACAGGAACTGGTCCTGCTCCCGCAGAGGGCTGGTGTTGCCCGTCAGTCCGATGGCGAGCACGCCGAGGACCCCGAGCGAGCCGAGCGTCGCCACCCAGCGGCGGCGGTTGATGGCGGCACCGAGCCGTCCCCACAGCCCGCGCTTCTCCTGCACGGCCGCACCGAACCGCGGGATGGCCGGCCAGAAGATCCGCCTGCCGAGCACCACCAGCAGCGCCGGGAACAGCGTCAGCATGGCCACCAGCGCGCACAGGATGCCGGCCGCGCCGATCGGGCCCAACCCGCTGGTGCTGTTCAGGTCCGCGACGAGCAGGCAGAGCAGGCCGGCGATCACGGTGGCCGCGGACGCGATGATGGCCGGCGCGGCGCCGCGCAGCGCGTGGATCATCGCGACCCGGACGTTCTCGTGGTGGTGCAGTGCTTCCCGATATCGGGAGATGAGCAACAGCGCGTAGTCCGTGCCGACGCCGAACACCAGGATCGTCAGCAGAGCCGAGTTCTGGTCGTTGACGACGATGCCGAAGCCCTTGACGAGCAGGTAGACGGTCGCCATCGAGGTCACCGCGCCCACGCCCACGGCCACCAGCGGGATGAACCACAGCACCGGGCTGCGGTAGGTGAAGATGAGCAGGAGCGTGACGACGATGATGGTGGTGAGGAGGACCTGCAGGTCGATGCCGTCGAAGACGCTGTCCATGTCGCCGTCGACCGCGGCCGGGCCGGTCACGTCGAGCTCCAAGCCGGCGGGGCGGTCCTTCGCGGCGTCGCGCAACGGGCCGACGATGGCCTCCGGTCCGCCGTAGGTCGCGCTCACGTCGAGGGTGAACATCATCGCCTTGCCGTCGTTGGAGGGGCTCGTCGGTGAGCCCTCGTCCTCGCCGGCCGGGGCCGCCACCTTCGGCGGGTACTTCTTGGCAACGGTGTCGTAGTGGCGCTCCACCGCCGCGCGGTCGGCGTCGGTGATGCCGCCGGCGCGGTGGTACACGAAGACGAACGTGTTGTCCTCGCCGCCGGGGAGACTGTCCTCGAGCACCGCGACCTTGGTGGACTCGGCGTTGGCCGGCAGGGTGTCCACGGCCTTGTCCGTGGTGACCGAGCTCAGCTTTCCGCTCAGCGGCACCATGACCGCCGCCAGCACCACCCACAGGCAGATCACCAACCACGGCACCCACCGGCCTGCCAACCGTCCGGGCGGCGCTGCGTCGACTGCCATCACTAGCCTCCTGCATTCGGTTCCATCGCTTGTCTGACGCCGACTTCCTACCGGGCGAATGTGAGACGATCGTTAATGCGGGGGTAGTCCTTTTTGGACGGTACCGTGGTACCACCTCCCTTCCGAGATCACGACCGCAGTACGACGAAACGGGCCGGAATCGCGCCTAGCGTTGAGGTCATGACAAAACCTCATGGTCCACTGTGGAGGTTCGGGGTGGCCACCGTGGCGCTGGCGACGGCGTTCACCGTCGTCGCCTGCGGGTCGGGCAGCGGCAACGGTGCGTTGCCCATCCCGTCCGGCTCGCACAACGGGCACGCGGCCAAGCCGGCGCCTCCACCGGAGCCGCTGCGCGCCGGTGAGCGGTTCGTCGACCTGAAGATGGCCGAGTCCTACACACCAGCGCCGCCGGAGGGCGGCGGCACGGACGAGTACCGGTGCCAGGTGATCGATCCGGGCCTGACCAAGGCCGCGTTCCTGACCGGGACCCAGGTCACGCCCGAGAACGTCGCCCTCGCGCACCACGCCATCGTGTACGCGGTGCCGCCGGCCGGTGCTGCCGCGGTGCGCGAGCAGGACGCGAAGACCCCAGGTCTCGGCTGGCAGTGTTTCGGCGGGACCGGCGTGCCCGGCGCCGAAGTGGAAGCGGGGGAGGCGTCGTGGGTGGACACCTGGGCGCCGGGCGCCGCGGAGACGTTGTTCACCGAGGACGTCGGCTTCAAGCTGGAGCCGGGCACCCTGATCGTTCTCCAGATGCACTACAACCTGCTCGCGACCGACGGCAAGCCGGGCGGGTCGGACCGCTCGGCGGTGCGGCTGCGGCTGAAGGACGGCACGCCGCAGACCCGGGAGTTCGTCACGTGGCCGCTCGACGCGCCGACCGATCTCCCTTGCACCGCAGACGAGTCGGGTCCTCTCTGCGACCGGGCGGCCTCGATCGCGGACGTGACGAAGCGGTTCGGGCAGGACGTCGGCGAGACGGCGGACCGTCAGGTGGAGGAGTGCGGCCAGAGCGCGCCGAAGCCCGGTGACACCCAGACCTGCGACCACAAGGTGGAGGAGCCGGTGACGCTGTTCGCCGGGTTCGGTCACATGCACCTGCTCGGGCGGGCCATCAAGGTCGAGCTCAACCCCGGCACGCCGAACGCCAAGGTCGTGCTGGACGTGCCGCAGTACGACTTCGACAACCAGCGGCTGCTGAAGCTGCCGTCGCCGGTGGAGATCGGTCCGGGGGACATGCTGCGGGTGACGTGCACGCACGATGCGAAGCTGCGCAAACAGTTGCCGCAGCTGAAGAAACTCCCGCCGCGCTACGTGGTGTGGGGCGACGGCACCGCCGACGAGATGTGCACGGGCATCATGACCGTCTCTCCCCGCAAGTCCTGACGAAGCGTCGAACGTGTGTGAGCCCTGCGCTCACACACGTCCGCACTGAAAGGCGACTTCTCTTGTCCCCCACGGCCTGGGCGCTCCTGCCGTTGCGCGTCTTCCTCGGCGGCACCTTCCTCTACGCGGGCCTCTCCAAGATCTTCGACACCCACTACCTGGACGACGCCTCGCCCCTCGGCGTCCACGCTCAGATGCTGCACGCCGCGACAACCTCTCCGATCGGCCCGCTGGTGTCGTTCGCGGCCGAGCAAGCGACCGTCGTCGGACTGGCCATCGCGCTCGGCGAGGTCGCTGTCGGGCTGGGGGTTCTGCTCGGGCTGTTCACCCGCATCGCCGCACTCGGCGGGTTTCTCCTCGCGCTGAGCTTCTTCCTCACCGTGAGCTGGACGACCAGCCCGTACTACTTCGGCGCCGACATCGTCTTCGCCGCAGCCTGGACCCCGCTGCTGGTCGCCGGCGACGCAGGCCTGTTCTCCACGACGGACCGCCTGCGCGCCGCGATACGTCGTCGCCGGCCGAACTCGACCCAGGACGACGTCGAGCGACGCGTTCTGCTCCTGGGCGGCCTGGTCGCCGCGACGACCGCTGCTCTCGGCGGCGTCATCGCCCTCACTCAACGCACCGCCAGCCCGGCACCGAGCCAGCCGGCAGACCCAGGAACGAACTCCCAGAAGGTGATCGCCGTGGCCTCGGCCATCGCCGTCGGTTCGTCGACGAGCTTCACCACACCGGACGGCGCCGCCGCATACCTGTTGCGCCCCTCGACCGACACCTTCATGGCGTTCGTCGCCGCCTGCACACACCAGGGCTGCCCCGTCACGCCCGCCGGCTCCGGCTTCCGCTGCAACTGCCACGGCTCCACTTTCGACGGCAACGGCCAGGTCACCGGCGGGCCGGCGACGAAGTCCCTGACCAAGGTGCCGGTGCGCGTGGTCGACGGGCAGGTCGTCACCGCATGACCGGGTCCAGGCCGTCATCCGCGCCACTAGATCGGCCGGGTGAGTCTCAGGTCGTAGGCGCGGATGACGGCCTGGACCCGGTCCCGTGCGCCGATCTTGGCGAGGACCCGCCCGACGTGGGTCTTCACCGTCGACTCCGACAGCGTGAACCGTCGCGCGATCTCGCCGTTGGTGAGGCCCTGGCCGATCGCGACAAGGATCTCGCGCTCGCGGCCGGTGAGGGAACCGAGCCGGGGATCCTCCCGCACGGGCTCGCGGAGGTCGTCGCCCAGCCGGTCGGCGAACGCGTCGAGCAGCCGCCGGGTCAGTGCCGGCGCGATCACCGCGTCCCCGGCGGCGACGGCCCGGATGCCGGCCAGCAGTTCCTCCGGGCGGATGTCCTTCAGCAGGAAACCGCTTGCCCCGGCTCGCAGCGCCGCGAGCGCGTACCGGTCCACGTCGAACGTCGTCAGCATCAGGATTCGCGAACGCCCGCCGGCGGCGACGATGCGCCGGGTGGCCTCGATCCCGTCGACACCTGGCATGGGGATGTCCATCAGCACCACGTCGGGATGCAGGTCCTTGGTCCACCGAACGGCCTCGGCGCCGTTCTCGGCCTCGCCGACGATCTTGGTGTCGGGGGTGTTCTCCAGCAGCATGCGAAACCCGAAGCGTTGCAGCGGCTGGGCGTCCACCACGAGCACAGAGATCATGAATGGCTGCCTTTCAGAGTCTCCTGGCGATGCCCACTTCCTATCGACCGAATGTGAGACGACTGTTAGAACGGCGAAGGCCGCCCACCGATCTCGGTGGGCGGCCTTCTTGCCGCGCCTCAACCTAGGCCGCGGCGGTGACCGGCTGGAACGATCGCCGTCGGCTGATCACGAGCACCGCCCAGATCAGTGCCACGCCACCGACGGCGTGCGCGACGCCGAAGAGCGCCAGGCCGGGGCCGCGCTCCAGCAGCAGGCCGACGGCTTGCTCTCCCACGCCGAACACCAGGCCGAGGTAGAAGATCATGCTGGCCCTGATCTGCCCCAGGTGCTCGACGGGCGCGCGGTCCAGAACCTGGGCGTTGGTGTAGTGGATCCAGTAGGCGTTGACGAAGGTCAGCACCACGTAGAGTCCCATGTGGACGGTGAGGTTCGCGAACGTGCCCAAGATGCCGCACGCCACGAGCACGCCGGCGAACACCAGGGCCCACCACCGCGGGTTGCGCTTCAGCAGTGGGGCGGTCACCCAGAACGTGAGGCCGTAGAAGAACCACGCGGCCGGGAACACGACCGCGGCGGGCACCACGTCCTGCCGTTCCGCGATCACGGACGCGTAGACCATCATCCCGGACAGCGTGGCCAGGAAGCCCAGCTGCACCAGGTTCCACGGCCACAGCTCGGGCAGCCAGAACCCGCGCACGGCGGCGGCCATCCGCACGGGCACCTTCCGCCACTCGAAGCCCAGGTCGCCGGGGTCGGGGCGGCGCACCAGCAGCCAGATCACCGCGGCGCCGCTGACCAGGTCGAACACCAGGGCGGCCGTCAGCGAGTTCGTCGTCCAGGCCGGGATGGCCACGCAGATCACCGACGCGAACACCATCGCGCCCTGCGGTGACGTGACCATCTGCAGCACCGCGCCGCGCGAGCTGGAGCCGGACACGTCCGCCAGCAGCCGGAACGCCAGCACCGAGCTGGCGCCGACCAGGGCGAACCGCAGTGCCGTCCAGACGAGCACGAACTCGGGTCCCGCGTCCGGCACGGTGAGGAACACCGCCGCCAGTACGAGCTGAAGTCCTTGCAGCAGCGCGAACTTGTGCGCGACGCGGCCGTGGTCGGCCCAGACGCCGACGATCAGCGCGCCGAGGACGCCGAGCACCTGGCGTTCCATGCCGAGGAGTCCGACGAGGCCCTCCGACCGGGTGGCCGCGGCGAAGTGCGGTACCAGCAGGAGCCAGAGGACGGTCGAGCCGAGCGAGCTCAGCAGGATGGTCGAGAAGATCCGCGGCATCACAGCCGCACCTCCAGGATGGCGCGCAGCGGCACCGAGACGCCGTACCGGGCACGGGCTTCGTGCATCACGCGGACCGCGGTCAGCGAGTCGAGCACGCCGTCGCCCAGTTCAGTGGCCATTTCTGCGGCCAGCTCGCGCAGCTGTTCGGCCGAGATCCGGGACGACGTCGGACCGATCCGGTCGTACCCGTCCGGCGACGCGTCCGCGGCCGGAGGGAGTGCGGCGAGCAGGTCGTCGGCCACGAGGTCGGACAGCACCGACTCGTACACCGCGGCGACCGTGCGCACCGCGTCCTGGCCCAGCACTCGGGCGGCGGCGTTGAACGTGAGGTTCAACCGCTGGGCGAAGAGGTCGGCGTGGAACGTCACCAGCAACGCGAAGTCCGAGTGCTCGAACCACTTCAGGTCGCTGATGACCTGCGCGCCGAGGTTGTCGGAGTACGCCGTGAAGTTGACGAAGTTGAACGCCGTCTCCACCAGCCGCGCACCGCCGAGCGCCTGCTGGATCGACGCGTGCGAGAAACGGCGGTGCGGGACGTGCTCATGGTCCAGCCGCACGATCTCCGCGATGAGGTCCTCCCACCGGCCCGAGACGCGTGCCCGCAGCGGCACGACGTTCAGGAACAGGCCCACCATCCGGTCGGCCTCCGGGTGTTCCGGCCTGCCGTGGCCGAACACGCCGGTCGTCACGTCGTCGAGCCTGCTGATCAGCGACAGCGCCCGGAAGTGCACGGCGAGGCACAGGTGCCGCACGGTCGCGTTGTGCCGTGCCGCGATCGCCGCCAGCCGCGCGGTCTGCTGCTCGTCGAGCGTCAGGTCCGCCTCTGCCCACCGCGCGCCGTCCTCCGGCAGCCTCGGCAGCTTCGTGTACGGCGCGCCGGACAGCAGCCCGGTCCAGTACTCCCGTGACGCGGCGGACGTCTGCGCCTCCAGCTCCAGCCGGACGTAGTCGCGGTACGCCAGCGGTGCGACCGGGGCCGCCGTCATCGCCGCACCCGACAACGCGCGTTCGTAGTTCGCCAGCAACCGCGCCATCAGCCCGGAGAAGCTCCAGCCGTCGATGATCGAGTGGTGGAAGCTCACCGACAACGCGAACGACTCGGATCCCGTGCGGTGCACGAAGAACCTCATCTGCGTCGGCGCGCTCCACAGGAACCCGGTGCTCTTCTCCGTCTCGTACCACTCGTCCAGCAGCGGGCCGGCGTGGTCCACATGGGACAGATCGTGCACGGTCAGGTTCACCGATCCGGACACGTGCACGAGCTGCAGCGGCCGGGAGTAGCCGGTGACCGCGAACGACGTGCGCAGCACCTCGTGCGACGCGATCATGTCCGAGATCAGCCCGGTCAGCACCGCCTGGTCGAACGGCAGCGCGATCGAGTACCGGATCAGGTCGTGGAACGTGCCCTGCGCCGGGTCCAGGTCGGTGTGGAAGATCATCCCGAGCTGGAGCTGCGTCGCCGGGTAGGCGTCCACGATCCCCGGCGGCAGCAGCGCGCGGTCCTCCTTGCCCAGCAACGAGAACGGTTCGCTCACCACATCCACTGACGACGTGGTGCCGACGAGCCCGGCGTCCACCAAAGCGCGAATCGTCTGCAGGCGCATCAGTTCGTGCAACGGCACGTCGAAACCGGCCGCGCGCAACGCACCCACGAGCCGGATGCCCTGCAACGAGTCGCCGCCCAGCTCGTAGTAGCCGTCGTCGATCCCGACCCGCGCGGCTCCCAGCACTTCGCCCCAGATCGCGGCCAACGAGGCCTCCACCTCGTCGCGCGGCGCGGCGTGCGCGCCCGAGACGACGATCTGCTGCTCGGGATCCGGCAGCGCGCGCCGGTCGATCTTGCCGTTGATGGTGAGCGGCCACGAAGGAACCGGCACCAGGAAGCTCGGCACCATGTACGACGGCAGCCGTTCCGCGAGGTGATCGCGCAGTGCGGCCTGGCCGACGTCGGCGCTCGGCACGTAGTACCCGGCCAGCGCCTTGCCGCCCGAACGCCGGGTGAACGCCACCACCAGCACGGACGCGACCGCCGGATGGGTGCTCAGCGCGAACTCGATGTCGCCGATCTCGATGCGGTAGCCCTGGATCTTGACCTGCGCGTCACCGCGGCCGAGGTACTCGACGTCGCCGCCGGACAGCCGCCGCGCCAGGTCGCCCGACCGATAGACGCGCGCCGGTCCCTCGCCGAGGTCGAGCGTGACGAACCGCTTCGCCGTCTCCTCCGGCCGGTTGAGGTAGCCGAGCGCGACACCGGCGCCGGCCACCGCGATCTCCCCGGTCGTGCCGAACGGGACGGGGTTGCCGCGGTCGTCGATCACGTACAGGCCGAGGTCCGGGATCGGCTCGCCGATCATGCTGCCCGGCGCCGAGGTGTCCGCCGCCGTCACCGGCCGGTACGTCACGTGCACCGTGGTCTCGGTGATGCCGTACATGTTCACCAACTGCGGGGTGGTGTCGCCGAAGTGCGCGAACCAGTCGCTGAGACTCGCGAAGTCGAGCGCCTCGCCACCGAACACCACGTACCGCAACGAGTTCCGGCCGCGGTCCATGAGCGCCTGCTTGACCTGGCCGAACGCGGACGGCGTCTGGTTCAGCACGGTCACGCCGCGCGAGACCACCAGATCGGCGAAGTCGTCGACCGAGCGGCTCTGCCAGAACGGCACGACGACGAGGTGACCGCCGTACAGCAGCGCGCCCCACAGCTCCCACACCGAGAAGTCGAACGCGAACGAGTGGAACAACGTCCAGACGTCCTGCTCTCCGAACGAGAACCAGTCGTCGGTCTGGCTGAACAGCCGCAGCACGTTGCCGTGCGTCACCTGCACGCCCTTGGGCTTGCCGGTGGAGCCGGACGTGTAGATCACGTACGCGGGCGAGTCCGGTCCGCTCTCGCACGCGGAGAAGGTTCCCTCGACCGGAAGTTCGGACGTGGTCAGGCGGTCGGGGAACAACGCGCAGACGGCGGGTGTGCCGATGAGCATCCGCACGCCGGCGTCCTCGACCGTGGTGCGGATCCGGTCCTCCGGGTAACCGGGGTCGATCGGCACGTACACGGCGCCCGCCTTGACGGTGGCGAGGACGCTCACCACCATCTCGACATCGCGGTCTAGGGCAAGTCCGACCAGATCACCTTGCGCCACACCGGATGCGGCGAGGTGCGCGGCCACCGCGTCGGACCACCGGTCCAGCTCGCGGTAGGTCAACGACCGGTCGCCGCACGACACCGCCACGCGGTCGGCGTGCTTGCCCGCCATCACCGCGAACCGCTCGGCGATGCTCGTGCACCCGTCGAGCCGAGGTGCGTCCGGCCGCGCGACCGGGGGCAGCAGCTCGGCTTTTTCCGCAGCGGACAAGGGAATCGTGTCCGCCCACAGAGTGGACCCGTCCGCGGCGAGCGCCTCGAAGCAGCCGAGGAAGTAGCCGAGGTAGCGCTCGACCTGCTCTGCCGTGAACCTGCTCGGGTCGTGCCCGATCCGGCACTCCCACGAGCCGGTGAAGGCGTTGAAGCCCACGTACACCACGAACGGCGCGTTGGTCTGCTCGAAGTACTCCACGGCCACCACGGACGTGCCGTCGTGCACGTGGAAGTTCGTGAAGTTGAAGATCACCTCGAAGGCCGGCGCGCCGTGCAGCTTCTGGATCGCGGGCAGCGGGAACCAGCGGTGCGGCACCAGCTTCTGCTCCTGGGCGAAGCACGCTTCGGCGAGCTCGCGCCACGACCAGGCCGGGTCGAGGCCGAGCCGGAACGGCAGCGTGTTCAGGAACATGCCGAGTGCCTGCTCCGCACCGTCGACCTCGGGGCGGCCGTTGGTGACGAAGCCCGTGACGACGTCGCGCTGGTTCGCGACCAGGCCGAGCACCCGCAGGTGCGCCGCGACGAACACGCTCTTCAACGGTACCGACCACGCGGCCGCCTGCTTGCGCAGCGCCTCCATCAGGTCCGGCGTGATCTCCCTGCCGCGCACGACCACCTCGGCGTCACCGCCGTGCGCCAGCCGCGGGATCTCCGGGATCTGGCTGTCCGCCAGTTCGTGCCGCCAGAAGTCCGCCTGGGCCTCGTCGGCCTGAGCCGCGGCCTCCAGTTCGGCGTACCGCTTCTGCAACGCGACAGCGGGCGTGACAGTGAGCTCACCACCGGCGAGCACCGCCGTGTGAATCCGGCAGAACTCCTCCACCAGCGTCGCGACGCTCCAGCCGTCCAGGATCGCGTGGTGGAAGCTGAAGCCGAACACCACGCGGTCCGGTGCCGTCACGAAGAACCGCACCCGGTACGCCGGGGCTGCCGACGGGTCGATCGGGGTGCGCTTCTCCTGCTCGGCCCACGTCGCCGGGTCGCCGTTCTCGACGACCTCGACCGGCAGCGCGGGCGCGTCCTCGACGACCATCCGCAGGTCGCCGTCGAGGTCGAACCGGCTGCGCAGCACGGGATGCCGCCGCGCCAGCCACTCCCACGACCGCAGCAGCGCGTCCGCGTCGACCCGTTCCACCGCGATCTCGTAGCGGAAGATGTCGTGGTAGACGGGAACGTCCGTCTCCAGGCTCGAGTGGTAGATCATGCCGGCCTGCAACGCCGAGGCCAGCCACTCCGTCGCGATCTCACCGTCCACTTCGGACGCCGTGGCTCGACGGACCACCGACGCCAGCTCGGTCAGCCGCGGGTGGGCGAAGATGTCACCGACGGTCAGCTCGTACCCGGCCTCGCGCAGTGCCGCCACCACGCGGATGCCGCGGATCGAGTCGCCGCCGAGCGTGAAGAACCCGTCGTGCGCACCGACTTTCTCGACGCCGAGCACTTCCGCCCACACGTGGGCGATCAGCTGCTCGATCTCGGTGGCGGGCTCGACGAAGTCCGCGACCTCGCGTGAAGGCAGCGGCAACGACGAGAGGTCGCGCTTTCCGTTGTGGTTGGCCGGAATCGCGGGCACGGCCAGCACGAACGCGGGCACCATGTACGACGGCAGCTCGGCCGCCCAAGAGGCCCTCAGTGCCGCCTCGTCGACCGAGCCGACGACGTACGCGCACAAAGCTTTGTCGCCGCCGTCCGCGACGGCCGTGACCGCGCACTCGACGACACCGGGCACCTTGGACGCCACGTGTTCGATCTCGCCCAGCTCGATCCGGTAGCCGCGGATCTTGACCTGGGTGTCGAGCCTGCCGAGGTACTCGATCGTGCCGTCCGGCAGCCAGCGCGCGAGGTCACCGGTGCGGTAGTTGCGTTCGCCGTCGTACGAGACGAACCGCTCCTCGGTCAGCTCTGGCGCGTGCAGATATCCCCGCGCCAGGCCGACGCCGGCGATGCACAGCTCACCGGGCACGCCGATCGGTGCCAGGGCACCGGATCTCAGCCGCACCGACAGCGTGATGTTGTCGATGGGTCTGCCGATCGGCACGGACCGGGACCCGTCCACGTCGTCGCAGTCGTGGAAGCTCACGTCGACGGCGGCCTCGGTCGGCCCGTACAGGTTGACGAGCTTCGCGTCCGGCAGCAGCCGGGCGAAGTCCTGGGCGTGCACCACCGCCAGCGCCTCGCCGCTCGCGAACACCGTGCGCAGGGACGACAACTGCTTGGCGTGGGAGTGGTAGGTGAGGAACGCGTGCAGCATCGTCGGGACGAAGTGCATGGTGGTCGCGCCGCTCTCGGCGATCCGGTCGGCGATCCGCGCCGGGTCGCGCTCGTCACCGTTCGGCAGCGTGGCGACAGAGGCACCGGGGATGGACCACCAGAAGATCTCCCACACCGACACGTCGAACGTGAACGGCGTCTTGTGCAGGATCACGTCCTGCGGTGACAGCGGGTACGCGCGCTGCATCCACCACAGCCGGTTCACGATCGCGCGGTGCTCGACCACGACGCCCTTGGGGCGGCCGGTCGAGCCGGACGTGTAGATCACGTAGCACGCGTCGCCCGGCGTGGTCACCGGCACGAGGTCGGTGTCGTCGGCGTGCCAGCAGGCCGGGTCCGCGAGGTCGAGCACGGTGGCGTCGCCGAGCACGGACGAGGTGGACGGCGTCGCCAGCACCAGTTCGGTGCCGCTGTGCTCCAGCAGGTACTCGATGCGGTTCGCGGGGAGCGTGGGGTCGACCGGCAGGTACGCGCCGCCTGCCTTGAGCACGGCGTAGATCGCGGTGAGCATCATCGCCGAGCGCGGCACGCAGACACCGACGATGCTGCCCGCGCCGACACCGCGTTCCCGCAACGTGCGGGCCAGCCGGTTCGCGGCCGCGTTGAGCTGCGCGTACGTGGTGCCGTCGTCGACGATCGCGACGTGGTCCGGGTGCTGCCGCGCGCGTTGTTCGAGGAACGAGTGCATGAGCCGGTCGTGCGGGAACTCGGCCTCGGTGTCGTTGAACTCGCCGGTGAGCCGCGCCAGTTCGTGCTCCGTCGGGGCGAGCAGGTCGCCGGCGGCGATCGCGGGTCGCGTGGTGATCGCGTGCAGCACGGTCAGGTAGGCGTCGACCAGTCGGCGTGCGGTGTCCTCGGTGAACAGCACCGGGTCGTAGCGCAGCGACACCCGCGGTGCGGGCTCGGTGATCAGGGTGAACAGCAACGGCGTGCCCGCGCGGTCCGCGTCCTCGCCCGTGACGTCACCGTCCACAGAGGACATGAAGTCGGTGGGGCGGCAGCCGGTGCGGTCCAGCAGAGCCTGCACCGGCACGTCCAGCCGCGGCTCGGTCTCCAGGTACGCGGCACGTACGGCGCCGAGCAGTTCCCTGGCGGTCGCCTCGGCCGTGACGGTGACGCTGATCGGTACGGCGCGGTCGAACTTCCGCGACAGCGCGGGGACGAACGCCACGACGTCGGAGCGGTCGGTGGTGCGCGCCGCGACGATCGAGACGACGGTGGCGGCGACCACCTTGAGCAGCAACGCGTCGCCGTTGGTGAGGCGCGACAACGCGCTCACGTCGCCCGCGTCCACCGTGATGTCACGCGGTTCGCCCGCGTCGGCGCGCTGGTGGTCGCGGACGGCGACCACCGGTTCGGTCCACGCCTCGCGGCGCGCGGTCCAGTACTCGTGAAGTGCAGGATGGGCGCGGAACGCCTGCTGTGCCTGCAATGCGCTGGTCATGAGGTCCTTCTAGAAGCTGAAATCGGCGTGTGTGGTGGTCGCGGCGACGGACGCCGGCTGACGGAACACGGGGTGGTCCGGGGTCTCGTCCAGCTCGGTGAGCAGGTCGACGACCCGGCTGAGCAGGTAGTCCGCGGACGCCGCGGTGTAGAGCGACGTGTTGTGCTCCAGCTCGAGCACGACGCCCTCAGGTCGTTGGTAGGCCTGGAGGTTCAGGTCGAAGCGGCACGAGCCGGGGTGCAGCAGGTCGACCTCGACGCGCAGCCCGTCGCGTTCGAACGAGTAGAAGTCCACGTTCTGCCAGGCGAAGAACGCGTCCAGCAGCGGCAGCCTCGCCGGGTCTCGCGGCAACGCCAGCCCGGCGACCACGTCGTCGAACGGGAAAGCCTGGTGCTCCAGTGCTTCCGCGTGCCGGGCGGCGACAGCGCGCCGGAGATCGGACAGGCTCGCCTGCTCGTCGACCGTGAGCCGCAGCGCGGCGGTGTTGACGAACATGCCGACGACGTCGTCGAACTCGGGGTGCAGGCGGCCGCTCGTGGGGCTGCCGACCACGACGTCGTGCTGACCGGACAGGCGCATCAGCACCGCTGTGTAAGCGGTCAGCAGCGCGACGAACTCGGTGGTGCCCGCCTGGTCGGCGATGCGCTTGACCTGGTCGTGCGAGCAGGTCGCGCGCACGATCGCGCCACGGGTCTGCCGCACCTTCGGCCGCTCGTAGTCGGTCGGGAGGTCGAGCACCGGCGGGTTCGCCAGTGCCTCCAACCAGTACCGGCCGTCCGCGACCTGCGCCGCGTGCCAGTGCGCGGCATCGGCGTAGCGCCACTTCGGTGTGGTGATCGGCCGTCCCGCGAGCAGGTCGGCGAGCTGACCGACCAGGATCCGCAGCGAGACGCCGTCGAACACGACGTGGTGCGCGTCGAGGTAGAGCCGGTGCCGGGCGTGGTCGACCCTCACCAGGAGAGCCCGCAGCAGCGGCGCCCTGCCCAGGTCGAACGGCCGCACGAACGCGCGCACCACGTCCTCGTCGCGCAGGTACTGCGACTCGACCAGCTCCACGCTCGTGTTCTCGACGACCTGCCTGCCATCGACGAACCGGGTGCGCAGCGCGTCGTGCCGGTCGACCAGCTCGTTCACCGCCTCGCGCACGCGGCGAGCGGTGACGGGGCCGCTGATGTCCAGCCGCACGGGGACGTTGTACGCCAACGACTTCTCGTCGATCTGCCAGTGCGTGACCAGGCCGCGCTGCTGCGGGTGCGGCACCGCGGGCCCTGCCACCGCCTCGATCGGCGCGAGCGCGACGGTGCTCGCGTGCCGGATCGCCGTGGCCATCGCGGCCAGCGTCCGGTTCTCGAAGACCTCGGCGAACGGCAGCCGCACGCCGTGCCGCGCGGCCAGCCTGCCGAGCAGCGCGCCGACCGCGAGCGAGTTGCCACCGAGGGCGAAGAAGTCGTCGTCCGGCTCGATCCGGCCCACGCGCAGCACCTCGGCCCACAGCAGCGCGAGCTCGCGCTGATGCCGCGGCAGGTGGTCCTGGGCGTGTTCCTCGACCTGTGGCGCGGGCAGTTTCGCCTTGTCCACCTTGCCGTTCGGGTTCAGCGGCAGGTGGTCCATCGCCACGAGGTGCTCGGGCCGCATGTACTCGGGCAGCTTCGCGGCCAGCTCGGCCGTGACGTCCGACAGCCCGTTGTCCGGCGCGAGCACCACGTACGCGCTGAGGAACTTGCCCGTGTCGTCGGAGTGCACGACGACGCAACCGTCCACAACTCCTTGGCAGGCCAGGAGAACCGACTCGGTCTCCTTGACCTCGACCCGGTGGCCGCGGATCTTGACCTGGTCGTCGACCCTGCCGTGGAACCGGACCAGACCCTCGGCGTCGACGCTGACCCGGTCGCCGGTGCGGTAGAACCGCTCACCGCGGATCACCACGAACTTCTCGGCGGTCAGCTCGGGGTTGTTGAGGTACCCCCTGGCGAGGCCCGCGCCACCGGTGTAGAGCTCGCCCTGCTGACCTGGTTCGACGGGGCGCCTGCGCTCGTCGAGCACCGCCACCGTGGTCTGGTTGAGCGGCCGCCCGATCGGGATGGCGCCCTCGCCGCCGGTAGGGATCTCGTACGTGGTCGTGAACGTGGTGTTCTCGGTCGGCCCGTACCCGTTGATGATCCGCAGCTCGGGGAACCGCTCGTGCAGCTTGGCGACGTGCCTGCGGTGCACCACGTCCCCGCCGACGAGCAGCGTGCGCAGCCCGGCGAACACCGTCGCGTCGTGCTCGGCGATCTGCCCGAACAGCGGCGCGGTCAGCCACATCACGGTGATCTCGTTGTCCTGCAACGACTTCCGCAACGTCTCCGGGACGAGCAAGGTTTCCTTGCCCGCGACGTGCAATGTCGCGCCGTTGAGCAGGCAGCCCCAGATCTCGAACGTCGCGGCGTCGAACTCGAGGGCCCCGGTGAGCAACAGCCTCTCGTCCGAGTCGAACTGGAAGAAGTCGGAGTCCTTGACCAGCCTGACGATCCCGGCCTGCTCGACCAGCACGCCCTTGGGTCGTCCGGTGCTGCCGGACGTGTACATCACGTACGCGAGCGGCGATCCGTCCCACGGTGTGACCGCGGGCGCCGGACCGTCCGTGTAGAGCTCGTCCAACGCGACCGTGGCGACACCGTCGAGCACGATGCCGGGGCCGCAGATCGCGAGCTCCGTGCCACTGTTGTTGATCATGTGCGCGAGCCGTTCCGCGGGGAACCGCGGGTTCAGCGGCAGGTACGCACCGCCGGCCAGCACAATCGCCAGAGTGGCCACGATCGCGTCGGCCGACCGTTCGAACGCCAGCGCCACGATCGATTCCCGGCCGACACCTCGCGATACCAGTCCGGCCGCAATCCCGCTCGCTCTTCGGTACAGCTCCCGATAGGTGAGACGAACGCCCCCGTCAACCAGTGCTAATGCGTCTGGACAGTTCTCGACCTGTTCCAGAAACAGTTCCTCAAGAAGCGGATGATGCTCTCCCGACATGTCCGCCGTGTTCATTTGTAGACCTTCCACCCCTTGGCGGGCGCGCGAAAACGCACACACAGCACCCTGCCGCGCGCAAATTCATCGTGAATAAAATTGGATCGAGCGCAGCCCCCACGGCGCAAGCGGAGGGACCTTAGCGATCTTGAATGAAATGGAGCAAGTGGCTGTGATGGTGGTCACAAGCGACAGAATCAGCGTAACAGGGTGGCCGGTTTTGCATATCAGCAGAATTGCTGAGGCTTGATTTCTGAAAGCCGCCACGCCGCCGTCGCACGTTCTGCTACATCCCGTGATTTCGCATGCCCGTGCGCAATCCGCAGGAGTTCAGAACAGTCCTCGATCGCGACGCTCAGAACAGGGTCGCGGGCTCAACCGGCTCGGGATCGGGCAGCGGGTCGAGGTCTGGCACGAGGGTGCGCACGTCGTCGTGGAATCTGCGCGCGAGCTCGGGGGCGTCGGCGTTGTCGGGAGTGTGCAAGAAGATCGTCGGCGACCGGCCCTCGCGCAGCCAGCCGGCGACCTCCTCCGCCCAGGGTTCCCATCCCTCGACCGTCTCCTCGACCGAGTCCCGGCCCAGGTAGCGGACGACCGGCTGGTCGGTCAGTGCCCGGGTCCGCCGTGGCAGCCGTGGTTTCTTGGCCCACGCGTCCTGCTCGGCTTCGCTGGTCGGCGGGCTCCGGAAGAGGACCGTGGTGTCGAAGGGCGCCCATTCGGTGTTCGCGTGGGCAAGTGCTTCCTCCAGCCGTGACGTGGAGTCGGCGTCGGTGAAGAACGCGGGGTGGCGCACCTCGACGACACGGCGGCGGTCGGCGGGCAGTCTGCGCAGGAAGCGGCTGAGGGCGTCGACCTCCGTCGGGCCGAACGAGCCGGGCAACTGGGTCCACAGGACCGCCCGTTCGCCCAGGGGTTCGACGGCGTCCAGGAACGCCCGCATCTCGGTCTCGACACCTGCCAACCGGCGCTCGTGCGTGACAGCCTTGGGCAGCTTGAGCATGAACCGGAAGTCGGAATCGGTCTGCTTCGCCCAGGTCGCGACCGTTTTCCGGGCGGGAGTCGCGTAGAAGGTGGTGTTGCCCTCGACCGCGTTGCACCAGCCGGCGTAGGCCCGCAGACGCTCGGTGGCCGGCAGCGACTGCGGCAGGAACCGCCCTGGCCACTCCTTGTGGGTCCACATCGCGCAGCCGACATGAAGACGTGCCAATTCCGTCAACTCCCATCGATCGGGAGTGACGATAGCTTGGTGGTTGCGCGGCGGACGCTGTCGCGACCGCCGCGCAACCATCACCGCGGGTCAGTTCACCTGGTAGGCCCTGATGATCGTCTGGGTCACCGTGTTGCCGTCCTGGTCCGCGGCTTTCGCGCGCAGCGACACGAACCCGGACGCCGGGTTCTGGACGATCGCCGACCAGGTGCCGTTCTTGCGCAGCACCGGCACCCGCTGCCAGGTCTGCCCGTCGTCGCGGGACACCTCGACCCAGGTCGGCTCAGCCTTGCCGCCCTGTGAGCCCGGCTGCCGGTCGACGCGGAACGGGACCGAGAACAGCGCGTTGCGGGGCGCGTGGTTCGTCAGGTCGAGTTCGGGGTCGAAACCGATCGACAGCAACGACAGTGGCGTGGCGGCGGTGGTGTGCCCGGACCGGAAACCCCACTCCGCGCTGACCTTTGTGGACAGTGGCCATCCAGGGTTGGTCCGGCTCGCCTCGGTGGTGAGCCGGTAGTTCGCCGCGCCGGCGGGCACCGTGAACTGCCCGCTGCCCGGCTGGCCGCTGCGGGCGATCTCCTTGCCGTCGCTGTAGAGCACGGTGTCGCCGGTGTCGCCGGAATCGGGGAACCCGGAGTGGCCGGCCGAGTCGGAGAACAGCGGCAGGCGGGTGTTGATCTTCTCTCCCGCGCGGTACGCCAGGTGCGGCTCGGTCGAGAAGAAGCCCACCGACCCGGTGACACCCGGCCCGATCACGGCCTTGCCCCAGTTCACGGTGGCCTTGTCACCGGGCTTGAAGGTCCGCTTGGCGGCTTCGTAGTTCTGCGCGGCACCGCCCGCCAGCACGCTCACGGAGTTCGCCCAAGTGGCAGGGGAGAAGTACTCGGTCCGCTCGCGGGGAAGCGGAGTCGGCGTCGACTCCAGCGAGCCCTCCAGGTCGTACTTGCCGTCGGTGGCGAACATCGAGGCGTAACCCACGCCGTCCACCGGCGCCCGGTACGTCGTCTTCACCGTGGCCAGGTCGCTGTTGCGCGGCCGGTAGGTCACGTTCGCCGGAACGTCCCCGTAGCTGGGGAACACCAGCTCGTACCGGTACGGGCTCGCGGGCAAGCCGGTCAGCGTCACGGACGCGTTCGGCAACTTCGCGAGCCGGGCGCCCTCGGGGCCGAACGTGGCTGTCAACGGGAGTGGCGGCGCCTCCGTCAACCGCACGGGGCTGCCGGAGAAGTGGAACAGCGCGGAGTTCGCGCCCGCCTCGGCGATCGCCCGCACCCGTGGGCTGAGCTCGAGGCCTTCGCCGTCGCCCAGGGTGAACACCGCGAGTTTGCCCTTGAGATCGGCCGCGGCGATCTCTGCGGGCGTGGCGTGCCCAAGGTCCACAGTGGACAGTGCGCGGGTGTCGGTCGTCCGCGGTGAGCCCGGTATCCACTCCACCGGGACCTCGAACGACTCCGGTTTGTCGACCGTCAGCCGGACCTGGGGCCGTTCGAGCTTCATCCGGTCGAAGTACCGGAACTCCTTGGTGTGCTTGGTGGTCGGCGCCGTGTAGTCGTTGTAGTCCGACATGCTGTAGTAGCCCACCCCGCGTGCTCCGGTGTCGATGACCATCCCGTTCGTCCAGGAGATCGGCCGGGCGTCCTTCTCGTCGGTCCGCACGGTGACCTTCTTGCTGTTCCTGGCGTCCAGCGTGACAGTGGTGTCCTTGTGCAGGTCGACCTCCGGGTCTGCCACCCTGGTGCTGGTCGGCAGGGGCTGACCAGGAATCACCGTCTGGATGGTGCCCAGCACGGCGTACCGGCCCGCAGGCAGCCGCACGGTGCTGTTGTTCCCCATCAGGTCGAAGTCGTCCTGGCCGGTGCCCAGTGGAACCCACATCGCGTTCGCCAGCAGGCCATCGGCCGGCGCGGCGCCGTTCTGGTCGATCAGCTTCGTCGTCAGGTCGTAGCTTTCCGGCTCCTTGTAGGCGCCGACCGGCGTCTGGATCACGGTGTCGCCACTCTTGGCGAGGAGCCTGCCGCCGTAGACCCCGATCTGAGCGGCGGAGTGGTCGAAGGTGACCGTCACCGTCGCCTCGCCGTTGGCGGGCACGGTGACCTCGTCGGCGTTCGTGCGGAACGCCGGGACGTCGGTGCTGAGCCGCAGCGAAACCGGTGCGCTGCCGGTGTTGCGGTACGTGATCTGCTTGGTCAGCGCGGGCTGGTTGTGCGGCCATCGCACGAAACCGAGGCTCAGGCTCCCCGTGCTGGGGATGATCGTCTGCCTGGACGCCCGGCCGACGTCGAGCCGGCCGGCGCCCTGCTGGTAGATCGTGGCGTCGATCGGGGTCGCGCTGCCCATCAGCGCGGCCTTGATCTGCCCGCCGGTCCAGTCCGGGTGCTGCGCGGCCAGGATCGCCGCGGCACCGGCCACGTGCGGCGTCGCCATGGAGGTGCCGGTGAGCCGCGCGTGGTGCTCGCCGACAGCGCGGTCGGCGAGCGTTCCCTCGGCCCGTGCGGCCACGATGTCCTCACCGGGCGCGGCGATGTCCGGTTTGACGGCGTAGTCCTTGAGCCGCGGCCCTGGCTGCGAGAACAGGCTGTACCTGTCCTGCTTGCTCACGCTCGCCACGGCCAGCGCGGCGTCAGCGGACGCCGGGCTCGAGACGGGCGTGCGCTGGCCGTAGTTGCCGGCCGCGACCACGAACAACGTGCCCTTTTCGGCCGAGAGCCGGTTGACCGCGATCTCCAGCGGGTCGCTGACGCCGTCGCCGGGCCCGCCACCCAGACTCATGTTCACGACCTTGGCGCCGCTGTCGGCGGCCCACTGCATGCCCGCGAGGATGGCGTCGAACGGGCAGCCGCTCTTCTGGCAGACCTTGCCGATCAGCAGGTCCGCGCCATTTGCGACGCCGGTGTACTGGGCGCCACGGCCCGCGACGGTGGAGGCCACGTGCGTGCCGTGCCCCACGTTGTCGACGATGCCCTCGCCGGTGAAGTCCTTCTCGCCCTTCACGATCCCGGCCAGGTCGGGGTGTTTCGGGTCGTAGCCGGTGTCGAGGACGGCGACGGTCGCACCCGCGCCGGTGTGCCCTGCCTGCCAGGCGGCCGGTGCGCCTACCTGCGGCACACTCACGTCCAGTGACGGATGAACCTTGCCGTTGAGCCAGATCTTGCCCACGTCGGCCCTGTCGAACAGTTCCGCGGCTTTGTTCTTCGGTGTGGCCACCGCGGAGAGCCGAACCGACGGCAGTTCACGGGTGACCTTGCCGAGCGTTTGGGCGCCTTGGGACTCGACCAGCAGCGGGATCTCGGACGTGTGGGCGTCGTCGTAGCCCAGGTCGATCAGGCCGGTCACGTCGAACAGCGCGCGATCCAGTCTGCCCGCCCGGATCAGCGGCTCGGCGACCGATGGGATCACCGTGACGCCCTTGTCGCTGACCGACTTGATGAACCGCACCGGCCCGAGCCGGGCGGCCGGTTGGATCGTCGCGTCCCAGGAGCCGTGCTTCCTGGTCACGGTCACCTTGTCGCCGGTGATCAGCGTGACGGTCCTGGACGCCTCGGTGGGTGCGGGTTGTCGCGCGGCTGCCGGTGAGACGGCCACACCGGTGGCCACCACGGCGAGGATTGCCGCATGGATGAAACCGCGTATGTGCATATCTTCATGACTCGATGAGTGGATCAACCTGTGTACTCCGGCGGTAAACAGAACGCCGTCGACACGAGTCTTCAAGAGTGATGGCTGACTACGACGACTTCGCCCGAGCGCAACTACCGCGGTTGCTGCGGTACGCGACGATGCTCACCGGCGAGCGGGAGCAGGCGGCTGATCTGGTGCAGGACGTGCTGGTCAAGGTGTACCGGCACTGGTCCCGGATCAGCGGCGCCGATCACCCCGACCGGTACGTCCTGCGCATGGTGACCAACGGCTACCTGTCCTGGCGGCACAGCTGGTCTGTGCGCGTGATCGCGCCGGGTGACGTCCCCGACGAGGCACGGGCGGACGACTTCGCGTCGGACCACGCCGCGCGCGAGGACATGTGGCAGCGCCTGGCGCGGCTGCCCAAGCGCCAGCGGGCTGTGGTGGTGCTGCGGTACTACGAGCAGCTGCCCGACTCCGAGATCGCCGGGCTGCTCGGCTGCGCCCAGGCCACCGTCCGCGCCCACGCCCACAAAGCCTTGGCGGCACTGCGAAACGGCTTGGCCATCGAGCAGATGGCGGAGGCCAGGGAGACGTGATGAACATCGAGAACCTGATCAAGGACACCTTCACGGCGCACGAAGACGACGCGCCCGACAGCGACGCGGTGCTCGCCGCGGCACGCCAACGCATCGACAGCAGGCGATCCGGGCTGAGCCGGCCGTTCGCGGTCGCGGCCGGGGCGACCGCGCTGACCCTCGTCGCGGTCACGGCCGTGGTGCTGAACCGGCCGGAACCCGCGGACCAGCTCCAGGTCGCCGCCGGGTCTCAGAGCAGCCCAACCCCGACCCCGACCGCTGCCGAACAGGCCGCGCCGGGTCTGCAGATGCCCTACTCCCTCGGCTGGCTCCCACCGGGCTCGGTCGCCTACAGGGCGCAACGGATCAACGTCGGGTCCAGCGCGGCCAACCCCGGCGTGCCCCTGTACGGCGGCGAGTACATGCTGACCGTCACGGCCGGCGACCAGGTGCTGGAGGTCGACGTCCAGCAGTTCCGGATGGTGTCGGTGGATGAGGCGACGTTCAAGTCGGGGCCGGGCCAGTCCGTGATGATCAACGGGCAGCGCGGGGTCGAGAGCTCGGTGTCCACCGGGCCTGGTGGTTACGAGCTGTACGTGGCGCACCCCGACGGCGGTTCGATGTACGTGCACGTGTCCGCCGCGCACGGCAGCACCGTGCCCGCGCCGCAACTCGTCGACGCCGGCCGCCGGATCGCCGAGAACATCCAGTTCCCGGGCACGACGACGGTCACCCCGGCCTTCGGCCTGCGCGACCTGCCCGACGGGATGCGGATCTGCGCCTTCGGCGTCGGACAGGGCCCGACCGGGCCGGGGATCACCACGAGCTACTCGCTGGGCACGTGCACGGTCCAGCCGCCGGTCTTCGTCAGCAGCGCTGTCGGCGGCGGCCCGACCGGCACACCGGGACAACCCGTGCAGGGCCGCGCGACGCGCTACGTCGACGAGAACGGCTACCGCCGGTTGGTGGTCCTCGACGCGGTTGGAGGAGGCCCGATCGCCATCGCCGGCCGGGTACCGGAGGCCGACCTGTACGACCTCGCGAACCGGCTCGTGCTGCCGGACTGATCGCGGCTCGAACCGGGGTGAGGCGCGGATCGTGCCTCACCCCGGGGTGGTTCAGCGGGGTGAGTACATCCAGGGGTTCTTGAGGTCGAAGAACTTCGGAGGCTCCGCCGCGAGCGCCTGCATCTCGTCCATCTGGGCCTTGAGCTCCGCGGGCGGCTCCTTCTGCTCGCCCATGCGCGCGTCGGCCTCGTTGGTGAAGAACATCTCCATGGCGTACCGGCCGCCGGCGAAGTTGGCGCCGATGCTGCCGAGGATGTCCGGCCGGTACTCGGCCCACTTGTCCGGGTTCTCCATGGTCAGGTCCATGCCCCTGGCCGGGTCGGTCACGCGCCCTTCGATGATCTGCACGAACTGGGCCTTCGCCGGGTCGCCCGGCGTGTCCTCGGTGACCTGCTCGCTGTCCATGAACTCCGCGCCCTGCGGGAACAACGCCGACGTCTCCGACCACCAGGCGCCCTGCTCCGCTCTGTCGCTGTTCTCCTGGGCGTGCTCAGGCGTGTCGAACCGGACGAAGCACACGCAGGTGCCGTCGTCGGTCACGCCGCAGGTCGAACCCAGCCACCCCGTCGCGCCGGGGGCCAGGTCCCGCATCCACTTGTCCAACTGGGCGTGCAAGCGCTCGGCGTCGGACACCTTGCCCTGCACAAGCTGTACGAACATGGTGAGCCTCCGATCCTGCCGCGGTCCCGGCCGGCGGTGGCCGGGCCTGCGCGGCCATCGACCATACGGCCGCATCGGGGCCACCGCTCGCCGATCATCGGACAGGGCCACATGTTCATATCGCCGAAACCAACGTCGTGTCCGAGTTGCCTAGTGTCGAATCATCTTCGACGAAATCGATCCTTTCATCGGAACGGCTGCCACCTCACTGCCTGCGGCGCATGGGCTGGCGGCCTCGTGGTGGTGGCCGAAAGCGCAGGTCGGCAACACCCACCCCGGCGCGACGTCGCCGCTCGGCATGGTGTCCGCGTGCGCCTACTCCGGTGCCTATCCGACCGGCTACGGCCTCTACGCGAAGAACACCGAGGGGCAGCCGGAGGAACTGTTCGACCGGCTGCAGGCGTCCGGGTTCACGCATTTTCAACAATCCGGTACAGGGGCGATACGCAAGTATTACAACTACGTGCGGGTGACCCCGATGGTGCAGCAGCTGGACGTCCTCGGTGAAGCCTGGCCGCTGCACGACGAGACCGCTGAAGCCGGGTACTACGCGGCCACTCTCGACACCGGCATTCGATGTGAGGTCACCGTCGGCGCCAAGGTCGCCGTCCACCGCTACGTCTTTCCCGAGCATCGCAGCGCACGGGTCGTCGTCGACCTGTCCTGCGGCGGGCTGGCCATCGACCTCGGCCGCACGGTGCCGTTGCGCGCGCACGTGGAAAGCCTCGGCAACGGCCGCGCCCAGGGCACGGTGGTCGTCGAAGGCGTGCCGCTGTCGGTGTACATCAAGGTCGACAGTCCTGGCTGGCGGCAGATGCTCTGGCACGACCGCCGGCTGATCGAGGGCGGCACGCGGCTCGACTTCGACCGCATCAGGCAGACCACGCTGCGCCCGTTCGGGATGCTCTTCATGGGCCCCACCACCGCCGGGCAGAGCGTCGAGATCCAGATCGGGTTTTCGTTGCGCGGCTGTGAACAGGCTCGGGAGAACCTGTCCCGCGAATGCGGTGAGGGGGCGCCGGCGTTCGACGTCGTCCGGGAGCGGACCAAGGCTCGGTGGCGCGACCACGTGGGCCGGGTGGAGGTCGAGGGCGGGTCACCCGCCAGGCGGCAGGTGTTCGCGACGGCCCTGTACCACTCGCTGATCAAGCCGTGCTTCGCCGACGACGAGAGCCCGTTCTGGCCGTCCTCGGGGCCTTTCGTGTTCGACATCTGCACGATGTGGGACATCTACAAGACCCAGCTGCCGTTGCTCATGGCCATCTGCCCTGATCGGGCGGTCGATCTCCTGGAGTCGCTGATCCGCGTCTGCGAGGAGGAAGGCAACTTCCCCATCGGATACCGGATGGCTCGCGGCGCGGACAGGTTCTCCCGGCAGGCGAGCTCGTTGGTCCACACCGCGCTGGCCGACGCGCACGCCCTCGGCCTCGGCGACCTGGACTGGACCTGGGCGCTCGTGCACATGTACGACGACCTGCGCCGGATGTACGGCGAGGACTTCTACGAGCACGGCGTCGTGCACCCGATCTCGCACACGCTCGACCTCGCCTACGCCTGCTACTGCACCTCCGGCGTCGCCCGTGCCCTGAACGACGTCCAGCTCGCCGACGACCTCGACGCGCGAAGCCGCTTGTGGTCCAACGCGTTCGACCCGGACACCGGTCTGCTGCTCGACTCGTCGTTCTACGAAGGCGGCAAGTGGAACTACTCGTTCCGGCTGCTGCACGACATGGCCGCGAGAATCGCGATGGTCGGTGGGCACGAAGCGTTCGTCGGCACGCTCGACGCGTTCTTCGGCTATGGCGCCCCGCGGGTGGCGCAGCCCGGCAAGCTGCCCGGCTCGGCGGAGATGGCGGCCGGCTACCTGCTGAACCGGTTCGAGGGGCTGAACAACGAGCCGGACATGGAAGCGCCGTGGTCCTACCACTACGCGGCGCGGCCGGACCGCACGGCCGAGATCGTGCACGCGGCACTGACCTGGCAGTTCGGCACCGGTCGCGGCGGCCTGCCGGGCAACGACGACTCGGGCGGGCTGAGCTCGTGGTACGTGTGGGCCTCGCTCGGCCTGTTCCCGGTCGCCGGGCAGAACCTGTTCCTCGTCAACGCGCCCGCCTTCAGCCGCGCCACCTTGCACCTCGGAGACCGCGACTTCGTCATCGAGACCCGTGGACACCGCGAGACGTCCATCAGTTCCGACGGGTTGGAAGCGCACCCGCCGCCGCAGTACGTGCAGTCCGCCCGGCTCGACGGCAAACCACTGGACGCGGCACATCTGCGCGCGTCCGACGTCCATGCCGGCGGACGGCTGCTGCTCGAGCTCGGCCCGCAGCCGTCCGAATGGGGACGCAAGATCCTGCCGCCATCAACGTCCGACCCGCTCGGAAAGGGGGCTCGCACATGAGCAGGCCAAGCCGCCGTCTCGTCATCGTGGTCCGGGCCGACCCGGTCATCTGCGGCCACTCCGGAGAAGCCCGCAACCTGGCAGAGGTCGCGCTCACCCGCGGCTTCGACGACGTGCGGTTGCTGACGTGGCCGATATCCGTGCTGCAGTCGGCGGGCCTGCCGCTCAAGCCGCTGGACCGGATCCTGCCCTACAGCGACGGCATCACCGTGGAGCGGCCCGAGCCGGTCGGCGACTACCGGGTACCCGACGGCCGCTACCTGGCCGGCCTGACGGGACGCCTGGTCGAACTGCTCGCCGACCGGGTCCCGACCACCTGCGTGTCGATGTACCTGGCTCCCCACGACGCCGTCGTGCGCGACGCCGTGGACGCGGCACGCGCGGCCGGCTTCGCACCCGACGTCCACACCATCGCGAAGGCGGTCGGCTCGGACGTCACCAACGTGATCCGCTCGTGCCTGCGCGAGAGGCGGTTCGGGGCAGCCGTGGCCCTGTTCACCCGGTTCCTCTCGAACGACCAGGTGATCGCCGTGTCGGAGTACACCAGGCAGGAGATCATCGCCTGCGCGGAAGCCGTCGACGCGCACTGCGGCACCAGGTTCGCCCGCCAGTGCGTGCGCCGGATCGCGGTCAGCTACCCACCGATCGACACCTCGGCCTACCTCGACCTCGCCCCGGCGCTCGTGGACGCCGCCCTGAAGCGCCGCGGCCTGGAGCGCGACGGGTACGTGTTGTTCCTGTCGAGGGTGACCCGGGCCAAGGGCATCCACGACCTGGTGGACGCGTTCGCCCGATGCCAGGCGCGGTCACGGCTGAAGCTCGTCGTCGCCGGCAACGGCCCTGACCTGGAGCACCTCCAGGCGATCACCCGGCACGACGACCGGATCCTCTTCCTCACCGACGTGGAGGACGAGGAGAAGCCGTTGCTGATGAACGGCTGCGCGGTGTTCGCGCTGCCGACCAAACCCGAACCGGAGTTCGTCGAGACCTTCGGCATCGCGCTGACCGAGAAGATGCTCGCGGGCGGCGGGCCGGTGATCACGACCACCACCGGAGGGGTCGGCGAAGCGGTGGGCGGGACCGCGATCCTCGTCGAGGCGGGGAACAGTGCCCACATCGCCGCCGCGATCGACCGGGTGGTGCTCGACATGTCGGGCGAGGAACGGCAGGTGATGGCGGATCGGGCACGGGAGCACGCGCTGTCGTTCGACCGCGTCCGGGTGTTCGACAGCCTGTTCGCCACGCCCGACCCGGCAGTCGCTCTGACGGGATGACCCTGTAGTCAGTACAGGTCGAGAAGGACGAGCGTGCTCTCCTCGACCTCGGCGTGCCCGGCTTCGACGAGGTCGGCGGCACGGGCGAGGAACGCGGTGAGCGAGGGCGCTTTCGGCTCGTCCAGGTCCGGGACGTTGGGGCGGAACACGACCTGGCCGACGGTGCCGTGCTCACCGGGTTCCAGGTCCACCAGGTAGCTGTCGCCTTGGAACGCGAGGAACGGCAGCCAGGATTCGGACCACACGGTCCAGCGGTAGTGGGCGGGTTGCTCGACCGGTCTGGCCAGCTCGCTCACCACGTCGGTCAGCACGCGGTGCATCTCGATGATCTCGTCGATGGTCAGGAAGTGGTGGAAGTTGAGCGGGCCGTGCAGGTAGTCGGGGTCGTCCTGACCGGCTGACACGCGCAGCATCTCCACCAGGTCGGCCGGCAGGGCCAGGCCGGTCGCGGTGGCGAGCCGGTCAAGGTCGTGATCGGTCGCGCCGGGCAGGAACGGCGCGGTGCCGGGTAGCAGCTGTTCGATCAGGGTTCGCAGCCGTGTGAACTCGGCGGCGGTGTCGCTCATGCCGGCCAGTCTGCCGTGCCGGGTGCTGCGGCGTTGTCTAATGCTCACCGTGGGTGGCACAGCGTTGAGCGTCTTGACCCCGTGCCCGGCCGAGCGGGTCGAACGGGTCGTGGTGGCGGAGATGATCGCCGAAGGCATGCAGCGGGATGCGGTCAACCCGGTCGACTGGCGCTCCGCCGATGGCCTGCCGTACGGCTACCGCCTCGACCGGCCGGACAGCGAGACCGAGCCGACGGAGCTCGCGCTCGTCGAGCGGGTGGCCGGGAAGCCGATGCGCTGTGACGTCGGGTTGCACGTCTTCGTCAGGGATCTGGCGGGCCGGCCTGTGCTGGTTCGGCTGGCGCAGCGCGTCGCGGAGCAGACCGAAGGCTGGGTCTTCGTCGAGTTCCAGGCGCCTTCCGCGGACTTGCTGAGGTACCTGGAGAGCGCGGGTCGTTGCATTGCCGTCGATGACCGCGATTACGTCTACCTCGACGCAGCGGCGATGGCGGCGTGGTGCGTGCACCCGGACTTCCACGTGATCAAGTAGCGGCCTGGTCGAGGTCCGCCTGCGAGGAACTCCGTCGTCGTAGGGTTCGAGTGTGGACCGGATCGCGGGATCGTTTTACGGGTTGGCTTTCGGGGACGCGCTCGGTGCGCCCACGGAGTTCATGACAGTCGCCGAGATCGAGCGGGAGTTCGGGCCGGACGGGCCCGAACTCGTGGGCGATCCGGCGCGGGTCACCGACGACACGCAGATGGCGCTTGCCGTCGCGTGGGCGTTGCACGGGGTCGAGCGGTACAGCGCTGACGTGCTCGAGCCGCGGTTGCGGGAGCGGTTCGTGGCTTGGGCGCACAGTCCGGAGAACAACCGCGCGCCTGGGATGACGTGTCTGCGGGCGTGTGGCGGGTTGGCGGAGGGCGCGCCTTGGGTCGAGGCGACGATCGCCGGGTCCAAGGGATGTGGTGCCAACATGCGGGTCACTCCGGTGGGGTTGCTGCCCGGGCTTGATCTTGAGGTGCTGGCCGGGGTGTCGCAGTTGCAGGCCGCCATGACGCACGGGCATCCCACGGCGTTGGCCGCGTCCGAGCTCACGGCCTACGCGACGCGGCTGCTGGTCGACGGCGTTGAGCTGGCCGATGTGCCCGCCGCGTTGCTGGACCGGTGCGGGGAACGGCGTGAGGTCTACCTGGAGGAGTGGCTCGGGTCGCTGTGGGAGGTGCCGGGAGCGACGACGCCGGATGACTTCATCGCTCGCGGCTGGGACGAGTGCGGTGCGGTGCTTGAACGACTGGTGGCCGCGCTGGCTCTGCCGGACGACGGGCTCGACGCGTGCCTTGCCACCGGCGAGGGGTGGATTGCCGAGGAGGCGTTGGCGACAGGGCTGTACTGCGCGGTGCGGCATGCCGATGATCCGATGCGGAGTCTGGTGCGGGCGGCGCGGACGAGCGGGGACTCGGATTCGATTGCCGCGCTGGCTGGAGCGTTTGTCGGTGCCGCGCACGGGATCGAGGCTTGGCCCGAGGACTGGGTTGCTCGAATCGAGTACGGGGATCAGCTGGCCGCGCTCACCTAGCCGAGCACCACCTCGCCGCCCTGGATCACGTGCCGGAAGTGCTTCGGTTCCGCCAGTACGCCGATGTCGTCCAACGGATCTCCTTCCACTACGAGGAGATCCGCGTATGCGCCCACGGCCAGCGTGCCGATCTCGCCGGTCAGGTTGAGCAGGTCCGCGGCGGTGGTGGTGGCCGAGCGGATCACCTCCAGGGGTGTCTGCACCTCCGCGCGCAACCGGAACTCGTGGTTCTGGTGCCGGTGCATGCCGCCGAGGAGGTCGGTTCCGAAGACCACCTTCACGCCGGCGCGGGACGCTCGTTCCAGCGCGGTGAGGCCCGCGCCGAGGACCTCGTCCACCTTGCGCCAGCTGGATTCCGGGAGTCCGTGCTCGCGGCCTTCCTGCTTCAGCGCCCAGTAGGTCACCAGGGTCGGGACGAGGAACGCGTCGTGCGAGAGGAAGAGCTCGACGCTGCGGTCGTCGATCAGGTTGCCGTGCTCGATGGAACGGACGCCGAGCTCCAAGGCGCGGTTCACCGCTCGGGCCGTGTAGGCGTGCGCGGCCACGTAACGGTTTGCCGCTTCTGCCTCCAGGACGATCGCGCGCAGTTCCTCGGCCGAGTACTGCGTCGAGTCGATCCGGTCCGTGGGGGAGGCGATGCCGCCGGACGCCATCACCTTGATGTGGTGGGCTCCTTTGCGCAGCTCGTCGCGGGCAGCCGTGCGCACCGCGTCCACGCCGTCCGCCACCCGGCCGAGGCCCGCGCAGCACGGGTGGTCGTCGCGGACGTTGGTGCCGCGGGTGCGGCTGTCGCCGTGGCCTCCGGTCTGGCTGAGGGCTCGGCCGCAGAACTGCAGTCGCGGGCCGCGCAACAGACCCTCGGCTTGGGCGTCCGCCAGGCCGTAGTCGGCGCCCGAGGCGTCGCGGACCGTGGTGAAGCCGCGGTCGAGCATCCGGCTCATCGTTCGGGCCGCGTGCAGGGCCACATAGGACGGTGACGTCGAGGGCAGTGAGCCCAGATCCGCTGTCGACGCGGTGACGTGCACGTGGGCGTCGATCAGGCCCGGTAGCACGACGGCGCCGCGGACATCCAGCGATCGCGTGCCGTCCGGGCACTCCTCGGTGATGCGCCCGTCGACGCAGTGCAGGTCGCCTTCGGTGTAGTGACCTGTAGCAGGGTCCAGCAACGTCGCGTTGCGCAGCAGCAGAGATCCGTTCACCGTTCCTCCAGGTCCAGCAGGGCGGGCACCGCCAGCAGCGCGAACGACTCGGCCACCACGACCGAATCCTCGTCGTAGCTGCCTTCCTCGCCGAGCAGGTTGAGCACGCCCAGCGTCCGGCCGTGGCCCACGACCGGCACGTTGATCACCGCTCCGCAGCCGAGCGCCGCGATGACCCGGTGGTCGGCGAAGATCTCCCGCACGGCCGCGGAATCCCTTCCCAGGTAGGGCTTCTGGCCGGTGATGCACTGGTCGAGCCAGCCTTCGGCGACCTCGACCGTCTTCTCGCCGCCGACCGGGTACTGCTCGGGATGGCTGCTGTGCACCCGCCGCAGCGCTTTGCGTCGCGGTACCCAGGCGAGCACGGTGAACAACCGCACGCCGATCTCGGCGCGCACCCGTTCCTCCATTTTGGACAGGTTCACCGCGTCATCTCCTTCGTGACGGTGCGTTCGGTCAGTTCTTCCAGCGAGCGGCCGGCGGTGGACAGGCCGAACACGACCACGCACACCACGCCTGCCGTCAGCACCGCCGTGGTCAGGCCGAAGACGCCGGCGAACCCGAGACTCGCCGCGGACAGGCCGATGATCGTCGGTGCGAGGATGCTGCCCACGCGGCCGAACGCGCTCGACATCCCGGTGCCGCTGGCCCGGATCCAGGTGGGGAAAACCTCCGGCGTGTAGGAGTACACGCCCGCGTAGGTGCCGTTGAGGAAGAACGACAGCACCGCGCCGGCGAGCGTGATCGACCACGGCGCCGAGGTCTGGCTGAGCCAGAACGCGCTCACCGCGGAGCCGGACAGGTACAACGCGATCGTGTGCTTGCGGTCCAGGCGTTCGGACAGCCACGCCGCGGAGAAGTAACCCGGCACCTGGGCGAGGTAGATGATGATCGAGAACTCGAAGCTCTTCGTCACCGTGATGCCGCGCTCGACCAGCAACGTCGGGATCCACGAGAAGAAGCCGTAGTAGGAGAACGTGATCACGAACCAGACGGTCCAGATCACCGCCGTGCGGCGCCTCATCGGCCGGCTCCACAGGAACCGCAGCGCGGTCGCGAGGGTGACCTTCGGCGTCTCGGCCGCGGGCGGGTCGTCGGTGGCGAGCACGGGCGGAAGTGCTTTCCCCGTCGCCTTTTCGACGTCCCGCTCGATCTTCGCGACGATCAGCTCGGCCTCGTCGCGACGTCCGCGAGCGAGCAGGAACCGCGGCGACTCGGGCAGGGAACGCCGCCACCACAACAACATCACGATCGGCAGCGCGGTGACGAGCTGGGCGACGCGCCAGCCGTCGGACATCGTCGGCACGATGAACCGCCCGATCAGCGCGGCCGCGACGAAGCCGAACGAGAAGAACCCGGCCAGCGCGCCGATGAACCAGCCGCGCCGGTGGGCGGGGACGAACTCGGCCAGGAACGGCGCGATGATCGCGCTTTCGGCACCGGCGCCCGCACCGGCCAGCACACGCGCGCCGAGAAACACCTCGTAGCTGGGCGCGAGCGCGGCGACGACGGAGAACGCCGCGTAGAACGCCAGCGCGTACATCATGACCTTCTTGCGCCCGATGCGGTCGCCCAGCAGGCCGGCGGCGACGGCACCGAAGAGGAAGCCGAACGGCGTCGCCGAGCCGATCAGCCCGAGGTGGCCGTTGTCGAGCTGCCACGCCGCCCTGGCGCTGGGCAGCAGGAACGCGACGACCGCCGAGTCCATGCCGTCGAAGGTGTAACCGAGCCCGCCGATGAGCAGCAGCTTGTAGTGGGGGCGACTGAGGGGGAGCCGATCGAGTCGTGCCAGCAGCGTCATGGGGAACGCCTTCCGTGGTCCGGCCGTCGAGGTGGCGACAACGTATATTGCACTTCAATCAAACTGCAATGGTCTTTGCAATCTGATCCGGTGCAGTACGGTGTCGCGACCGAGGAGAGGCGTAGAGGTGGCGGAGACCGACGACGGCTTCGAGGCATGGCTGCGGGAGCGCCTGCCCGAGCGCGGACTGCGCCCGAAGTCGGCCGCTGTGCTGGAGGTTCTCGTCTCCCAGCCGCGGCGGGCGTCGTTCGGCTCGACGGCGGAACTGGCGCAGCTCGCCGGGGTCAACGTCGCCACGGTGACCCGCACGGCTCAGGCGCTGGGCTTCGCCGGGTGGCCGGCGTTGCAGCAGGAACTGCGCGCGCGGTACATGTCGTCGCTGAGCGCGCCGCAGGTCGCCGAGGAGCACCGCGGCGTCGGCTCGCCGGGCTCCGCGTCGTTGCGCAGGGACCTCGACAGCCTCGCGTTGCTGCAGCGGCGGTTCGACGACGAGCTGATCCGCGAGGTCGCTCGCGCGATCGCCGGGGCACGTCGCACGCTGGTGATCGCCGACGGCAGCTACGCGGCGGTCGGGATCGCCTTCGCGCACAACGCACGTCTCGCGGGGTACGACGTCCACGCGGCGACGGCGGGCACGTCGGAGGTCGCGAACATGACGGCGCGGCTGACGTCCGACGACGTGCTGGTCGCGATCAGCTTCTGGCGCCTGTACGAGAGCACCGTCGTCGCGGCGAACGAGGCGAAGCAACGCGAGGCGAGGGTCTTCGCGATCACGGACGCGGCGAGCCCCGGTCTCGCGGCCGCGGCCGAGCAGGTGCTGATGGTGCCGGCGGAAGGCGTGACGTTCTTCGCCTCGCTGACGGCGGGAATGGCGCTGGCGCAAGCGATCGTGGCCGAGCTCGCGGCGGTCGACCCGGCGCGCACGAGCGAGTCGATCGAGGCCGCGGAAGCGATGTGGTCGCGGTTCGAGCTGCTGCACCGCCGTCCGGCAGGGAAGCCCTGATGTCCGAGAAGAAGGTTCCACTGGCGGTCAGACTGCTGGGCCCGGTGGTGGCGGCGGTGGCTGTCGCCGGGTTCGTCGTCGTGGCGGCCAACGGATCTCCGCAGGTCGTGCCGATCACCGCCGGGGGTGTTCAGCAGACATCGGTCACCGGGCCTAAGGTTTCGCCTGATGAGCCGAGTTCCAGTGCTGCCACCACCACTACGACGCCGCCGAGCAGCAGCGTGAGCAAGTCGTCCGCTGCCACCAGCTCTGCCGCGCCGCCCGTTGCCGCGCCCGCGCCGACCAAACGCGTTGAGGCGCCTTGGTTCGCGGATCGGGTCGGGGCCGCCACGCAGGTGATCTCGGTGGTGGGCGCGGGTGGGTCGAACGCCACCGTGTCCACCTGGCAGAAGTCCGGGAGCGAGTGGGCCGCTGTGCTGGGCGGGGTGGCGGCGAAGGTTGGCGCGCCAGGGATTTCGGGGTCCTACGGGGAGTCCTCGTCCGCCACGCCTGCAGGCGTTTTCGCGATCACGAGTGCGTTCGGGCGGCAGGCCGATCCCGGGGCCGGGGTGTCGTACCTGCGGGTGGACGCTCAGGACTGGTGGGTCAGCGACGTCAACAGTCCTCTGTACAACACCCATCAGCGGTGTGCTCGTGGGACGTGTTCGTTCAACGAGAGCGTGTCGGAGAACCTGTGGGAGCAGGGGACTGTCTACGACTACGCGCTGGTGATGGGGGTCAACGCGCAACGTGTGCCCGGTGGCGGGAGCGCGTTCTTCCTGCACGTCACCAACGGGGCTGCCACCGCCGGGTGTGTGGCGGTGCCGGCAGCCGCGTTGGTGACGATCATGCGCTGGGTTCGCCCTGGAACGGTGATCGCGCTCAGCTAGAGGGTCGTCACCCGGACGTAGTCGACGACGATGGTGTTCGGCATCGGCGTGCTGCTGTTCGGAGCGCCCGGCCAGTCACCGCCGACCGCGAGGTTGAGCAGCAGGTAGAACGGGCGGTTGTTGTAGACCCACTGCTTGCCGTTCAGGTCCGCCGGGGTGCGCCGCTGGAAGACCTGGTTGTCGACCGACCACGTCAGCGAGTTCGGGGCCCAGTCCAGCCGGAACGTGTGGAAGCCCGAGGCGAAGCGCGGGCCGTTGAACGCCGCGCCGATGCCCTGTGCACCCGAGTAACCGGGGCCGTGGATGGTGCCGTGGACCGTGTTCGGTTCGCGGCCGATGTTCTCCATGACGTCGATCTCGCCGTTGTTCGGCCAGCCGCCGCCGGTGGTGCCCATCATCCAGAAGGCGGGCCACATGCCCTGGCCCTGCGACATCTTCATGCGGATCTCGAAGTGCCCGTAGGTCTGGCTGAACTTGCCGGACGTGTTCAGCCTGGCCGAGGTGTACTGGCAGCGGCCGTACCAGCAGTTGTAGTTGCCGGGGTTCTCGCGGCGGGCGGTGATGACGAGGTTGCCCTGGCCGTCCATGGCCGCGTTCTGGGTGCGGTTCGTGTAGTACTGGTACTCGTGGTTGTTGCCGCCGTTGTTGCCGGTCTCGACACGCCACTTGTTGGTGTCGACGGGGCTGCCGGCCGGGCCGTTGAACTCGTCGGCGAACGTGATCGCCTGCATTCCGACATCTGACGCGCCGCTCGCAGGAGTTGCCACGACGGGTGCGGTCACCGCTGCCATTGCGATGATCACCACGAGGCGGGAGAAGCGGTTCGACATCGTTGTCACCTCACTTCGCACACTTTTGTTGTGGCGGCGAACAAAAAGTATGACCGGACTGGACCAGTAGTCGCAAGGAGTTCTTGAGAGCGCTCTCGCAGTTGTGTGCCGATAGGCCGTCCGGGTGACGCGGGTAACGCCGTGCGGCAGCCTTCGCGATGCACGGGCCGTGACCGCACTCAGTTCCTGGCGCCAGCTGCCGAAAAACGCTCGCGTGTTCGCCGCGACGAGCGCGGTCGTGCCGTTGCTGGTGATCGCGGGGTGTGGGCAGGAGTCCGCGCCGCTCGCGACTTCCACGTCCACCAGCGCCACGACCACAACTACAAGCACCACAACGACAACAACACCGCCGCCGGTGACTGTGTCGTCTGTTGTGGACGGTCGCACGGTGACGTTGTCGAACGGCACCAGCGTGCAGGTGACCGGTCTTGCCCCGCCCGGCGAGTGCTGGGCGACGTCCGCTGCGGAGTTCGCGACGAACACGTTGGTGGGCAAGGCGGTCAGCGTCGCGGGATCACGGCTGCTGCTGGCCGACGGCAGTGACTACGCGGTGCTCGCGGTGAGCAAGGGTGTCGCGAGGGCGGTGAGTGGTGCGGACGCCGCGATCCAGGCGGCCGAGGCGGTCGCGAAGCAGTCGTCGACGGGGTTCTGGGGGCCGTCGTGCGGCGGGCTCGACGTGAAGCCCGCGCCGCAACCCGTTGTGCCGCAACCGCAACCTGTCGTACCGCAACCGCAGCCGGCACCCGTGCCCGCGCCTCCACCACCGCCGGCGGCCGCGTACTACGCGAACTGCTCGGCGGCCAAGGCTGCGGGCGCGGCACCGCTCTACCGCGGCCAGCCGGGCTACCGGTCGGCGCTCGACCGGGACAACGACGGCGTGGCCTGCGAGTAGCTCACCGGTGGGCGCGGCTCCACAGCGCGGGCCAGCCACCTTTGCCCAGCAAGCCGGCCGGCACGAGCAGGCCGTGCTCGGCGACCTGGTCCCAGAACACGTCGACCGGCGCGCCGAGTTCCGCCGCCGCGGTGAGGGCGTGCTGCCACGGGCCGTGCTCGTCGGACAGGTCGCTGGAGGGAAAGCCCGGTACAGCGGTCTTCCTGGCGGGAACGATGGTGTCCGTTGTGGACTGTGGCGCGCAGGTGGTGGCGATTGTCAGTGCGCACAACAGTTCGGGCGACGGACGACGAGCCACTGAACGGATCAGAGCCTCATCGGTAAGTAGACGACCGAGCGCTGTGCGGAGTGCCTGGGACACCACGTCCAGCGCGTGGGCCGGGGCGATCTCCGGGCGGCGGACGAGAGCGCGCAGGGTTCGGGGGAGCGGTGAGCCGTCGGTGAGGGTGCCGAGGCGGTCGTAGGAGCTCAGTTCCGGGTCGAGCCGGGCCACCGCGGCGGCCAGTGGGCGGGTGCGGGTCGCCTGCCAGACAACGGATGCGTCGATGCCGGAGACGAGCGCGGCGCGGAGCAGGCCGACGAGCTTCGCCGGGCTCTGGCGTTTCAGGGCGATGACAGCCGCTTCCGGTTCGAAGTCGCCGGGCGCGAGCTTGGCGTAGGTGCGGCGGGCCGGTGTGACCGAGGCCAACTCCTGTTCCACCGCATCGAGAAGTGCCTTGGTGAGCGCGGCGGGCAGGCGGACCGGCGCGGACCGGCGGCCACCTCGGGCACGCACCGGTGGCACCGGCAGCAGGGGTTCGACGACGGTCGGAACCTGCGTCGGGATGCCGTCGACCCACCGCTTGATCTGCTTCTCGAGCGCGGGAGTCACGTCCTCGTTGAAACGCGCGCGCAGCTCGTAGACGTGCCAGCCACCGGTGTGACGGCGGATGTCGAGGTTGGCGGCGATGCGGCCGTCGGACGGCTTGCGGAAGGCCATGAGGACGCACTGGCCCTTGTGCGCCCGAGCCGCGTACCAGGACTCGCCGATGCAGTTGCCCATGTAACCGGACCACTCGGCGAGCTGGCGGGGATCGCGGCCGAGCTCCACGGTCAGGCCGCCGACCGTCTGCTTGTCCAGCACCGCCACCTCGGGCGGGATCGGGAACGCGCCGGTGGTCGCCTCGGTGATCACGGCGTCCGCGTTCACACCGGTCGCCAGGTCGGACCAGCTGCCGCAGCGAGGTGGTGGTGTCGCGCCGAACATCACCAGTTGCGCGACCTGCGCGGCGGCCAGCGGTATCGACGTGGCGGTCAGCGGGTCGGGCCTGGTGTAGGTGATCGTGGGGAACGGGTGCTCCGGGCCCACCTCGGCGCGCTCGGCGCCGTAGAAGGGCGCGAGGGCGTCGGCCAGGTCGGCGAGCCAGAGCAGGTCGTGCGGTGTTTCCCGCGCCGCCGGGTCGTCGTCCAGGCGCTGGGCGAGCGTGCGGGTCGGGGCGTCGGCGTGCTTGTCCGTCAGCGGCGGCTTGTCCCAGGTCTGCGGCCGGCGCGAGAAACCTGTCGCCTCGCGCCACTTCTGCAGCTGGGGCACGTTCCACGGCTTGCAGACGTCCCAGCAGTTCTCCAGCGGCACGTCCAGGTCGGACAGGATCTCCCTGATGGCGTCGAAGACGACCACGCCGTAGTTGCGCGCCATCGCGGCACGGCTGCGCACCTGGGTCTCGGCCTTCTTCTTGATCGTCCTTTCCGGACTCAACGTCGCCGCGAGGTAGTGCACGTAGTTGCCGGGGCGCGCCGGGTGGCTGTAGGCGCCTTCCTGGCGGCGTGCGGCGCCGGTCCGGTCTTCCTCGGTGAGGAGATCGGCCGCCGCGAGCTCGTGCCGGTGCTTGTCCGCGGCGACCGCGAGGCCCTCGTCGGACAGGGTGCGAGCGAACCGGAGCAGTGCCGTGGCCGCGATGGCGTCGTTGAGCAGGCGTTCGAGCTCCTTCGCCGTCCACCAGTTGTCGGGACGCCAGCGAGCCGCCGCGGCCAGGGTGGGAGTGCCGCTGACCGCCCAGCCGAGGCGTTGCAGGATCGGCTCGTCGAAGTGGGCGCGGTGGCGTTCGCGGAGCTTGTCGATGTGGTGCGTGCGGGTCTGCGACGACTCACGGCGTTCCCGGCGCTGCTGTTCGAGCAACTGCGAGCACACGTGGTCCCAGAGGCTGATGACCAACGTCAGCCGTCGCGGCCGTTGGTAGCCGCTGAGCGTGCGGGACAGGTGCCCGGCCAACGTCGACGCCGCGCCCTCGGGAAACGGGTCGATGCCGGTAGGCGCGCGCAGGGCCAGCACTCGTTCGAGCTGTTCCGGGCCGAGCAGGTCGGACGCCGCCGAAGCCAGGTGCAGGACGGCCCAGTGCTGGTCGGCGACCGCTGCCTGAGCGGCCGCCCCGACCCGTTTGGTGGCGGCGGGCCCGAACAGCGCCACCAGGTTGGCGGCCCGATCACCCAGGCGCTCGTCGGAGCCGAGGTGGGACAGCGCGGCCAGAACCGCGTCGCGGCGGTCTCCCGGAGCACCGGCCAGGCGGGCTGACGTGAAGCCGCCCCCGAGGTCGACGCCCGCACCCGCGGCCGTGTCGGTCAGCAGGTCGAGCAGGCGGAGCGCGTCGGCGGGATCGGCGTCGACCGGCCCGATCGCCACGGGAGAACCGGGCGGGTGAGCACCCGCGCGGGCGTCCGCGAGCACGGCTTCACCGCCGGGCGCGGGCAGCCAGCAGCTCACCCCAGGTCCGGCCGTTACCCCAAACGCCAGTTGGATCGACATCGACACCATTCTGGCGCACCGGCGCCACTGGTTTTAGGGCTGTGAGCTGCGGCTGAGGGTCAGAAGCCGCTGCGCTCGATCAGGTTGCGCGCCTCTCGCGTCTCCTGGTTGGCCTCGGCCTCGGCGAGCGCGCCCGGCACCGGGTTCGTCTCCTTCTCCGCGACCCACTCCTCGGGCTTCGGACGTTCGGGCAGCGCGTTCCACTTGTCGTTCATGCACCCAGTGTGCCGGTTACAGGCGCTGACTGTCCGGTGACTGCGGGTGTCAGCGAGATGTCAGCGCACGTCGAGATGCTGCTCCCAGCAAAACAAAAGCTTCCCTTTCGAAAAGCGGGCTCCGGCAATTCAGACGGGGCCGGATCCTGCGAACAGGAAAAGGACACATCGTGTTTAAGAAGATCGCTCTCGTGGCGATGATGGGCGCGCTGATCGGCGTGTCCTTCGGCGCTGCCACGGCCAACGCCGCCACGGCCCGCAACGGCGTGTGCGAAGACGGCGAATTCTGCCTGTACTACAACAGCGACAACGCCGGCTCGATTTCCGACTTCAACACGTCGATTTCCGACTACGGCGACGAGCAGCCGAGCTGCTACGAGTTCAAGAGCGGCGGCAACGGCCAGGGTCTGTGCGTGAAGAACGAGGCCGCCTCGGTCTGGAACCGCACCGACAACAAGGTGACCGTGTACTTCAACAGCGGTTACGCGGGTCCGAGCCAGACGATCGCGGCCAACACCAAGACCAACCTGAACTCGACCCTCAAGAACGAGAACGCCTCCCACAAGCTCAACGACGGTGGCGGCACGACCCCGCCTCCCGGCGGCACCTACGCCCCGCCGAACACCAACCCGCACCCGTCGGCCGCGGCCCGCGCGCCCCAGGCCACGAAGCGCACGCAGTTCGTGGACGACGAGATCCGCCGCCTGACCGGTGAGAAGGACTGCTGGGTCGGCGACTACCGCAGCTACGAGCCGTCGACGAGCAACCACAACACCGGCAACGCGCTCGACTGCACCATCTCCAACGCGATCGGCACCTACCCGAACGCCGCGCAGAAGGAGCAGGGCTGGAAGCTCGCCAACTGGCTGAAGAAGTACGCGGACAAGCTCGACGTCCGCTACGTCATCTGGCAGGGCAAGATCTGGAGCGTGGCGCGCTCGTCCGAGGGCTGGCGCAACTACACCGCGGGTAGCGGTGTGACCGGTGGCCACTACGACCACGTGCACGTCTCGATGCAGAACCCGTACGGCGACTGATCTCGGTCAGTCGAGCTCGACGAAAGCCGTCCGATCACCGATCGGGCGGCTTTCGTCGTTGGTGGGGACGACTTTCGCCGCTCGCGGTCACCCGTCCGTCGGATGTGGACTGTGCACCACAACTGAGGGGAGTTGTGGTGAAACGACGTTGGTTGGTGCCGCTCGTGGCGGCAGGACTGCTGGCCGGAACGACGGCAGCGGTAGCGGACGATTCCGTTGTGCACACCCGATACGGGGCATTGCGCGGCGAGGTGAACGGACACACGAGGGTGTTCGAGGGCATCCAGTACGCGGTGTCCGAGCGGTGGCGCGAACCGAAGCCGCCGAAGAGGTGGGATGGAACAAGGCAAGCGACCGAGCCGGGGCCCGCGTGCGCGCAGCTGCCGGGTGAGTTGCCGCAGGGCAGCACGAGCGAGGACTGTCTGTACCTCAACGTGACCACGCCGGCCAAGGCGAGGAACAAGCCGGTCATCGTGTGGGTGCACGGCGGCGGCTTCTACATGGGCGCCGGGAGCAACTACGACGCGCGGAGGTTCGCCGAGCAGGGCGATGCCGTCGTCGTGACGGTCAACTACCGGCTGGGGATCTTCGGGTTCTTCGGCATGCCGGGGCTCGAGGGCTCGGGCACGTTCGGGCTCATGGATCAGCAGGCCGCGCTCAAGTGGGTGCGCGAGAACATCGGCGCGTTCGGCGGGGATCCGCGCAACGTCACGTTGGCAGGGCAGTCGGCCGGGGCGATGAGCGTGTGTGCGCAGCTCACGTCACCCGAGGCGGCCGGGTTGTTCGACCGGGCCGTCATGCAGAGCGGGTCGTGCGCCAGCGGATGGCTCGACAACTTCGAGTACCGGGGTGAAGTCGCGGCGACGATCTTCCAACCCGTGAAGGCGCTGGAGGAGCACGGGACGGAGATCGCGCACGAGCTCAAATGCGCCGATCTGGCTTGCCTGCGCGGGATGAAGGCCGAGGAGCTGATGCCGCAGCACCTGGCGTTCATCCAACCTGCTTATGGCACAGAGGTTCTGCCGATGTATCCGGGTAAAGCCATCAGGGAAGGGCAGTTCCACCGGGTGCCGGTGTTGAGCGGGACGACGAAGAACGAGGCGACGCCGTGGGCCGCCGCGTACGACGGCGGCAAGCCGATGAGCGCCGAGACGTTCGAAGCCGTCGTGAAGGAGACGTTCGGCGAGCAGGCGAACGAGGTCAAAGCTCTCTACCCGCCGGAGAAGTCGGCCGCGCTGGCGTGGGCCGCGGTGGTGACCGATCGGATGTGGTCGTGCACCCAGTACGAGACCGCAAAAGGTTTGGCCTCGAAGACGCGCGTATATGAGTACGAGTTCGCAGATCCCAATCCGCCGAAGCTGTCGCCGATTCCGCCTCAGATGCCTCTCGGCGCACAGCACGCGTCGGACTTGTGGGACTTCTTCGACCTCGGACGTGCGCCGATGTTCACCGACGCGCAACAACGGTTGTCACAAAAGATGATCCGAGACTGGTCCGCATTCGCGCGCACCGGAATTTCGGGGTGGCCGCGGTTCACCGCGAACCGCGAGCATGTGCAGTCGTTCGCTCCGGACGACATCCGTCCGGTCGATCTGGCCGCCGAACACCATTGCGAATTCTGGAAGGAGCGCGAATGACACGACGAGTCGTGGCAGTCGCCGCCGCAGCCGCACTGACGTTCGTCGTCCAGCCGACGGCGTACGCGGGACCGGTGGGCAGCGGGTGGTCCGAGTACAACCCCTCGTGGAACCTGCAGATCCAGAGCAGCGGCGAGATCAAGAGCTACCCGAGCAGCACGAACAGCGCGACCGGGCCCGGCGGGTCGTACCGCAGGGAAGGCGGGGTGCAGACGTTCAGGTTGTTCAACAAGGGATCCAATCGCGTCGAGGCGCGGATCCAGGACAACTACCGCACCGGGCAACGGCAGTTCGAGGGCGAGCTCAAGGTCACCGCGGGCACCGAGGACGAGAGCGCCATGCAGATCTTCGGCAACGACGGGGAGGGCGCCACCACGTTGATGATCAGGTCGTTCACCAGGAACGGCGGCACCCTGCGCGGTGGCGGCAAGGACCTGGTCAGCGGCATCAACGGCAAGTGGGTGCGGATCAACGTCACCCACAACGCGACGTCCACCGGCGGCAGCTACTCGATCTACATCAACGGCAAGCTCGTCCACACCAACAACGGGCCCAAGGGCGACCACTACTTCAAGTACGGCGTCTACGGCACGTTGCAGGCGGCGAGCGCGCAGCACGAGTGGCGCAACGTGCACTTCTACCGGAAATGAGTTCCCAAGAAGAGTCACGGACGCAGGTCGTGGACGATCAGTGACGCGGCCAGCAGCCTGATGTCCGCGGGATCGGCGGGGTTGTAGCCGGTCAGCTCGGCCACGCGGCGCAGGCGGTAGTTCAGCGTGTTGCGGTGCAGGTGCAGGTTTTCGGCCGTGCGGTGGCGGTTGTGGTCGCTGCTCAGGAACACCCGGAGCGTGTGCAGCAGGTCCGGGTGTTCGGCCAGCCGGTCCATCACGCGGGCCAGGCGCTTGCGGCCGGGTCCTGGACGGCAGAGCTGGTACTCCAGCAGCACGTCGTCCAGGACGTACGCGCCGGGCGGGCGGCCGAGGCGTTGTGCCAGCTCGGCGATGTCGGCTGCCTGACGCGCGGCGGTGGGGACGTCTTCCCGGCTCTCCGCCGCCGCGATGCCGCCCACCAGGCCGATTCCCGCCGCGGTGTGCAGTTTTCCGACGAGCTCGGCGGCTTCGGCGAGCGTGGCGTCCAACGCGCCGGGCGTGGTGGGCAGCAGGACCGTGCCGCCGTCCTGGTCCAGCGCGGAGAGCGCGTGCTTCGGCAGTTCGGCACGCAGCCGGCGCGCCACCGTGCCGTGCGGAACGGCGTCGACGCGCACGGCCAGAACCACGTGGTGGCTGGAGAGTTCGAGACCGATCCGCTCGGCCAGCGGCTCGGCCTCGCGTCCGGTCAGCAACGCGGCCACCAACGCGCGGGCGGCCTCGCGGCGTTCGGCGTGCAGGGCCTGCTGCTCGGTCAGGTAGGACGCGGCGACGGCGGGCACGGCGGCGCTCAGGAACTGCAGCAGCGCGGGCACGGTCGCGAGCAGGTCGCCGACTTCGTCCTCGGACGCGACTCCGGCCATCGACAGCCATCCCACGTGTGCGGCGACGTGGTACGTGCTCAGCACGACGTCGAGCGGAACGCCCTGCTGAGCGCGGCGCACGGCGGTGGCGATCTGGTCGGCCAGCTCGTCGGGCGCGGGTGGCCGTTGTTCGCGCAGGGCACGGAGGAAGACCTGCAGGTTTCTGGTCACCGCCTCGGTGATCTCGCGGTCCACGAGCTGGTGCGGCAGCTGCCGGTAGGCCGCCGACCGGGCGAAGAACGCCTCCAGCACCTGCTCGGCGATGCTCGGGATCTGCGTCGCGGCCCGCTCGTACAGAGGGGCCTGCGGGTTGGGCACCGGGATGTCGACCACCCGGCAGAGGCTCGCGCATGCGACGGTCCCGGTGCCATCGCCCGAAGCGGTCTACTTTCGTCGTTTCTGTGCACGAACGGACGCCTGGAACGTTGTGCATCTGACCCAAACGTTTGCCCCGTTTGAGTGATGGACGGTGGGGAAGTCTCTTCGTTCGAGCCAGAATGGGCAGTTCCAACCGGCATGGGCAGGGTGACTTGGCACAGACGGCGAGCAGTGTCCAAGAGTGCATGAAGCTGTTGCTGCGAAGCGGATTCCAGCGAACCGTCGTGCACGACGCCGTGACGCGCGTGAACGCGGTGATGTTCCGGCGGTTGTGGAGAGGCACGAACGAGACGGTGCTCGCGTACTCGGAGTCGGAGGCGCTGGCCTACCGCGTGCGCGAGGGTGACGTCGACCTGGCGGATCCGTTCGTCGTCGATCCGGACGTCACGTTGTGGCAGCGCGGTGGCGAGTTCCTCGACGTCGCGGGCGAGCTGCTCGAACTGCCACCGGCGCCGGGGCACTCTGCCTTCGAAGCGAGCTGACCACCGCCCGGCTACTGCTGGCGGCGCACCATCTCGTTGATCCAGGTCGGCGCGAACGGCGAGGTGCAGTTCGGCGGTGTCGGGTAGTCCTTCAGGACTTCGAGCCGTTCGCCGATCTCGATCGCACGAGCGCGCAGCGAGGGGTGCTCGATGCCGATCTGCGCCAGACAGTGGTTCTGAGCCCACTGCAGACGTTCCGGCGCGCCCTTCATCTCGGCATCGATCGTGTCGAGCAGCCCGTCGAGGTCGAGGCCTTCCGGCTTCTTCGCGACACGGTCGGTCGTGAGGGCCCAGCCCGCGCTCGCCACCACGGGATCCGGGTCGCCGAACCACGTCGCGCGCAGATCCTCGGCGTGGGTGCTCTTCTTCACGACGTAGTTCACGAGCCAGTCGTGGACCTTGGGGCGGTAGGCCTCGCGCAGCATCGTGTCGAGCTCGTCGCGGGTGAACGCCTTGGGGCGGCAGATCAGCAGCGCCAGCAGGCGGGCGGCGGTGTCGCCGGTCGCCCAGAGCTCGACCGCGAGGTCCTGCTGCGTCTTGAGGCGCTTGGCGACCGCGCGGAGCCTGCTCAGGTTCACGCCGTGGTCGTCGCCGTGCTTCTCGTTGACCGCGCGTGCTTTCGGGTCTTCGAGTGCGGCCAGTTCGGCCATCACCTCGGTCACCGTGTCCGCCACGTCAGCCTCCCGTCTCCGGTGACGGACAGCCTACGACGAACTGCTTATTGAACCCGGTAGCGCCGCCGCGGTATCGAGTCGTGGCAGTCGGCGCAATCGCCGCTCCACCACGGAGAAGTGGCGAACATGCCTGCCGAACTCGGGTGCACAATGTGCCACTCCGCGCTTCGGTGGGGATTCGGTAGTCGTGTGATCGGCTGCTCAGGCGACTCCTGAGGGGGAGTTGGTGGTGGAGTTCGGACTGCTCGGCGACGTCGAGGTCCGCGTGGACGGTGAGGTCGTGGAGGTCGGCCACGCGCGGCAGCAATGCGTGTTGGTGGCGTTGCTGGTGGACGCGAACCGGCTGGTGCCCGTCGACGTGCTGGTGGAGCGCGCGTGGGGCGAACAGGTGCCGCATCGCGCGCGCAACGCGGTGGCGGGATATGTGTCGAGACTGAGACAGGTGCTGCCGTCCGGAGTTCGCATCACCGGCCGGCAGGGTGGTTATGTGCTGACCGCGGACCCGCTTTCGGTTGATCTGCACAGGTTCGACCGTCTGGTGGAACGGTCGCGGCTGGAGCCGGATCACGCGGTTGTGCTGCTCACCGAAGCACTTTCGCTGTGGCGTGGTGAGCCTTTCTCCACTTTGGACACTCCGTGGCTGGCCGGTCTGCGGTCCTCGCTGGAGGCTCGCCGGTTGGCGGCTCTCCTGGACCGCAACGACCTGGTGCTGGAGCAGGGGCGGCACACGGAGCTGTTGGTTGAGCTGGAAGCGCTGGCGGCCTTGCTCCCGTTGGACGAACGTGTTGCCGGGCAGCTGATGCTGGCGCTGTACAGATCGGGGCGGCAGGCGGACGCGTTGCTGCGGTACGAGCAGATGCGGACGCTGCTGGCCGACGAGCTGGGCGCGGATCCCGGTCCCGCGTTGCGGTTGCTGCACAAGCGGATGCTGACCGCGGAGGCCGCGCTGACGGTCACCGCTCCCGTCGCGTCGAGACCGGTGCCGCGGCAGCTGCCCGCACCACCGCGCTCGTTCGCGGGACGGGGCCGCGAGCTGCACGCGCTCGACGCGATCATCGACGGCGGACATCCGATCGTCCTGTCCGGCACGGCGGGTGTCGGCAAGACCGCGCTGGCGGTGCACTGGGCGCACCGGGTGGCGGAACGGTTTCCGGACGGACAGCTCTACGTCAACCTGCGCGGGTTCGACCCCAGCGGCGCGGTGATGGCGCCCGGCGAGGCGGTGCGCGCGTTCCTCGACGCGCTCGGCATCGACCCGCAGCGCATCCCCGCGAGTCTCGACGCCCAGGCCAGCCTCTTCCGCAGTGCGTTGGCGGACAAGCGCGTGCTCGTCCTGCTCGACAACGCCCGTGACGCGGACCAGATCCGGCCGCTGCTGCCGGGCAGTCCTGGGTGCCTGGTGCTGGTGACGAGCCGGAACCGGTTGGCGGGACTCGTCGCCACGCACGGCGCGTATCCATTGGCGCTGGATCTGCTGTCCACAGGGGAGGCTCACGACCTGCTCGTCGACCGCCTCGGGCTGGATCGGCTGCGGGCCGAACCCGACGTGGCCGACGAGATCATCAGGCGGTGCGCGGGGTTGCCGATCGCGTTGACGATTGTCGCGGCCCGCGTTGCCTGCACGAGCTTTCCGTTGCGCGCCATCGCCGCCGAGCTGCGCGGCGGGCTCGACCCGTTCGACGGCGGCGACTCGGCGACCGACGTGCGCGCGGTGTTCTCCTGGTCGTACCACGCACTGGCACCCGCTCCGGCGCGCCTGTTCCGGTTGCTCGGCCTGCATCCCGGCCCTGACGTTTCCCTTGCGGCGGCGGCGAGTTTGTGCGGTGACGCGCAGGTGCGGCCGTTGCTCGCCGAGCTGACCCGAGCGCATCTGCTGACAGAACACCAGCCCGGCCGATACGTGTTCCACGACCTGTTGCGCGCCTATGCGACCGAACAGGCGTCGCTGCACGACTCCGACGACGAACGCTTTGCCACCAATGGAAGGCTGCACGATCACTACGTGCACACCGCGCACGCCGCGACCCGGTTGCTGAGCCCGACCCGTGACGTGATCATCCCGCCGTCGCCCCACGCCGGCGTGCGTCCGGAGAAGCTGACCGACTTCGCGCAGGCCCTGGACTGGTTCACCGCCGAACACCACGTGCTGCTCGCCGCCGTCGAACACGCGGGTGCCACCGGTCTCGACACGCACGCCCGGCACCTCGCCTGGGCGTTGGCGGAGTTCCTGGAACGCCGTGGCCACTGGAGCGATCTCGCCGCCGTCGGCCAGGTCGCGCTGGCCGCCGCGGTGCGCCTCGCGGATCCGCTGGCGCAGAGCCACGCCCACCGGTACCTGGCTCGGGCGAGCACGCAGCTGAACGACCTCGAGGAGGCGCACACGCATCTGCAGCGGTCGCTCGACGTCTCCGGTGAACCCGTCGGGCAGGCGCTGACCCATCGCGAGCTCGCGTACGTGTGCGAACGGCGAGGCCGCCACGACCAGGCGTTGCACCACGCCTCGCAAGCCTTGGACCTGTACGCGGCGGCCGGTCACCGGCGCGGGCAGGCGGGCTCGCTCAACACCGTGGGGTGGTACCAGGCGTTGCTCGGCGACTTCGAGAAGGCGCTGACGTCGTGCGAGGCGGCCCTCGGCTTGCTGGAGCCCGACGATCTCGACGGGCAGGCGTCGACGTGGGACAGCCTCGGCTACATCCACCACCACCGGGGCGACCACCGCGAGGCGATCGAGTGCTACCAACGATCTCTCGACGTGTTCCGGTCGCTCGGAGACCACTACTGGACCGCCGACGTGCTGATTCACCTGGGAGACAGCCATCTCGCGGCCGGTGACGCGCACGCGGCCGGGGTGGCGTGGAAGGAGGCGCTGGAGATTCTGGACGATCTCGGCCACCCGCACGCCGACGCGGTGCGCTCGCGGATCAGTCCAGTGCCGCGATGATCGGGCACTGCTCCCGCACACCGTTGGCGGCGACGTCCAGCAACGCCAGGCGCACCCGTTCGAGGTCGCGCTGGCGTTGCTCGATCTCCGCGACCTTCTCGGTGATCACCTCGCCGAGATCGTTGGTGTTGGCCCCGGACACGGCCAGGATCTGGTCGACCTCGGCCAGGGTGAAACCGAGCACCTGGGCGCGGCGGATGAACTTCAACCGCCGCAACGCCTCCTGGTCGTAGTGCCGGTAACCGCCGTGGCCGCGGGCGGTGGGCGTGACGAGACCGCGGCGCTCGTAGAACCGCACGGTGCTGATGCCCACCCCGGCGGCGCGGGCCAGTTCGGATATGCGCACCACCGGAAACTACCTCCGGACCAGCGCGCGCAGCTGGGCCGCGCCCCAGAACAGCTCCAGCGCCAGGAAGAGCGCGATGGCGGGCGTCTGGCCGTGCCACAGAGCCCACGCGAACCAAAGGCTGAACAGGGCTCGGCCGACGGTGTCGATGGCGATGAGCAACGGTTCGGGCTTGCGCCACCGCGCGATCGACCACATCACCACCACCGTGCCGAACAGCGTGGCGAACATCAGAGTGGAGTCGGACGTGGGTGTGCCTAGCAGGCTCAGCATCGCGCCGCCGGTCCACGGCGTGAGGAAGGCGGCAGTGGCCACCAGGTCGTACAGGGCTCCGGCTTTGCCCCACCGGGCCACGTCTGTGTTCATGACGATCACTGTGGACCCTGCACCTTGGTGCAAGGTCAACCCTGCGAGCCGCCTGTGTGCGGGGTCGGCGCGTACCCCTTCGCCGGCGGTGGCAGCGCGGCCACGCAGTCCGCGGAGCAGGCGTTGACGAGCAGCGGCAGGTAGTCGGTGCCGACCGCCAAGGTGATCCACACCTGGTGCAGGCGGGTGACCGGGCCGTCGCACACGCTGCAGCCGCGCACGTCGCCGTCCGTGCTGTCGGCGCTGTCGGAGGTGGCGGGGAACGGTGGCCGGTACTTGTAGTTGCCGTAGAGGGCGCGGGTGCTCACGGTGCTGTCGGCGAGCTTGGCGCAGCGGGTGATCTCGTAGGGGAACCAGTGCAGCCGGTACGAGGTGTACGGCTCGAAGAGCGTCAGGTTCGTCATGGCGCCGATCTCCGGCGGGATGCGCACCAGGTTCGAGCCGTAGAGCACGAAGTGTTCGACGGCGGTCAGTTTCGCGATCGTGGCCGGCAGGGTGATGACCTGCCTGCGTTCCTCGGCACTCATCTCCGCGAGGGGCTTGAACAACGTCCGGCCGTCCGCGGCCGCCTCGTCGATCAGCTCCAGCAGCCGCACCCAGCCGGGCGCCGTCGTGTCCTGACGTTCGGCGTGGAAGCCGATGGTCCGGTACGGGCGCGCGAGGCACGTGCACGAGTCGCGGGCGGGGATGCCCGCGTCCCCGAATCTGTTCGTGAAGACCTGCGGCGCGTTTTCGTTGTCCCCCATAGCGCCAGCGTACGGTCAGGCGGCGGCGCGGCGGGCGCGGCGGCGGGCGAGCGACGGCAGGAACCACATGTAGACGCCGGTGCCCATCAGCACGAAGAGCGGCAGCAACGGGACGTAGGACACCCAGATCACGGAGTTGTCCACGGTCAGCGCCACGGCCGTGAAGACCACGGTGGCCATGAAGACCATGCTGACCAGGCGGTGGAACTTCCGGATTCCCCTGCTGCCGCTCATGTCGTCCTCCCAGGTCGTCGTTGTGGACAACCGTAGGAGCGGGCTCTCAACCGCGCTTCTCGATTCCTGATCGGATGATGGCGCGGGCCTGCGCGGCGGTGAGGTTGCCGGTGAGGGTCAGGTTGGCGAGGCCGAGCGCGAGGGCGAGGAGCTCGGGACCTCCGCCCAGAGCGGCGAGCAGGCCCAGCAGGTCGTCGTAGCTCTCCTTCAAGCTCAACGACAGCACGGAGTTCGTCAGCGCGTGCGTTTCGAACGCCTGCGCCACGCGGAACAGCCGTCGATCCTCCTCGGATTCGGGGATCAGCTCGGTCAGCACCGCTTCGAGAGGGGACGACGCGTCGGCCAGCCGGGCTTGGACGCGGGCCGTGCCGCGGTCGTTGATCGCGGTGAAGGCAGCGCTGAGCAGCTCGTCCTTGCTGGGGAAGTAGTGCTGCACGCGGCCCACCGAGACGCCGGCCCGCTCGGCGACGCGGCGGATGCTGACCTGGTGGGTGCCTTCGGCGTCGACGATCGCGAACACCGCCTCCAGGATCGCCGCCCTGCGTTCGTCGTGAGCGGCACCGAGACCCCGCACTCGCATCCCCTTTCCGAGACGTTCGCATTGATTTGACCACAGCAACGCGCTAGTCTTCAAATCAATACGTTCGTACTGATCTGGGGGATGCCATGGAGCTGATCGCGTTGATCCTGCTGGTGCAGGGTGGGGGCGGGTTGATCAACAACCTCGCTGGTGGGTCGAAGAGCTGGTTCGCGCTGAACTACGTGGAGATGCCGGACGCGCTGCGCATCACGGCATACGCGGCGATGGTGGTTCTCGGGTTGCTGATCGTGGTCCGACGCTTCGGCTGGGACTGGTTCAAGAGCGAGTAAGTTCGGGGCCATGCAGTACACGTCCCCCGTGCTGGTGGGCCGGAGCGAGGAGACATCAGCACTGCGGGCCGCGGTGGTACGGGCCGAGCAACGTCGCGGTGGTGCGGCGTTCCTGGTGGGGGAACCGGGAATCGGCAAGTCGCGGCTCGCGTCGGAGATCGCCGGACATGCCTCGCGGCGCGGGTTCCGCGTGCTCAGGGGGCGGGCCAGTCGTGCCGTGCCGCTGCGGGCGCTGTGCGAGGCGGTTCTGTCGGCCTTTCGCAAGACAGTGCCGGACGAGCAGCAGCTCGGTGCTTATCTGCCCGTGTTGCTCAGGATGACTCCGGACGCGCCCGCCGGCGTGCCGGATCCGGCCGTGGTCAGGGCCGAAGCGGTCCTAAGACTGCTCACGGCCGAGAAAACCGTTCTCCTGCTTGAGGATCTGCACGACGCGGACGACGAGACGCTCGCCGTCGTGGACTACCTGCTCGACAACCTCGCCGACGAACCCGTCCTGCTGCTGGCAACGTTGCGGCCGCATCCCGACGGTGCTCACCGCGTAGCTGACGCGGCAGCGGCGCGCCGGGTCGCGGGAGTCATCAGGTTGACCGGGTTGAAGGACGAGGAAGTCGCTGAACTCGCACGTCAGTGCCTCGGTGAGCCCGCACCCCACCAAGTCCTGCAGAAGCTCACCGAGATCGCGGACGGCGTGCCGTTCGTGGTCGAGGAGCTGCTGAACACCGACCTGCAGGCCGGAGTGCCGCCCACGGTCGCGGCGGCCACCCTCGCGCGGGTCGACGCGCTCGAACCCGGTTGTGTCGCGCTGCTCGAAGCCGCCGCGATCTTCGGCAGCACGTTTCCGTTCGACGTCGTGAAAGCCATGACAGGACTGGACAACGCGGCGGAGCTGGTGCACCAGGCCGAACGCGCGCAGCTGGTCGACGGCCACAAGTTCCGGCACGCGCTGACCGCCGACGCGATCCGCGACCGCATGACGCCGACAGCGAGAGCCGCGCTGGCCCGCACCGCTGCCGAGACCACGGAGTCCTTGCGTCCCACCGAGTTGGAGCTCATCGCGGAGCTGTGGGCGGCGGGCGGCGACAACCGGAAGGCCGTCGGCCGTCTCGTCGAGGCGGGACGGCACGCGGCCGCGCTGGGCAGGTTCGGTACCGCGATAGAGCTCCTCGAACGCGGCCAGGCACTCCAAAGCGACGACCCGGACCTCGCCGCGGACCTCCTCGACGCGCTCGCCGCCGTTCTCCCACTGGCCGCGGTGGTCGTACCCGCGGACAACGGTGCGCGGGCTTTCGCGTTGGGAGAACGGCTTCAGCAGGCGCTCACCGCGTCCAAGGCCGACCCGGAACGAAGAGCCGTGGTCCGGCTGGCGCAGGCGAGGGTCGCGGCCGTCGCGGGGGAGTGGGAACGCGGGCTCGACCTGATCGCGACCACCAAGGAGACCTGCGCGGCCGTCGACGTCGTCAAGGCCACGCTCCTGCTCGGACTCAACCAGCTCGACCTCCTGCCCAAGGCCCGTGAGCTCGCCGAACGCGCGGCGGCGACGGGCACTCCGGAGATCGTCTGCGAAGCCCTCGAAGTGCTCACCCGGTGCACGCGCGGGCAGGATCTCGCCGAGGCCCGGCAGCACATCCAGCGCTGGCTGCAGGTCGCGGAACAGCACGGGCTCGCGGCGTGGCGGCTCAGGGCGTTGCTGGAGCTGGGAATCACGGACAAGTACCTCACCGGTGACCCCGAAGCGTTGCTCGCGGCCAGGCGCGCGGCCGAGAACGCCGGTGCCATCGTGATCATGATCGCCGCCGATCTGCACCTCGGCGGGACCTACATCGTGCTCGGCGAGTACGACAAGGCCGCGGAACACGGCGCCCAGGCGAAACAGGCCGCGGACAAGCTGGGCCTGCACGCGTTGAGCGCGCTCGCGATCGCCATCGAGGCGGGCATCGCGTCCATGCACGGCAACCGCAAGGCGACGGACCACGCGTTGCAGCAGCTGCGCGAGCACGGCGGTTCCGAGGAGATCTGGGCGTACAGCTCGGCGGTCTGCGCGCTGATGGAGGAGCAGTACGACCGCGCGCTCGCCGAGTTCGACGCGATCGAGGGCGAGGTGACGGAGCCGCGGATCCTGCGCGGCACGTTCTACCAGGGCCCGCGGCTGCTGGTCAGGGTCGCTCACGGGCTCGCGAACTGGCAGGAGTACGACAGGCTCGCGGACTCGCACCTCTCCCAGGTCCGGCAGCACCGCACGTACTTCGCCTGGAGCCGCGCGATTCTGCACGGCCGCGACGGCCAGGTCACCAAGGCGGACGCGGCAGCCCGGGAAGCGCTCGAGCTCAGCACCGGCCTCGGCCTCCCGCGCTACCTCGGGCTGCGGCTCGCGGGCCCGGCAGCACTCCAGGACGGCTGGGGCGAGCCCTTGGAGTGGCTGCGCGAGGCCGAGGAGCACTTCCACCGGTTCGACGTGCCGGCCGCCGCCGCGTGCCGTGCGGTGTTGAGGGAAGCCGGCGCGCCTCAGCAACGACGGCGGCGCGACCACGGCACGGTTCCGGCCGAGCTGCGCAAGGCCGGTGTCACGGTGCGCGAGTACGAGGTGCTGCGGCTCGTCGTGGAACGGTTCGGCAACGCGGAGATCGCGGAACGGTTGTTCCTGTCCCCGAGAACCGTCGAGCGGCACGTCGCCAGCCTGCGCGTTCGCACCGGCCAGGCCTCCAGGGCCGACCTCATCCGGTACGCCCGCCCGTTAATTGAGGGGTCCACCCGCATGTAGGGGCGCCCGAAGATCGGCAGACTCCTCGACGTGCCCGAGTGATGCCGGGCGTTCGAGGAGGGGGAGCAAGATGCGTGCAAACGGCTGGCCTGGTCCAGTGCGGCGCTGAGGTCGCGACGGCGCTGGACGCGGTGGGGTGTCCAGCGCCGTCGAAACCGATGTCGGAAGATTTCCTGGCGCGAGATGTCGATTCCGGGCATCTCCCGTTCGACGCACTGATGACAGCACGTCAGAACAGCCCAAGGAGAACTCCGATGCGCACCCTGATCGCCACCGCGTTCGTCTCGCTCGACGGCGTCGTCGAAGCCCCCGGCGGCGAGCCCGGTCACCGCAGCTCCGGCTGGACCTTCAAGGACATCGAGTTCGACGAGGCCGCCTACGAGCTCAAGGGCCGTGAGCAGGACGAGGCCGCGGCCATGATGATGGGCCGCATCAGCTACGAGGCGTTCTCGCCGGTGTGGCCGACGCTCGACTACTTCCCGAAGTACAACGTGATGCCGAAGTACGTCGTCTCCAGCACGCTGAAGGACGACCAGCTCGTCGACAACTGGGGTGACATCACGATCCTGCGGTCTTTGGACGACGTGGCCGCGCTGAAGGAGACCGACGGCGGCCCGATCTCCATCCACGGCAGCGCGACGCTCAACCGCAACCTGTCCGACGCCGGCCTGATCGACCGCTACCACCTGCTGGTGTTCCCGGTGCTGCTCGGCGCCGGCAAGCGGCTGTTCAGCCAGACCGACAAGGACAAGCAGCAGCTGAAGGTCGTCGAGAGCGAGTCGTACTCGAACGGCATCCAGAAGCTGGTCTACGACGTGGTGCGCTGACGTACCAGTTCATCGAGCCTGATCCACGCCGGCGAGAAGTCGCGGACGTGCTGACCCAGCAGCGACTTCTCGTCGGCGGACAGGACCTCGTGGACGGTCTGCGCAGCTTCTTGACGGAGTCTGGCCGCCATCACGTCGGCCAGGTCGTGCAGGCGTGGGTCGGCCGGATCCCAGTCGTGGGCCTGGTCGTAGGTGACGTAGAACTGGCGGAAGTCAGGGTCCGCCAGTTGCTCCTGCTTCTGCGCGATCCACCGCGGAACCTGGTCCGGGTAGCTCGCGGCCAGCACGATCCACCCGTCGCGTTCGAACCGCACACCGCGCTCGCTGACGCCGAGCTCGCGCAGCCGGTCCAGGTAGTCCGTGATCTCGGCGGGCAGGAACATCCGGTCACCTGCCTGCAAAGCCGCGACACCCGACTGACGTTGCCGCAGCTCCTCGATCTGTTTCGCGAGCCCCTGGTTGATCTCGTCGATCGCCGCGGCGAACTCGGCGGGGTCGGCGCGCATCAGCTCGTGCACGCGGGTCAGCGGGACCCCGGCGGCGGTCAGCGTCCTGATGCGGATCAGGTCGACGACGGCCTGGGCGGGGTAGCGCCGGTAGCCGGACGCGTCGCGCTCGGGTTCGGGGAGCAGGCCGGTCTGGTGGTAGTGGCGCACCGCCCGCACCGTGACGCCGACGTACTCGGCCAGTCGCTTGATCGTCAGCACGGTCTCATTCTGCGGGCTTGACCTTGACGGTGCGTCAGCCTTCGAGCATTGCCGACATGTTCACGAACTGGCACCGCCCACTCCTGGTCAACACCCTGCTCATGCTCGGACTCGCGCTGTGGTCCGCGGTCGGGATCTTCGCCGACGACCGCACGCTGCTGGGCGAACCGCTCTGGCTCAAGCCGCTGAAGTTCGGCCTCGCGTTCGCCGTCTACTCCGGAACGCTGTCGTGGCTGATCGGCACGCTCACCCGCGCCCGCAGGACCGGGTGGTGGATGGGCACGCTGTTCGCGGTGGCCGCGTTCGCCGAGGTCGCGGCGATCACGCTGCAGGCCGCGCGCGGCACGTTCAGCCACTTCAACACCTCGACCGACCCGATCACCCTGCTCGCCACCCAGATCTTCACCAACGGCGTGGCGGCGTTGTTCCTGCTGCAGCTCGCGATCGTGACGTTGGTGCTGTTCCAACGCGGCGGTGACAGGGCGCTGATGCGGGCTGTCCGATGGGGACTGTCGTTCGCCACCGTCGGCATGATCGTGCCGGTGTACTGGATGGCCACCGAGATCCACCAGCGCACGGTCGTCGACGCCAACGGCCGCGAAATCGTGATGTACCAAGGGCACGATGTCGGCGGCGGCGACTTCCGGGTGCCGCACTTCATCGGCCTGCACGGGATCCAGGTGCTGTTGCTCGTCGTATTCGCGTTGCGGCGGGTCGAGGAACGAAAGCGCGCGCGGCTCGTCGGACTCGCCGCATTCGCCTACGCCGGGCTGCTGGCGTTCGCGATCTGGCAGACCTCACGCGGCCACTCGTTCTTTCAGTTCTGACAGCTCCGGAATTTCGCCGCGAAACGAGGTGCTTCGGAGGCGAATGGTTGCCGGATCATCCGCAATGGGGTTTGGTCGAGCAGATGAACGTGCTGGAGTACGTGGCCGATCGCTGGGACCGGCTGTCATTGCAGGCGTTGTTGCACGTGAGTGCCGTCGTGCAATGCACGGTTCTGGCCGCCGTGATCGGTGTGGTGATCGGCGTGGCCGTCTACCGCAGTCCGGTCGGATCCGCGCTGGCCACAGCCCTGGCGAGCACGATTCTGACAGTTCCTTCGTTCGCGCTGCTGGCGTTGTTGATTCCGGTGTTCGGCCTGGGCGCGGACACGACGGTGGTCGCTTTGGTGCTTTACGCGCTGCTTCCGATCGTGCGCAACACGATCGTCGGACTGGCGGGTGTCGACCCGGCGGTGAGCGATGCCGCGAGAGGGATTGGGATGGGCAGATTCGGGGTGCTCACGCGAGTTGAGTTGCGGCTGGCGTGGCCGGCGATTCTGGCCGGAATGCGCGTCGCGACGCAGATGCTGATGGGTATCGCGGTCATCGCGGCGTACGCGAAAGGGCCTGGGCTCGGTTCCGAGGTGTTCTCCGGGCTCGCGAACGCCGGCAGCGCCAACTCGCTGAACCAGGCCATCACCGGCACCGTCGGCGTGGTGATCCTCGCGTTGCTGCTGGACGGGATTTACGTGCTGGTGCAGCGATTCACCGTCTCTAGGGGTGTACGTGGCTGAAAAAGGCAGTGAGATCAGGCTCGACCACGTCACCAAGCGGTATCCGGGGCAGAAGGCGGCGGCGGTCGAGGACTTCTCGATGGTCGTGCCGGCCGTGCAGATCGTGGTGTTCGTCGGGCCGTCCGGGTGCGGCAAGACCACGACCATGCGGATGATCAACCGGTTGATCGAGCCGACCTCGGGCACCATCACGATCGGCGGCGAGGACGCGCTGAAGATCGACCCGGACGACCTGCGTCGGCGTGTCGGGTACGCGATCCAGCAGGCCGGGTTGTTCCCGCACTTCACGGTCGCGCAGAACATCGGTGTGGTGCCGGGGTTGCTGGGCTGGGACAAGAAGAAGATCTCCGCCAGGGTCGAGGAGATGATGGACCTCGTCGGGCTCGACCCCGGCGAGTTCGCGGATCGCTTCCCCCGTCAGCTTTCCGGCGGCCAGCAGCAACGGGTCGGGGTCGCGCGGGCGCTGGCCGCGGATCCGCCGGTGCTGCTGATGGACGAGCCGTTCGGAGCGGTCGACCCGATCACGCGCGGGCACCTGCAGGACGAGTTGCTGAGACTGCAGGGCGAGCTGCACAAGACGATCGTGTTCGTCACGCACGACTTCGACGAGGCGGTGAAGCTCGGCGACAGGATCGCGGTGCTCGGCGACCGGTCGACGATCCTGCAGTACGACACGCCCGACGCGATCCTGGCCAACCCCGCGGACGACACGGTGGCCGGGTTCGTCGGTGCCGGCGCGTCGCTGAAAGCGTTGACATTGATGAGGGTTCGCGACGTCGAGCTGGGTCAGGCGGTGACCGCGAAGGTCTCCTCCGATCCGTCCACAGTGGAGCTCAAGGGTGAGAAATTCGTGCTGGTGCTGGACGAGCGCGACCGGCCGTCGCGATGGGTGCACCAGAACGAGCTGCGCAGCGCCAGGTCACTCGCCGGCGTCGGACGGCCGGTGCAGGACTCGGTGACGTTGCAGTCGACGCTGCGGGACGCGCTGGAGGCGATGGTCAACGAGGGCGGGCGCGCGGTCGTCACCGGCAGCCGCGGCGAGTACGTCGGCACGCTCGACCTCACGACGGTCACCGAGGTCGTGCAACGGTTGCGGGCCACCGCATGACGGCCGAGAAGATCCGGTTCTGGGCGCAGCCGGCGGCGGTGCTGCTGATCGTCGGCGGTGTGCTGGCGTGGGTGTTCTCGGGCGAGCTGACGGCCACGGAGAAGAGCACGCTCAACGCGACGTCGTTGCTGACGGCGCTGGGCGACCACCTGCTGATGACGATCGTGGTGACCGCGATCGTCGTGCTGGTCGCGGTTCCGGCCGGTGTCGTGGCGACCAGGCCGTGGGCGCGGTGGCTCGCCCCGGTGTTCCTGGCGGTCGCGAACGTCGGCCAGGCCGCGCCCGCGCTGGGTGTGCTGGTGCTGTGGTTCCTGCTCACCGGAGCCTCGGGCGGGTTGTGGGTGGCCGCGCTGCCGCTCGCGTTCTACTCGCTGCTTCCCGTGCTGCGCAACACGATCGTCGGCCTGCAGCAGGTTGACCCGTCTCTTGTGGACGCGGGGCGCGGCATCGGCATGTCGGCGTCCGGTGTGCTGTGGCGGGTCGAGTTCCCGTTGGCGACACCGCTGATCCTCGCGGGCCTGCGCACGTCGCTGGTGCTCGCTGTCGGCACGGCGACGTTCGGGTTGTTCGTCAACGCGGGCGGGTTCGGGTTGCTGATCGACACCGGCTACAAGCTGAACCTGATGAAGGTCCTGGTCACCGGTTCCGCGCTGGCGGCGGGACTCGCGCTGCTGGTCGACTGGGCGGGCGCGGTGATCGAGCAGTGGTTCGGCCCCAAGGGGTTGCGATGAAACGCGTACTTCTCTTGTCCCTGCTGCTTCTGGCCGGATGTGGCCTCGACGTCAACACTGCCTTGCCCTACAAGGTTTTCCCGGGTTCCATCCAGTCGGACCAGTCGCTCAAGGGCGTCGAGATCACCGTGGGGTCCAAGGACTTCACCGAGAACATCCTGCTCGGGTACATGGCCGAGATGGCGTTGTCCGCGGCCGGTGCGGACGTCGTCGACCTGACCGACCTCAAGGGCTCGCAGACAGCCCGGCAGGCGCTGCTCAACAGCGAGGTCGACGTCACCTGGGAGTACACCGGCACCGGCTGGATCAACTACCAGGGCAACGAGCTTCCGGTGCCCGGCGGGGAACAGGCGCAGTACGACGCGACGAAGAAGGCGGACCTGGAACAGTTCGGCGTCGAGTGGCTCGCCTACTCCCCGCTCAACGACCAGTACGCGTTCGCCGTCACCGAGGCGTACGGCGAACAGCACGGCCTGAAGACGACCTCGGACCTCGCCGCGTTCCTGCAGCAGAACCCGGACCAGGCGGTGTTCTGCCTGGAGACGGAGTTCACCAGCCGCCAGGACGGTTTCCCGGCGGCGCAACGCACCTACGGCTTCCCGACCACCGAGGTGAAGAACTTCGGCATCGGCACGATCTACTCGGCCGTCGCCGGTGGAACCTGCCCGGTCGGCGAGGTCTTCACCACCGACGGCCGGATCGCCGCGCAGAAGCTCCGTGTCCTCGACGACGACAAGAAGGCTTTCCCGCAGTACAACGTGGCCCCGACCGTGCGTGCGGAGTTCCTGGAGCGCTATCCGCAGGTCCGCGGCCCGCTGGAGACCGTGAGCCGCGCGCTGACCAACGACCAGATGATCGAGCTGTGCCGTCAGGTCGACGTGGAGGGCAAGGACGCGGGCGCGGTCGCGAGGGACTGGATGGTGTCCAAAGGCTTCATACGAACGGACTGATTCCCAGGTGGACGCGCGCGTGTGAGAATCCCCCTGCACTGGGGGATCAGATCGACACCGGGGGATTCACATGCGTCGTACGACCTTGATTTGCGCTGCGCTCCTGTCACTGCTGGCACCGGCCGTACCGGCACAGGCGCAGGACCTCTGCACCTGGACGCCGTCGGAACTGCCGCTGCCCGCCGGAGTCACTTCGGGCCAGGCGCTGTACGCGGCGCCGAACGGCTATCTGGCGGGTCAGGCGCCCTCGGGTGAGCTGCTGCTGTGGCAGAACGGCACGTCCGTCGCGGTGAACGCGCCGATCACGACCCAGATCGTGCTCCAGGGCGCCAACGGCAACGGGGAGCTCGTCGGCTGGGACGGGCGAACCCGCACGCCGTTCGTGTACCGCGACGGCACCTTCCAGAACCTGCCGGCGCCGTCGTTCGCGGACAACGGCACGTCGGCGGACGGCATCAACGAGGCGGGCGACGTGGTCGGCACCGCCGTCTCCAGCGCCTGGCCGCCCTATCGCGCGGTCGTGTGGCCGCGCAGCGAGCCGGGCACCTTCAAGGTCGTCGCCGAGGACGTGGCCAGGGGCATCGACGACGCCGGGCGCGTGGTGACCGAGAAGGGCTACGTCGTGAACCCGGACGGCACCCGTGCGGACCTGGAGAGCTCGCCCAACCTCAACATCCGCAGGGTCATGGCGGGCCAGGCGCTCGGCAAGAAGTTCGGCGACTACCACGCCGTGTACCGGTGGGACGTCGCGACCGGTGTGGCCGTGCAGCGCTACGAGGTGACCAGCCCGACGCCGATCGGCGTGAACACCGCGGGTCAGCTGGCGACCTGGACCGAGAAGACCGGTGGGTCCACCGTGAAGGTCTGGCGCGGCGCCGACTACCTCGGTGAGCTCGCCGTCGGTGAACGCGTCCGCGCCGTGCAGGAGAACAACGACCTCGCCGGTCAGCGCAAGTCGGCCGCGGGCAAGTGGGTTCCGGCGACCTGGACCTGCGCCTGATCAGGTGCGCTGCCGGACGTCCCCGAGTGCCTTGACCAGGACGTCCGGCAGCGCGATCGTGCCGTGGCCCTCCGTGGACACCGTCGCGTAGACCACGCTGCCCCGGCAGACGAGCTCTCCGTCGCGGTGGAACTCGAAGCCGAGCGTGAAGCTCTTGCCCCCGATGCGGGACGGGCGCAGCAGCACCTCGATCGTGTCGTGCCGCCGGACGCCGGAGCTGAAGTCCACGTCCACGTGCACCGCGTGGGCGTCGAAACCGTTGCTGGGCCACGTGCTGTGCGGCAGGCCGCGGTCGGCGAAGAAGGCGTCGACCGCCTCGTCCACGTGGCCCAGGTACCACATGAAGAACATGACGCCCTGGCCGTCGATCTCGTAGTACCGGGGCGTGAAGCGGTAGCTCACCGCATCGCCTTCCCGACCGGCGGGATCACCGCCACCATCGACGCGGCGAGCCACAGCAGCAGCGCGATGCCGGGCACGATGATCAGCGTGCCGCCGTGGTTGACCGCCAGCCGGATGACGGCGAAGACGTAGTAGGCGGACACGAGGAAGCCGAGCCCGGCGAGGATCCAGCGCGCGAAACCGAGCCGGGCCATCAGCAGAGCGGTCAGCAGCAGCACCACTCCGCCCGCGACGTAGGTGGCGACGATCGCCGGGTCGCCGTTGCCGATGACGCCGCGCCCGAACGCCAGGCCGAGCAGCGCGACGGCGGCCTCGGGTGTCTGCGCGACGCCCTTGCCGTCTTCGGAGTTCAGCGCTGCCAGCACGAAGCACAGCACGGCCACCAGCAGCCACAGCCCGCCCGCGAGGAAGGCGGGCGCGACGCTCGGCCGCGGGCTCCAGCCCGGTGGTGGCTGCTGCGGTTGCCAACCCTGGTTCGGATGCACGGCCCACACGATACGAGCCGACGTGCGATTGACGCTGGCCGTTGGCCACGAAAGGTTGAAGAAAACCGAAGGGGGAGAACCGAAATGCGAACAACCCTGTTAGGTGTGCTACTCGCCTTGGGTGGCACGGTGGTCGCGGTCGAACCGGCGAGTGCGGCCGGACCGTGCTCCGTGAACCTCACGCGGGGGACGCCCGGAGGCTTCGTCGTCAAGATGTCCTGCTCGAAGCCGACCGCGTTCATCGACGGGTACGGCAGCACGACCGGCGACGCGAACCGGGAAGGCTTGTTGCTGCGGCAGTTCCAGAACAACGGGGGACCGTTGTGCAGCGGCGACCTCAGCCGCGGCGCCCCCGGCGGCTTCGAGGTGAAGCTGTCCTGTGCTCAACCGACCTCGTTCGTCAGCGCGTACGGTACGACGCTGACGGACGCGGCGCGGGAGGCCCGGCTGCTCAAGGAGATCGCACCGGGGAGGCACTGCACGCACGATCTCGTGCGCGCCGTTTCCGGTGGCTACCAGGTGAAGGGTTCCTGCTCCAAGCCGACCGTGTTCTTCAGCGGTGTCGGCTCGACCGTCACGCAGGCCGCCGAGAACGCGCGGCTCTCGTCGGGTGTCGGCTGATCATCCACTTCGGACAGCGGTGAGGGCCACCCCGGTCAGCCGCTGAAGCTCGGCGAGGTCACCGCCGCCCTGGTGCAGCCACGCGGTGGTGGCCGCGTCGAGGCACGCCAGCGCGGTGGCCACGATCGCCTCACCGACGAGGCCCGGCGGCGCGCCCCCGGTGTCCACCCTGCGTTCCACCTCGGGCGCCAAAACCTGTTGCCAGCGCAGATGTTTCTCCAGATGCGCGGCACGCAACGCGGAACTGGTCGTGACCAGCCGGCCGATCGCCACCCCGCGCTCCGGGCTCATCCGCGTGCTCAGCACACCGAACGCGTGTGCCAGCGCGTCCCAGATCGGTTCGTCGTCGGGGCGTTCCCGCAACGCTTCGAGGATCACCGGCCCCTGCTCGGCGAGGTCGCCGAAGACGATGTCCTCCTTCGTGCCGAAGTAGCGGAAGAAGGACCGCCGCGAGATCCCGGCCGCGGCCACCACCTGGTCGACCGTCGTCTCCTCGAAGCCGTGCTCCAGGAACAACGTCAGCGCGGCGTCCACGACCTCTTCCTGGACGCGGCGGCGGGTGCGGTCCCACAGGCGATCTGACACGTGCCCACCCTAGCGCCTTGACGCCACGAAGGCATTCGATGCTAACTTGGCACTCGATGCCAAGGAGGACTCGAAGTGACAATCGACTACCGAGGTGCGCGGATCCTGATCACCGGAGCCAGCGCCGGGATCGGTGCCCAGTTCGCCCGTGAGCTCGCGAGAAGGGGCTCTGACCTGGTACTCGTCGCGCGGAGGACGGACCGGCTGGAGGCGCTCGCGGCCGAACTGAAGGACGTCGAGGTGACGGTGCTGCCGTGCGATCTGACCGAGCCCGGAGCTGCGGAAGCACTCGCGAAAGAGCTACGGGCGCGCGGGACCAAGCTCACCGGCCTGATCAACAACGCCGGCTTCGGCACGTTCGGCCCGTTCGCCGGAGAGGACGCCGAACGGCTGCGCACCGAGATCGCGCTCGACATCTCGGCCGTGGTCGATCTGACGAAGACGTTCGTGGACGAGCTGGTCGAGGCCAGGGGCGTGCTGATCAACGTCGCGAGCATGGCCGCGTACACGCCCGTGCCGAGGATGGCGGTGTACGGCGCGGCCAAGGCGTTCGTGCTGAGCTTCACCGAGGCGTTGTGGCAGGAACACCGCCGCAGCGGCCTCAAGGTGCTCGCGCTCTCACCGGGCGCGACGCGCACCGAGTTCTTCGACGTGGCGGGCGAGGAAGCGGCGGCCGGCGCCCGGATGCACACGCCGGAACTGGTGGTGCGAACGGCGTTGCGGACGCTGGACCGGCGCAACCCGCCGCCGAGCGTCGCGGTCGGGCGGACGAACCGGCTGATGGCGTCGCTCAGCAGGCTGGCGAGCAGGCGTCAGGCGGTGGTCGCCATGGGCGCGATGACGGCGAGGTCAGCTCTGTGACTTGCGATCGGTGTGGCCCAACGACTTCTCCGGCGCCACCCGGTCGCGCACCAGCTGCTTGAGCACCGCGAGGTCCGGGAAGCCTTCCTGCTCCTTGCGCGACCACACCGTCTCGCCGTCGAGCCGCACGTCGAACACGCCACCGGTGCCGGGGATCAGCGCCACCTCGCCCAGCTCGGTCGTGAACGTGGTCAGCAGCTCCTGCGCGGTCCATCCCGCCCGCAGCAGCCAGCGGCACTGGGTGCAGTACTCGATCTCCAGACGCGGCGTCCTCATGCCTCAGTCTTAACAGAGACCCCGGCGCGGGTCGCGTCGGTGCCCCAGCTCGCGAGCAGCTGCAACGCCTCGGCGGACGGGCTGCCGGGCTCCGCGTGGTACGTCGTGAAGAACAGGTCCGGCTCGCTGGGCATCCTCAGCGACTCGTACTGCAGCGTCATCTCGCCCACGAGCGGGTGCTTGAGGTACTTGACGCCGAAGCTCTTCTCCTTGACGTCGTGCTTGGCCCACAGCTGGCGGAACATCTCGCTCTTCACCGACAGCTCGCCGATCAGCGCGGTGAGCTCCGGGTCGTTCGGGTAACAGGCAGCGTCCATCCGCAGGAACCCGACGACGTCCGCCGCCTTGGTCTCCCAGTTGACGAAGAGCTCCTGGTAGGAGGGCTGCAGGAAGATGAACCTGGCCCAGTTGCGTTCGCGCGGCTGCAGCTGGCTCCAGTCCCCGAACAGCGCCGCGGCCATCGGGTTCCACGCGAGTACGTCCGAGCGACGCCCACCGACGTACGCGGGCACGCCGACGCTGTCGAGCAGATGCTGCAGCGCTGGGCGCACCTGCGAACGAGCGGTTTTCTTCTTCTTGCCGCCGTACGGACAGTGCGTCAGGTTGCGCAGGTAGGTGTGCTCGGCCTCGTTGAGCTGCAACGCACGCGCGATCGAGTCGATCACCTCGTCCGAGACGTTGCGGCCGTTGCCCTGCTCCAGCCGCGTGTAGTAGGCGACCGAGACGCCCGCGAGCTGCGCCAGCTCCTCCCGGCGCAGGCCCGGCACGCGGCGGGTCCGGCCGTAGCGGGGCAGCCCCACGTCGTCGGGTGACAGCCGCGCTCGACGGCTGCGCAGGAACTCGCTCAGCTCGGTGCGCGGATCGACGGTCATGGCTCCGAGTATCCCCGGACCGGCCACAACGTGCCTGCTACTGCCATTAGTAGGCACAGCAGACGTACGAAAACCAGGTGGCTGGGTGTGTACGCACAACGCGACCAGTGTTCTCGGTGACACGACGAAACCGAGGAGAAACCCTGATGAGCACCGTCGCTGCCTACGCCGCTCCCGCACCCAAGGCACCGCTGGAGCGCACCACCATCGAGCGTCGCGCGGTCGGCGCGCACGACGTCCTGATCGACATCAAGTTCGCGGGCATCTGCCACTCCGACATCCACCAGGTCAACGAGGGCTGGGGCGAGGCGATCTTCCCGATGGTCCCCGGCCACGAGATCGCCGGCGTGGTCACCGAGGTCGGGTCCGAGGTCACCAAGTACGCCGTCGGCGACCGGGTCGGTGTCGGCTGCTTCGTCGACTCGTGCCGCGAGTGCGACTACTGCCTGCGCGGCCTGGAGCAGTACTGCGCCAAGGGCAATGTCCAGACCTACAACGCCGTCGACAAGAACGGCGACGTCACCTACGGCGGCTACTCGAAGCAGATCGTGGTCGACGAGAACTACGCGGTGCGGATCCCGGACTCGCTGCCGCTCGACGTCGCGGCGCCGCTGCTGTGCGCGGGCATCACGCTGTACTCGCCGTTGAAGCGCTGGAACGCGGGTCCCGGCAAGAAGGTCGCGATCGTCGGCCTCGGCGGGCTCGGGCACATGGGCGTCAAGATCGCCGTCGCGCTCGGCGCCGAGGTGACCGTGCTGTCGCAGTCGTTGCGCAAGAAGGACGACGGCCTCAAGCTCGGCGCCCACGACTACCGCGCCACCGACGACCCGGCGACGTTCGCCGAGCTGGCCGGGACGTTCGACCTGATCGTCTCCACGGTGTCCGCGCCGCTCGACTTCACGAAGTACATCGGGCTGCTCAAGACCGAGGGCGCGCTGGTCAACGTCGGCGCACCCGAGGAGCCGATTTCGATCAACCTCTTCGGCCTGATCGTCGGCCGCAAGACGCTGGCGGGCTCGATGATCGGTGGCATCGCGGAGACCCAGGAGATGCTGGACTTCTGCGCCGAGCACGGCCTGGGCGCGGAGATCGAGCTGATCGGCGCGGACCAGATCAACACCGCGTACGACCGCGTGCAGTCGAGCGACGTGCGCTACCGGTTCGTGATCGACACCGCGACGATCTGATCCCTCTCAAGAGCTACAGGAATCGCCTTCCCCGCGGTGATTCGCGGCCACCGGTCAGTTCCTACCGTTCTCACCCATGAGGACTGTGATCTGGCTGGTGGCCGGACTTGTCGGAGTAGGCGCGGTTTCGGCCCTGACGGCACTTGGCCCGGTGACGGCTGTCATCGGCGCGGTGGCCTCGGTCGTCGTGTACTGGGCGGTGACGAAGTACATCGCGAAGCGTCCGGCACCCGAGATCGCCCGTGCCGGTGCCGGCCGGGAATGGGCCCGCGGCTCAGCGGTCGGGGCGGGGTTCGTGCTGTTCGCCGCACTGGTGATCGCGTTGTTCGGCGGGTACTCGTTCAGCGGGTCCGGGGAGTTCCTCGGGGTGTTCTTCAGCGCGGCCGCGACGGCACTGGGCGCCGCAGTGGCCGAGGAGCTGATGTTCCGCGGGTTGTTGTTGCAGGCCCTGGAGAAGTGGCTCGGCAAGTGGGCCGCCCTGGGGATCACGTCGGCGCTGTTCGGCTTCATGCACCTCACCAACCCCAGCGCCACGGTGTGGAGCTCGATCGCCATCGCCTGCGAGGCCGGGATGTTGCTGGGCGCGGCTTTCCTGTGGCGGCGCAACATCTGGTTCGTCGCCGGCCTGCACTGGGCGTGGAACACGGTCGTCGCGCTGCTCGGCATCCCGGTCTCCGGGTTCGCGATGCCCGGCTGGTTCACCACCGAGGTGTCCGGGCCCGCGTTCCTGACCGGTGGCGGCTTCGGGATCGAGGCGTCGGTGGTCCCGGTGCTGCTGGGGCTGGGGATCGCGGTGTGGATGCTGCGTCGCCCTAAGCTCGTCTGATGGTGTCCGGAAAGGACGTGGCGCTCGCGGCGGCGTTCCTGCTGCTGTCGTTCGTGCCGGGCATGTCCGCTGTCGCCGTGGAGATCGGCGATCTGCCCGAACGGCCGGCGGACTGGCTCGCGGTCGTGCTCGTCGTGGCTTTGTCCGTCCCTCTGGCCGTGCGAACGAAGTGGCCGAGGCTGTGTCTCGTGGTGGTAGGACTCGCATTCGTTGCCTACCAAGCGCTTTCGTACCCGCCGGTGTTCGCGAGCCTTGCGCTGTACGTCGCTCTCTACACCGTGGGTGTGCGCGGCAGAAGGCCGTGGGAAGCGGTGGCGGGCTATGTGGTGCTGGCGGTCGTGCTGCACCTGCTGGGCTCGCCGAACCGGCTGCAGGACTTCGTGTTGTTCGGTCTCGCGCTCGCGGGGATGTGGTTCGTGGGTGATCAGGTGCGGCGGCGGCGTGCGCAGGCCGAGAGTGCGGAACGGGCGCGGATCGCCCGTGAGCTGCACGACGTGGTCACCCACCACGTGACGGCCATGGTGGTGCAGGCGGACGCGGCCCAGTTCGTGCCGGAGAAGGACACCGCCGGGCTGGCCGCGATCAGCAGCACCGGCCGGCGGGCGTTGAGCGAGCTGCGGCACCTGCTCGGCGTGCTGGAGGCGACCGGCGAGCACGGCCGCACCCCGGCCGCGGGCGAGGTCGCGGACCTGGTCGAGCAGGCCCGTCTCGCCGGTCAGCCGGTCGAGCTGACCGAGGAGGGCGCGCCGCGTGCCCTCGACCTGGCGGCGTACCGCGTGGTGCAGGAGGCGCTGACCAACGCGCTGAAGCACGCGGCGGGACAGCCCACGACGGTTCTCGTGCGGCACGGGTCCGGCCACGTCGAGATCGAGGTGGTCACCGCTTCCCCGGCCGGTGCACAGTCGGATGGACGTGGCCTGAGCGGCCTGCGGGAACGGGTGCGGACGGCGGGCGGCCGGTTCGAGGCAGGACCGCATCGGGCAGGATTCCGGGTGTGGGCGAGGATTCCGGTGTGATCAGGGTGATGGTCTGCGAGGACCAGGCGCTGGTACGCGCGGGTTACGCGACGATCTTCAACGCGCAGCCGGACATGGAGGTCGTGGCCGAGGCGGAGAACGGCAGGGATGCCGTGGAGATCGCCGGGCGGCTGCTCCCGGACGTGATCGTGATGGACGTCCGGATGCCCGTGCTGGACGGGATCGAGGCGACCAGGCGGCTCGCCGGTCCCGGCGCCGCGAACCCGGCGAAGATCCTCGTGGTCACCACGTTCAACGTCGACGAGTACGTCTACGAGGCGCTGAAGGCGGGGGCCGCCGGGTTCCTGCTCAAGGACTCGCCGCCGCTGGAGCTGATCAACGGCGTGCGCACGATCGCCCGCGGCGAGGCGTTGCTCGCCCCGGCCGTGACCCGCGCGTTGATCGGCAGGTTCGCGGATCGGTTGCGCCCGGCGGAGAGCCGTTCACGACGGGACGAGATCGTGCGCGCGCTGACCCGCCGCGAGCTGGAAGTTCTGGAACAGATCGCAGCTGGGCTCTCGAACGCGGAGATCGCCGAGGCGCTGGTGATCACGACCGAGACGGTGAAGACGTACGTGTCGCGGATCCTGGCGAAGCTGGACCTGCGCGACCGGGTGCAGGCAGTGGTGCTCGCCCACCGCGCGGGCCTGGTGTCCATCACGGACTAGTGCAGGGCACTCCGGACTCGTGCGACTTCACCGCACCGGCGAGCACCGAGTCGAGCTGCCGCAACGTGTCCTGAAGATCCTCGATCTGCTTGACGACCGACGACCTGTGGCCGCGCAGCTTCGACAGCACCTGCGGGGACGCCACGCCGGTCACCACGCACGGCAGCATCTCCAGGATCGCCGCGCTGGAGATCCCGGCCGCGTAGAGCTGCTGGATCAGCCGCACGCGGTCCGCTGCCTGGTCTGGATAGTGCCGTTGCCCGCTCGCACTGCGTTCGGACGCGAGAAGCCCCTGCTCCTCGTAGTAGCGCAACGCGCGCACGCTCACGCCCGTCTTCGTCGCCAGCTCGCCGATGCGCATGAGACCTCCGCCACAAAAGCTACCTCTGACGTCAATGTCAGGTTCCTAGCGTAGCTCTCATGCTTCTCACCAGCTACCGACTCGGAAACCTGACCCTGCCGAACCGTCTGGTCATGGCGCCGATGACCCGCGCACGAGCCGTGGACGGGTCGCCCGTCGCCGAGACAGCCACCTACTACGCCCAACGCGCCACCGCCGGGCTGATCGTCACCGAAGGCGTGCACCCCAACGCGGTCGGCCAGGCCGGTCCGTTCATGCCCGGCATCCACAACGCCTCGCAGGTCGAGGCGTGGCGGGTGGTCACGGATGCCGTGCACGCCAACGGAGGCCGGATCTTCGCCCAGCTCATGCACGGTGGCCGCATCGGTCACCCCGACGTCGCCGGTCACCATCCCGTTGCCCCGTCGGCGATCGCGGCTCGCACGGAGGTGTTCACCGCGGCCGGTGTCGTGCCTGCTCCGGTGCCTCGCGCGTTGTCGTTGAACGAGGTTCGCGATCAAGCGCAGGCGTTCGGCGACGCTGCCAGGTACGCCGTCGAGGCCGGGTTCGACGGGGTCGAGCTGCACGGCGCCAACGGGTACCTGATCCAGCAGTTCTTGTCCTCCAACGCGAATCAGCGCACCGACGGGTACGGCGGTTCGATCAGCGGGCGGATCCGGTTCGCCGTCGAGGCGGTCGAGGCGGCGGTGGACGCCATCGGAGCCGAGCGCGTCGGCATCCGGCTCTCACCTGGCGGCGAAGTCCAGGACATCGTTGAAGGTGAGATGCCCGAGCTGTACGGGGAGTTGCTGAAAGCGTTGCCGGACATGGCTTACATCCACGTGCTCGCGACCACTGACGACGAGATGCTGATGGGGTTGCGCAAGGCGTGGCCGTCCGCGTTCATCCTCAACCCCGGCGGCCAGATCGGCCCGCACGAGAGCACTCGGGAGCAGGGGGAGCGCTGGCTCGCCAACGGTGCCGATCTGATCAGCTACGGCCGCGCGTACCTGGGCAATCCCGATCTGGTCGAACGGTTCCGGCTCGGTCTGCCGCTCGTCGGCACCGACCGCGACACCTGGTTCCAGACTCCTCGGGGATATGTCGACTATCCGACTTATCAGCACTGAAGCGCGCGCATCAGGTGGTCGACGAGCCGTTCGAGGTAGTCGGGTTCGACAGCCGCCCGGCGCACCGACAGCCGCCAGTAGACGGGCGCGGCGACCAGGTCGAGTGCGATGTCGACGTCGAAATCCGTTGGCAGCTCACCACGTTCGACCGCTCGCTGCAGCGTGATGGCACCGAGCGCGCGCCGGGGTTCGCCGATGGTGGCCGCGATCGCCTCGGCCAGCGCCGGATTCCGGACGGCTTCGGCGGTGAGATCCGGCAGGATCGTCGCGAACCGCGGGTGGGTCAGCCAGTCGTGCACGGCCTGCACGGTCGCCAGCAGGTCGCCCCGGAGTGACCCGGTGTCCGGAACTTCGGCCAGTGGCACGGAGAACTCGGACAGGGCCGCGACCACCATGTCCTGTTTGGACGGCCAGCGCCGGTACAACGCGCTCTTGCCGACCTCCGCGCGCTTGGCCACGGCCTCCATCGACAGCCGGCCGTAGCCGTGTTCCGCGAGCTCGTCGAGCACGGCGTCGGTGATGGCCTGCGTCACCTGCGGCTGCAGGACGGCGGCGCCGGTCGGGGTGCGCTTGGTCATGACGCACATCATAGGACTGGACGAGACGGTCCCGTCCCGCCTAACGTGAAGGACGGGACGGTACCGTCTCGTCCATTTCTCGGAGGGCTGCATGACACTCGTCGAACGGGCGTTGCAACTGCTGCTGGACAAGGACATGACCGGGTTCGCGGGTCTGTGGGCCGTCGACGGGGTGATGGAGTTCCCCTTCGCTCCACCCGGCTACCCGTCGCGGCTGGAGGGGCGCGCGGCGATCGAGGAGTACCTGCGCGACTACCCGAAGCTGCTGGACATCCACGGATTTCCGAAGCAGGTCGTGCACCAGAGCGTCGACCCGGACGTGGTCGTCGTGGAGTTCGACGCCGAGGGGGTCGTGGTCGCTTCGGGCAAGCCGTACCGGTTCTCGTACATCGCCGTGATCACCGTGAACGACGGCGAGATCGTCTCCTACCGCGACTACTGGAACCCGCTCTACGTGCAGGAGCTGTCGTGAACGTGCTGGTCATCGGCGGTACCGGGACAACGGGCAGCCTGCTGGCGAACCTTCTCCCCGATGCCCGCGTCGGCACCAGGAAACCGGTTCTGGACGACCACGTCCGGTTCGACTGGGACGACCCTTCGACGTTCGACGCCGCCCTGGACGGTGTCGACCGGGTTTACCTGATCCCGCCGGTTGGAGTTGCCGACCCGGCTCCGGTGGTCGAGTCTTTCCTCGCTCGAGCGCGGCTCGTGCGGCGAGTGGTACTGCTGAGCTCGTCCGCGGTCGGGGAGAGCGCCACGGGGATGGGCGCTCTCCCCGCCCTGGTCAGGGCGCTGCCGGAGTGGGCGGTGCTGCGGCCGTCGTGGTTCATGCAGAACTTCACCGGCGACCATCCGGTGGCGGCGGGTGTCCGCGACGGCGAGATCGTCACGGGCACCGGTGACGGCAAGGTCGGCTTCATCGACGCCGCCGACATCGCCGCCGTGGCCGCGCGGGCTCTCACGGATCCGTTGCCGCACAACACGGATCACCTGATCACCGGTCCGGAGGCGCTGAGCTACGCCGACGCCGCCGCGATCATCACCGAGGTGACCGGCCGCCCGGTCCGGCACCGTTCGGTCAGCACCGCCGAGATGGCCGCACGGTTGGCGGCGGGCTTGCCGCGCGAGTTCGCCGAAGTCCTCGCCCAGCTCGACGAGGACATCCGGCACGGCGCGGAAAACCGGGTCACCACAACGGTTCTGGACGTGACGGGCAAGCCCGCCCGCACTTTCAGGGACTTCGTCAGAACGTCCATCGGGTAGCGCCACCCGGACCCGCGGTCGCCACGGCGTGCGCCGCGGTCAGCGTGACCCGGTAGACGTACCAGGGCGGCGGGCCGCCACTCGGTGCGGTGTAAGGAGCGGTGAACGCCTGCCCCTCCCGTTCGGCGGGCCAGCCGGACTCGCGGTACCTCGCCGCGATTCGGTCCAAAGTGGACTCGTCGGTGACGCGAACAGCGTCGCCCTCCAGCACGAGGTCCATCCCCGTGAGCCGCACCGACACCGTGCAGGCCGGGTTCTCCGCGATGTTGCGCGACTTGCGGGTACCCGGCCCGCTCACGAAGTGCAGGGCGTCCTCGAACCAGACGGCGCCGATGCCGACCGAGTGCGGACGTCCGTCGGGACGCACGGTGTTCAGGAAGAACGGCACGTCCGCCGACGCGGACTCCTGGGCGAGCAGGTCCTCCGCCAGGCTCCACGGGAGCGCGGCGTTGCCGTACTGGTCGAGGTTGCGGGTCTTTGCCGTTGAGTTCGTCATGCCCAACCGTCGAACGAGCGACGCCGTTTTCGACAGCTACCTCGCGTGGTGCACCTCCTGGAGCCCGAAAACCGGCGTCTCCAGACCTTCGAAACGTGCCTTGAGCTGCACCGCGAGGTAGTGCGAGAAATATCGCGACTGGGCGAGGTTTCCGCCGTGGAACCACAGCCCCGGCTGCTGGGTGGGCTTCCACATGTTGCGCTGCTCGCCCTCCCACGGCCCCGGATCGAGGTAGGTGTCCGAGCCGATGCCCCACACCTTCCCGACCCGTGCCGCCATCTCCTCGCCGGCGAGGTCGGCGACGAACCCGTTCATCGACCCGTACCCGGTCGCGTACACGACGAGATCAGCTTCCAACGAGCGGCCGTCGTCGAGCACCACGGCATCGCGCGTCAGCTTCACGACCTGGCCGTGCGCGAGCTTGATCGACCCGTTCACGACGAGGTCGGACGCGCCCACGTCGATGTAGTAGCCCGAGCCCCGGCGCAGGAACTTCATGACGAGGCCGGTGCCGTCGTCGCCCCAGTCGTGCGAGAAACCCGCCTGCTCCAGCCGTTCGTAGAACTCGGCGTCGCGTTCCCGGACCTGCTCCTGCACGGGGAGTTGGAGCGACGGCAGGACGCGGTAGGGCAGCGAGGCGAAGATCGTGTCCGCGCGTTCGGTCGTGACACCCGCCGCGAGCGCCCGTTCCGAGTAGAGGTCGCCGAGCCCGAGGTCCAGCAACGTCTCGGACTTGATCACGTGCGTCGACGACCGCTGCACCATCGTCACGTCCGCCTCGTGCGCGACCAGTGCCGCGCAGATGTCGTGCGCCGAGGTGTTGGAGCCGACCACCACGACCTTGCGTCCCGCGTACGCGTCCGGGCCGGGGTGCTGCGACGAGTGGTGTTGCTCGCCCTCGAACTCGTCGGCGCCGGGGAAGTCCGGAACCTGAGGCCTTCCCGCGATGCCGGTCGCGAACACGACATGTGCGGGGTGCAGTTGCACGGTTTCGCCGTCGCGGTTGACCGTCACGGTCCAGCCGTCGTCGTACGAGACGGCGGTGACCTCGGACCGGGTCCAGTACGGGATCTCCATGACCCGCGTGTACATCTCCAGCCAGTCGGCGATCTTGTCCTTGTGCGAGAAGACCGGCCAGTTGTCCGGGAACGGCAGGTACGGCAGGTGGTCGTACCAGACGGGGTCGTGCAGCGTCAGCGTCTTGTAGCGCTTGCGCCACGAGTCGCCCGCGCGGTCGTTGCGTTCCAGCACGACCGCGGGGACGCCGAGCTGCCGCAGCCGGGCGCCGAGCGCGATGCCGCCCTGCCCGCCACCGATCACCACGACGTACGGGTCTTGCAGGGGTTCCTGAGCGGCGTAGACAGGGCGCCGTTCCTCGAAGCCCTTCAGCTCTTCCAGCGTCGTGAGCAACGTGTAGGCGCCCTCGCCGGTGAGCCGCAGATGGCCTTTGCCGCGGCCGGCGGACGTCTCGAACTCGAGCCACGCCTCGGTGACGCCGTCCGTCTCGACCGGTGGTTCGGTGACGCGGAACCCGGACGGCCCGACGTCGCAGGCCTTGGCGAGCCCCGCGATCTCGTCGCGCCCCTCGGCCGTCTTGATGTTCCAGGTGAACGCCACGAGGTCGCGCCAGTAGCTCTCGGGTGCGAACAGGGCGGCCACGGCCTCGGCGTCACGGGCCTTCAGCGCGGACTCGAACCGCGTCAACCAGTCGTCAACCGTCACGCTTCGAGTGGAGCAGAAGGCGCATTCGAGCGCCTCTTCTCAGCCCACTGAGTGGCACGGCAGGACGAAGAACCAGTCCTTCGGCTCATGCTCCAGCCGTGCTTCCGCCGCTCCCGCCGCGCACTCGGCACGAGCCTTCGCGAGGCTCTCGTCCCACGGAACGCCGCGCAGCACGGTCCTCGGCACCTGCAGGTGCGCGAAGACGCTGACCACCACGGCGATTCCGACCAGGTAGCGGCTCGCGCCGACCACCGCGCGTTCCCAGGTCTTCGCCGGCGTCGCGTCGAGGCCGACGAAGATCGCGGTGAACAGGAACAGGCACGGCGCGATGCTGTAGCGCTGCCCGGCCATCACGACCTCGGGGCCCTGCACCTGCAGCACGTGCGACCAGTTCAGCACCAGGCACGCGACGATGACGATCACGCTGTACGCGGCCGAGACCAGCACCAGCGTCCGTCCGGCGCGGTCGCCGAACCGGAGACCCGCCGCCATCGGGACGGCCGCGAGCAGCAGCGCCAGCAGGATCACCAGGTTGCCGTGCGCCGGGTAGAACTGGCTGACCCGCTCGGACCCGGTGAACGCCACCACCGGCACCCGCAGCAGGCTCGCCAGCAGCACCTGCACCGGGTCGACCTCGTCGTGCGAGTACGGCGTCCTGCTCGCGAACACCATCGCCACGGCCTGCACGACCAGCCCGGCGAGGAACGCGATCGGCACCTCCTTGCGCGCCTGGAAGAGCCGCACGAGCGCGATCGGCGCCAGGATGAAGACCAGCGGGCTGGACACGGCGGCGAGGAACACGAAGATCGCGACCGGCACGCGCGGGGCACCCCGCCACAACAACGCCCAGAAGGCGCCGTAGAGCAGGAACCAGTGCAGGTTCGACATGTTGTTCAACGTCTCGGAGTTGCCCGCGGGCAACACGATCACGAGCGCTGCCAGTGCGAACCGCATCGGCGTCGACTTCAGGTATGCCTTGGACCCCGCGAAGGCGATCAGCGCGACCAGGGCCCGCAGCATCGCCGCGGCGATCGCGAACCCGGCGGCGGTCTGCTCGATCGGCAGCAACGCCACCAGTTCGGCGACGATCCGCGGCAACGTGTGCAGGTAGCCGCCGTACGGGGTGATCAGGTTGTCCAGCGCGGGGGAGCGCAGCGCGTCGACCGCGAACCGGGCGCCGTCCTCGGCCCACAGGTGGTCGAGGCGCGCCCAGCCGGCCGGGATGAGCAGCAGGAACGCCACCGCGGCCACGAACGAGGCCGCCATGCCGAACCACGCTCGTTCGTGCGGAGGTTCGGAGGGCAGCGGGATCACGTCGTCCGCGAGCGCGCGCGGTCGTTCGAGGGTCGTCATCTGCTCAGGTGGTCAGCCGCTCGAACCGGTCCCATTCCTCCTGGGTCACGAGGGTGACGTCGGAGGAGTTGAGGTCGGCGGCCTCGAGCCCGTTCATGACCATCAGCTTGTTGTTGACCAGGAAACCGAGCTGGCGGGCGGGGTTGCGGACCGCCGGAACCCCTGCCGGGACGCGGACCGCGACCTTCAGCGAGTCGGCGATCTTCGGGCGTCTGGCCAGCATGCCGGTAGCGTACTTCGCCGCGACCGAGCCGCGTTCGAACCGGACGATCTTGCCTCCGGACACGACGTCCGACGTGCGTTCGGGCGAGGGCATCGAGAAGCCGTCGAGCACTCTGGCCTCCGCCACCGTCGCGCAGCCCTGGAGGCCGAGCGCGTCGAGGCCGAAGTGGTGGATGTTCGTGGGGGCGCCGGAGCCGTCCTTGGCGGTGGAGCGCAGGACGTCGATGCCCACGCGCTCGCACGGATCGGTGGTGTTGATCGCCGCGTGGCCCTCGGGGGTGCGGATCAGGCCGGGGCCCTCGGTCCACGGTCCGGGGATCACCACGGCCTCGTACGGGTGCCGGGTGAACTCCTTGTTCCAGAACGTGATGGTGGTGCCGCCGACGGTCTCGTGGGCGATCGCGAACGCCGAGGCCGCCTCGATCCACATCCAGTCCGAGCTGTAGGCCTCGACGACCGAGCGGGTCCTGGGGCGGTTCCCGTTCTCGACCGGCTTGAAGCCCTGCGGGCCCAGCGCCTCGATGCCGCTCGCGAACAGCGGGTCCTTCGACCGCAGGACGAACTGGCCGGCGCCGTTCGACGCCGCCGAGTACCCGGTGGTGTCGGTGAAGAGCAGGTAGATCCAGCCGTCGAGGTAGATCGCGGACTGCTGGCCGGCTCCGTAGGTGTTCTCGCGGATGATGTCGCCGGCCGGGGCGATGATCGACTGACCGTTGTTGGCCCGCGTCCAGCTCAGGCCGTCCTTGCTGGTCGCGACGCCGACCGAGCTGCCGTTCGCGTGGTTGTCCCGCGAGGCGCCGGTGTAATACATGTAATACGTGTCGCCGAGCTTGATCAGTGACGGATCGCACGTGTGCATCGCGTCGAAGCTGCTGCCGCTGCCCGAGAACACCGCGCGCGCCGTGCTGAACGGGCCGTCCGCGGTGGGACCCTCGCTGTAGAGGATGTCGTCGCCGTTCGGCTTGGCGCTGCCCATCTGGCTGCACCACCACGTGCGGACCTTGCCGTTTTCGAGCATCACGGCCGGCGCGTAGTTGTAGACCGCGTCCTCGCCGCCCAGAACCACGGTGCCGGGGCTCTGCCGCCCGTTCTCCGTGGTGAGCTTGACGTAGTTGCGCTGCGGCGGCGCAGGCTCCGGGACGTGCTCTGACGTGGGCGGATGCGAGTTCGTGGTGGTGCCTTCGGGGTCGCCGACCGCGGTGCTGGTGCACGCCGTCACCGCGCCGAGCAGCACGAGTGCAGCGAGCAGCGCAGGGGATCGACGACTCAGGGGCACTCACTCATCATAGTGATCAGCTCCTCCGTCCGGGTGAAGTCCGCATTCACCGTTCTGATTCATTCCTTCTCAATTCGCATTCGGTGGTCAGCTGCTGAGGTAGCGGACCACGGCCAGCACCCGCCGGCTCATCCCAGCCTCGCCGTTGAGGCCGAGCTTGTCGAAGATCGAGTTGATGTGCTTCTCGGTGGAGCTCAGCGAGATGTGCAGGGTCTCGGAGAGGCGTGCGTTCGTGAGGCCCTGCGCCATCAGTCCGAGAACGTCCTTCTCCCGCTTGGTCAGCGCGTCGAGCGGGTGGGACGTCCTGGTGAGCAGACGGCGGACGACCTCGGGATCGAACGCCGCGCCACCCGACGCGACCCGCTCCAGCGCCTCCAGGAACTCGTCCACCTGGGCCACGCGGTCCTTGAGCAGGTAGCCGACGTTGCCGCCGGTACCGGTGATCAGCTCGGTGGCGTAGCGGTTCTCGACGTACTGGGAGAGCACGAGAACGCTGACGTCCGGCCACCGTGCGCGGATCTCCAGGGCGGCGCGCAGGCCGTCGTCCTTGTGGCTCGGCGGCATCCGGACGTCGGTGACCACGACGTCCGGCCGGTGCCGTGCGGTGGCCTCGACCAGTTCCGGCGCGGTGCCGACCGCGGCGACGACGTCGTGGCCTTCCTCGGCGAGCAACCGGATCAGGCCCTCGCGCAGCAGCGTCGAGTCCTCGGCCAGGATCACCCGCACGGCATCCTCGCCCGGATCGTGGTGGGACCGCCCGGCGGGCTGGTCACCTCGAACTCGCCGTCCACCGCCTTCACCCTCCTCGCGAGGCCGGACAGCCCGGAGCCCGCCGGATCCGCGTCGCCGGCGCCGTCGTCCCGCACCACGACCGTGATGGCCTTTTCCCCTTGTGCCACCGAGATTTCGACGAGCGACGGATCGGCGTGCTTGGCCGCGTTGGTGACGGCTTCGGACACCACGAAGTAGATCACCGTCTCCAGCGCCGGTCCCGGTGACTCCCGCAGGCCGTTGCTGAGCTCCACGCGGACGCTCGATCGTTCCGCCAGCACCTCGAGCGCCACGTTCAGGCCCGAATCGTCGAGCACCGCCGGGTAGACGCGCGTGGCGACCTCGCGCAGTTCGTCCATGGCGGCGCCCGCGGTGTCGTTCGCCTGGCCCAGCAGGTCTTGCAGTTGCTCGTCGCTCTTGGCCCGCCGGGCCCTGCCGATCAGCATGCCGAGCGCGACGAGCCGCTGCTGGACACCGTCGTGCAGGTCGCGTTCGATGCGCCTGCGCTCGTCGTCGATCGCCTCGATCACCTCGGCCCGCGTGCTGGTGAGCTCCGCGACCCGTTGGCGCAACAGGGTTTGCTGGCTGCGTCCGAGCATGGTGGTCGCGAGCCACCGGTCGAGCGCCGCCACTCCGGTCACCCCGGCCAGCGTGACGAAGATGAGCAGTGCGCCCGGCAGCGTGGCGATCGCGATCAGCTTCGTGTCGACCACGTCGTCGTCGCTGACCAGCGCCCACCTGGTGTCGAACAGCCACGCCGACACCATCGACAGCGCCGTGGAGAGGTAGAGCAGCAGCATCAGCACGACGCCGGCACCCAGCCAGCCCACGAGCCACCGCACGCCGAGATAGCGCCGGCAGCGGCTCTTCGTCAACGGATCGGCGTGCGCGGCCGTGCCGTACCGGGCGATTCTCCGCAGTTCGAGCTCGGTCACCTCGACGGCTTTGACGCCGAGGACCGCGGCCACGAAGTCCAGCGGGATCGTCAGGGTCCCGGCCAGCAGCCCGGTGAACGACCGGAACCAGTCGCGCACCACTGCGCTGAGCTGCTGTTCCCGGTCCACGCCCGTCACCGTACTGGCCGTTCGGATCCACAGCATTGCGGTTTCCCGCATTCCTTCGTGAGGCCGTCCGCGTGGTCTTGCCGTGCCGCTCTTCCTAGCGTCGATCACGACCGATTTCACCGTCGTACAAGGGGAAACCAATGCTGGCCGAATGGGCAGTCGATCTCATGGAGTCGCTCGGAGGCGTGGGCGCCGCCGTGGTCGTGGGCCTGGACAACCTGTTCCCGCCGATTCCGAGCGAACTGGTGTTGCCGCTGGCCGGCTTCTCCGCGAGCAGGGGCGTCTTCACGTTGCCGGAGGCCCTCTTCTGGACCACGTTCGGCTCGGTGGCCGGCGCCGTGATCGTCTACCTCGCGGGCGTGCTCCTCGGCCGCTCCCGCACGCGCCGCCTGGTGGCACGCATCCCGCTGGTGCGCGTCACCGACTTCGACAGGACGGAGGCCTGGTTCACCCGCCACGGCACGAAAGCGGTGTTCTTCGGCCGGATGGTGCCGTTGTTCCGCAGCTTCATCTCGCTGCCGGCGGGCGTGGAACGCATGAACTTCCCGAAGTTCCTCGCGTTGACGACGGCGGGCAGCCTGATCTGGAACACGGTGTTCGTGGGCGCCGGTTACCTGCTGGGGGAGAACTGGCACCGCGTCGAGGCCTACGCGGGGATCTTCCAGAAGCTCGTGCTCGCGGTCGTCGCCGTCGCCGTCGTGCTCTTCGTCGTCACGCGGCTGCGCCAGGCGGGTGTTCGCGCACCGCGCACCGGCGGCGGAACCAGGCGAGGAACTTCTCCGGATCGCCGCCCTGCGCGATGACGGACACCGCGCCGGTCAGCGGGAACATCGCGGCGTGTGTGCAGGCGCGTTCGTACAGCTCGGGCCTGACTCGCTTCACCAGAGGCCAGCCGTAGTTGGCGAACGCGGCCGCGTCGAGTGCGGGATCGCCGGCGCAGGCGAAGTCCCAGTCGATGATCCCGCTGACTTTTCCGTTGTGCCAGCGCAGGTTCACGGGCGCGAGGTCGCCGTGCACGAAGCCTGTTGCGGCGGGGAGGTCTCCGTAGCGTTGGAGAACTTCCTTCGCCTGAACGCGTTCGTCGTCGGTGAGCAACGGGAACACGAGCTCGGTGATGGTGTCCTGGGCTCTGCTTCCACCCGCGTGGTGCAACGGTTGGTCAAGCAGGGCAACGAGTTCGTCGTTCAGCTCGACCGCGGCCAGCGCGTCGAGGACTTCGAGGACGGCCTCGTCGCTCGCGGTGTCCGACGGTTCGCCGGGCAGGTACGAGATGATCACATGAGCCTGGCCCAGCGGCAGGTCCAGCCGGTCCTCCAGCACCTGTGGCACGGCGAAAGGCAGATCCAGCTGCCCGATCAGCCGGAGCGCCTGAGCGCGTCGGCGTGCGTCGTCCAGATCCGTGCGCGGAAACCGGGCGACCCACTCGCCCGGTTCGACGAGTGCGTCGTTGAACGTCCCGTGCGCGAACATCAGACGACCACCTCGCCGCGCAGGACGATCTGCTTGGGCCTCAACAGCACCTCGGGGTTCTCGGTCGGATCCTCGTCGTAGGCCACGACGTCGGCGAACCCGCCGTCCACCAGCCCCGGCAACCCGAGCCACTCCCGCGCGGTCCACGATCCCGCGCCCACGGCGGCCTCCACCGGCAGCCCCGCCTTGATCAGCCACGAGATCTCCGCGGCGACCTGGCCGCACGGGTAGGTGTCCGTGCCGGCCAGCACCGTCACGCCGGCCTCGAAAGCCGCGCGAGCGGTGGGAAACGCGTGTTCCCAGCCGCCGCGGATCCACTCCTTGAGCCGCTCGTCCGTGGCCTTCTCGATGTTCTCGATCGACTTGGCGAACGCGGAGAACGTGGGCACGAGCGCCGTTCCCTGCGCGGCCATCCGCGGCAGCAGTGAATGATCCAGGTGCATCCCGTGCTCCAGGCTGTCCGCGCCCGCCAGCACGGCGTTGCGGCACCCTTCGGCGGTCTGACAGTGCACGGCGACACGTCCACCCGCGGCGTGCACCGCGTCCACCGTCGCCGTCAGCACGTCCAACGGCACCGGCGGATCATCGGGCATCCAGTCACCGATGACCTTGCACCACCCGAACGCGGCCTCCTCGACCGCGGCGGAAGGAAGCTCGGCCTCCTCGATCCGCCTGCCCGCACCGGGAAAGAACCGTCCGGGAGTGGCCAGCCACTGGCCGCTGCGAGCCAGCCGGGGCAGATCCACGTCATCGGCCCGGTCCCGCACGGGATCCGCCGAGCCTGGCGAACGCACGGTCAGCACACCAGCGGCCCGATGCGTGAGCATGTGCCGCCGGAACACCTCGTGCGAGTACTCGTCGCCCGGCATCTCGGTCCCGGGATGCGAGTGCACGTCGGTCAGTCCCGGCAGCAGCCACAGACCGTCCGAAGTGGATGAACCGGAAGCGCGCAACCGGTCCCCGTCCACGTCGAACGAGACGGGCGTGCGCGAAGGCAGAGCGATCCCCCAGATCCTCATGAAGACGAAGGTACCCCAGGCCGGGGGAGTGGCCTGGGGTACCGGGAAACGAGCAGATCAGACGTCGTAGCGGTCCGCGTTCATGACCTTGTTCCACGCCACGACGAAGTCCTGCGCGAACTTCTCCGACGCGTCGTCACTCGCGTAGACCTCGGCGACGGCGCGCAGCTCGGAGTTCGAGCCGAACACCAGGTCGTTGCGCGTGGCGGTCCACCGGACGGCACCGGTGGCGCGGTCGCGGCCCTCGAAGTTCTCCTGGTCGTCGGTGACCGACTTCCACTCCGTCTCCATGTCGAGCAGGTTGACGAAGAAGTCGTTGGTCAGCGTCTCCGGCTTGGCGGTGAGCACGCCGGCCTGCGAGCCGCCGTGGTTCGCGCCGAGCACGCGCAGGCCGCCGACGAGCACGGTCAGCTCCGGCGCGGAGAGGCCGAGCAGGTTGGCCTTGTCGATCAGCAGGTACTCGGACGGCAGCGGGATGGCCTTGCCACCGAAGTTGCGGAAGCCGTCGACGACGGGCTCCAGCACCGCGAACGACTCGGCGTCCGTCTGCTCCTGCGTGGCGTCGGCGCGGCCCGCGAGGAACGGCACCTCGACGTCGTGGCCCGCGGCCTTGGCGGCCTGCTCGATCGCCGCGGCACCGCCGAGAACGATCACGTCGGCCAGCGAGACCTTCTTGCCGGTGGCGTTGAACGCCTCCTGCACACCCTCCAGCGCACGCAGCACCTGGGCGAGCTCGGCCGGCTCGTTGACCTCCCAGTTGCGCTGCGGCTCCAGGCGGATGCGCGCACCGTTGGCGCCACCGCGCTTGTCGCTCTGGCGGAACGACGAGGCCGAGGCCCACGCGGTCTTGACCAGCTGCGAGACCGAGAGGCCGGTCTCCAGGATCTTGGCCTTCAGCGCGGCCACGTCGGCGGCGTCGATCAGCTCGTGGTCGACGACCGGCAGGCGGTCCTGCCAGATCAGCTCCTCCTGCGGCACCTGCGCGCCGAGGTAGCGCTGGATCGGGCCCATGTCGCGGTGGGTCAGCTTGAACCACGCGCGGGCGAACGCGTCGGCGAACGCGTCGTGGCTCTCGGCGAACTTGCGCGAGATCGGCTCGTAGATCGGGTCGAAGCGCAGCGCCAGGTCCGTCGTCAGCATCTCCGGCGTGCGGTTGAGCGTGCCGTCCTCGGGGTCCGGCACGGTGTTGGCGCCGGCGCCGTCCTTCGGCTTCCACTGGTGCGCGCCGGCCGGGGACTTGGTGAGCTCCCAGTCGAAGGCGAACAGGTTCTTGAAGAACAGGTTCGTCCACTTGGTGGGCTGCTGCGTCCACGTGACCTCGAGGCCCGACGTGATGGCGTCGCGGCCCTTGCCCGAACCGTGCGTGCTGATCCAGCCGAAGCCCTGCGCGTCGATCGCGGCGCCCTCGGGCTCCGCGCCGACCAGGTCCGGGTTGCCCGCGCCGTGCGCCTTGCCGAAGGTGTGGCCGCCGGCGATGAGCGCGACGGTCTCCTCGTCGTTCATGCCCATGCGGCCGAACGTCTCGCGGATGTCGCGGGCCGCGGCCAGCGGGTCCGGGGTGCCGTTGGGGCCCTCGGGGTTGACGTAGATCAGACCCATCTGGACCGCCGCGAGCGGGGACTCCAGGTCGCGCTCACCGCTGTAGCGCGCGTCGCCGCCGAGCCACGTGGTCTCCGGGCCCCAGTAGACGTCCTCGTCCGGCTCCCACACGTCCGCGCGGCCACCGGCGAAGCCGAAGGTGGTGAAGCCCATGGTCTCCAGCGCGCGGTTGCCCGTGAAGATCATGAGGTCGGCCCAGGAGACCTTGCGGCCCCACTTCTTCTTGACCGGCCACAGCAGACGGCGGGCCTTGTCCAGGTTGCCGTTGTCCGGCCAGCTGTTGAGCGGGGCGAAGCGCTGCATGCCCGCACCGGCGCCACCGCGGCCGTCGTGCGTGCGGTAGGTGCCCGCGCTGTGCCAGGCCATGCGGATCATGAACGGGCCGTAGTGCCCGAAGTCCGCGGGCCACCACTCCTTCGACTCGGTGAGCACCGCGTCGACGTCGCGCGCCAGCTCGTCGAGGTCGACGGTCAGGAACTCACTCGCGTAGTCGAACTCACCGCCCATGGGGTTGGCCTGGACGGGGTGCTTGCGGAGGATCCGGAGGTTGAGCTGGTTGGGCCACCAGTCGCGGTTGCTGCCGCCCTCGCTGGGGGTGCTGAGCCGGTTGTGAGCGACCGGGCACTCGTTCACCTTGGCGTCAGTGCTGTCGGACACGGGAATCCTTCCGGGTGTTCAGGAACTTTTCGCGGCGGTCGTGCACTCTGGGCACGTGCCCCAGTAGATGACCTCGGCCTCGTCGATGACGAACCCGTGGTCGTCGGATGCGTCCAGGCAGGGCGCGGCGCCGGTGGCACAGTCGACGTCGGCGATCGCGCCGCAGGATCTGCACACGACATGGTGGTGGTTGTCCCCGACGCGAGCCTCATAACGCGCTACCGACCCCTGGGGTTCGATGCGTCTCAGCAGGCCGGCTCCGGTCAGTGCGCGGAGCACGTCGTACACGGCCTGGTGAGAGACCGCGCCGAGGTTCTGACGCACGACACCGATGATCGAGTCCGTGTCGGCGTGCGGGTGTTCGTGCACCGCGGACAGCACAGCTATCCGCGGAGCCGTCACCCGAAGTGACACTCCACGCAACATGCGCTCGAAGTCGGAAGCCGTGGGCACGAGAGACACCCTGCCCGGTTTTCTGGAGTCAGTCAAGTTAACGAACGATCCCACTCAACCGCCGGACGCCTTCGACGAGCACGTGCTCCGGTGCGCCCCCGTAAGTCAAACGAAGGAAGTGGCCGGGCGGTTCAGCCGCGAACCAGGGCTTTCCGGGGAACACGACGACATCGCGCGCCGCCGCGGCCGAGGTCAACTCGACGTCGTCGATCCCGTCCGGCAAGTTCACCCAGAAGTGCAGCCCGCCGGTCGACCGCGCGATCTCGAACCCCGGCAGGTGCTGGTGGATCGCGCCGGCCAGGGCGTCCCTGCGCGACCGCAGCTGTTGCTGGAGCGTGCGCAGGTGCCGGCGCCACATCGGGGACGTCACGAAGTCGATCGCCGCCTCCTGCAACGGCCCCGCGACGTACAGGTCCTGCCGCGACCGGGTGTTCTTCAGCCTGGTGCCCGCCGGTCCGCGCGCCCCGATCACGGCGACTCTGAGACCCGGCGCGGCCACCTTGGTCAGGCTGCGCACGTAGACCACGTGCCCGTCGGTGTCCTGCTCGGCGAGCGTCGGCGGCGCGGTGCCGTCGATGGTGAACCCGCGCGCCCAGTCGTCCTCGATCAGGAACGCGCCGTTGTCGCGGATGATCTTGGCTACTTCGGGCCGTCGTTCGTCGCTGAGGGTCGCGCCGTGCGGGTTCGCGTGCAACGGCTGGCAGTAGAAGAGCTTCGCTTTGGTGTGCTCGAAGGCTGCCTTGAGCAGATCCGGCCGGACCCCGTGCTCGTCCGCCGGCACCGGGACGACCTTGAGCCCGGCGTCTCGTGCCGCCGCGATCGCGCCGAGGTACGTCGGCGACTCGACGAGCACGGTGTCCTGTCGGTCCGCGAGCCCGCGGAACACCGTCGCGAGCGCTTCCTGCGCGCCCGCGCACACCGTCATGTCACCGGCCCTGAGCTCGCCGCCCGCCTCCTTGGCGAACCACGCGCGCAGCTCCTCCTTGCCCTCGACCGGCACCCGCCCCCAGCTGGCGGGCCTGCGTGCCGCCCTGCTGAGCGCGGCACCGAGTGCCTCCGTGGGCTGCAGATCCGGGTCGAGGTAGCCGCTGGACAGGGGGATGACCTCGGGCTTCGGCACCGCGACGAGGTTCGCCACCAGGTCCTCGCCGGGTCTGCCCTCGCCGAGCGCGACCGCTTGCCACGACAGGTCCTGGTTGGTGACTTTGGTTTTCTGGGCGATGTAGCTGCCTCGTCCTGGCCGCACCTCGACGAGTCCTTGCGCGGCGAGGTGCTGGATCGCCTGCTGCACCGTCGAGGGCGAGGCCTTGTGCTTGGACATCAGGTCCCGCACCGACGGCATCCGATCGCCCGCGCGGCCCTCGAGTGCCGTTGCTCTCAGGTCCTCGATAACGCGGACGGCTGCGTTATCCTCATTCATGAGAGCCAAGAGTAACGTTATCGTGCCGGCGGGGGTAACACTCGGCGCGCTGGGAGTGCTGGGCTTCAGCTTCTCCCTACCCGCAACCCGGCTGGCAGTAGCAGGACTCGACCCGTGGTTCGTTGCCTTCGGGCGTGCTTTCGTCGCTGGTGTGCTGGCTGTCGCGTACCTGGCGTTATCGCGTGCGCCGCTTCCCTCGGCAACGCAGATCCGTCGTCTGGTCGTCGTCGCTGTGGGCATCGTGATCGGCTTCCCGCTCTTCACGTCGCTGGCTCTGGTCACCCAAACCTCGGCCCACGGCGCCGTGGTGATCGCCGTGCTGCCGATGTCCACCGCGATCTGGGCGGTGGTCCGAGCCTCCGAACGCCCACCTCTAGCGTTCTGGCTGTCCAGCGGCGCCGGCCTGCTGGCAGTGCTCGCCTTCGTGGCCACCGGCGGCGGTTTCTCGGGTTCTTTGAGTGTCGCGGACGTCTACCTGCTCGTGGCGGTTGTCTTGTGCGGCTTGGGATACGCCGAGGGAGGCGCGCTCTCCCGCGAACTGGGCGGCGCCCGCACGATCTGCTGGGCCCTGGTCGTCTCGCTGCCGGTGACCCTGCCGGTTTCGTTGCTGACGGCCGACTTCTCGCGTGCGGACCCGGTCGTCTGGCTCAGTTTCTCCTACGTGGCGCTGATCTCGATGTTCCTGGGCTTCTTCGCCTGGTACGCGGGCCTGGCCGCGGGCGGCGTCGCCAAGATCGGCCAGATCCAGCTGGCGCAACCGGTGCTGACCCTGATCTGGTCGGCCCTGGTGCTGGGCGAACCCGTGGGCTGGCCCGCCCTGGCCACCGCGTTCGTAGTGCTCGTCTGCGTCGTGCTGACCCAACGCAGCCGCGTCACACCGACGAAGGCCTTTGCGGATCAACCAGTTCGCTGACCCCAGCACGGTCGAACGCCTCGATGAGCGCCCGTGATCCCTTGTCCGCCTTCAACCGGATCTCGGCGGGATGCAGCGGGACGACGGCAAGCAACCCGATCTTGCCGTCGATCTCGCGCGCCTCGTCGCTCTTCACGTTGATCATCGGCGTGACCACCATGCCCGCGAACCCCGTGCTGGGCGCGTAGGGCGCGGCCGGATCTCCGTTGGGCAGCAAGTGCCACGGCCCGAGCCACGTGTCGTTCTCGTGCGGAAATCTCGCGAGGTACTTGAGCAGGTGCACCGGCCACGACTCATCGCTGGTCAGGTCCTCGATCGGCCAGTCAGCCGGCAACGCCATCATCAGCTCCGCCAACGGATTCGCCCCCTCCGGCACCGTCATGGGCCGGTCGCTCATGCCCTCGGTGACCAGCGTCCGGTAAGGACGTTCCTCGCTAGGTCCGACCACCAGCACGTGCACCCCGGTCGACGGCACCGCGTGGAACACGAACTCGATCGCCCCGAAGTGATCCTCGACATGCCGCTCAATGGCGTCGTGCGTCCCCATGGCTGTCGAGCTTAGGGCCCGGAATTGTCAGACCCTCCTGCCATCCTCGTGGTCATGCCCATCGAAGTGGCGAGCAAGCGCCGCAAGGTGACCTCTTCGGATGCAGTGGTCATCGACGTGACCTCCCGCGGCCCCGACCCGTGGGTGCGCTTCAGCCCGTTCTACCCGCACGGCAACATCCCGGTCCCCTTCTCTCCAGGCGTGGTGAGCTCGTCGGTCGAGGGCGTCTGGCAGGCCCTGAAGGTCTTCGACGACACCGACGTGGACCCGTCGAAGCTGTCGGTGACCTCGATGAAGGGCCTGAAACGCACAACCCGCCGCTTCGGCCCCGTGCGAGGCCACCGCGCGGGCCTGCACGGCGACCACCTCCTCGACTACCGCACGGCGCGCCACTCGATCTACCTGCCGACCTACCGCTGGGTCCTGTCGAACCACCTGCAGGACCAGGTAACGCAACTGTCCGACCTGGCCCGCTCCACCCGCGTGGTCCTGCTCGACTACACGACCAACGGCGACCCGGACGACCTCAGCAAGCCGCTGTCCCACGCGGCCCTGATCGCCGCCCACTGCTCGAACGGGTGAACCTCGTCCGGATCCGCGCCTGACGCCGTCCAGTAGATGTCCCGAAACCATGGTCATCTTCCTCCCGCAGAAATGTGGAACGCGGGGGGCGGACCTGGGGGCGCAGCTGGATGCGTAGCTCGGCCATGCAACGGCAGTGCGTGGTCACGGCGGTTGTGCGACTGACGCGACCGCGGCTGGTTTGACCGAACTCGGCCACGCAACGGCAGTGCGTGGTCACGGCGGTTGTGCGACTGACGCGACCGCGGCTGGTTTGACCGATTTATACTTCGGGCCTTCGGCTTTGGGGGTCGGCAGTGGCAACATCGGAAAAGCAGCTCACGAAGATCGTGGACGCGCTCACCGAGGTGAAGCGCACGTCCGGCAACCAGTACGACACCCTCAAGGTGAGGGGCAAGGTGTTCGGCTACTTCTGGCCGCGCACGCAGACGGTCGGGCTCAAGCAGACGTTGTCCGAGCAGCTGGCCCTGGTGGCGGAGCGGCCGGACGTGTTCGAGGTGCAGTTCACGGCCGGCGGGTTCGGCTGGGTCGTGGTGTACCTCGACGGGATCGAGCCCGACGAGCTCGCCGAGCTGGTGTTCGAGGCTTGGCGGTTGTCGGCGCCGGAGGACCTCGTCGCCCAGGTTCCGGACCTCGCGCGATGACCAGGGTCAAGTTCGAGCTGCCGGCGGACGACCTGCAGCGCGCGAAGAGCTTCTACCGCAACGTCTTCGGCTGGGAGACGCAGCAGCTGCCGTTCGAGTACGTGCTCGTCGACACCGACGGCGAGCCGGTCGACCCGGCGGACAGCGACGGCGGGATCTCGCCGCGCACCGAGTTCGTGCAGGGGCCGGTGCTCATCATCGAGGTGGAGAGCATCGACGACGTGGCGCCGAAGGTCGAGCAGGCAGGCGGCGTGCTGCTCAACGAGAAGCAACGCGTCGGCGACTTCGGGTTCTCGCAGTACGTCAAGGACAGCGAGGGCAGTGTGTTGTGCCTGTGGGAGTCCCTTCAGGGTTGACGAATGTCCAAACGCGACCCATCCGCGAACGACAAGCGCACGACAGACGCGAAAGGCAGACTTGCTCCCACGTGAACGGGTTCCAGTCGCACGGCACTTGACGGGATCTCCGCGAACGTCGTGAAGACGCTGGACGGCTTGGCCTCGAACAGATGCGTCGGGTACACCACGGCCACGCGCTGGTCGCTCACCGCCAGCCGCCCGTTGCCGCGGCTGAAGGCGAAGTGGTCGGCGAACTGCACGGCCATCGACGAAGCACCAGCACCCTCCACCCAGTAGCCGAGCGTCGGGTCGTCGATCCAGTCCTGCGGTGACGGCGGCGCGGGCAGCGGCCATCGCAGCTTGTCCAGCGACAGCGGGGGCATCTCGCTCACCGGCTGCCACGGCACGTGCAACGACCCGCCGACGACGCCACCCACGTACCCGAAGACCGGCGGCAGACCCAGCACGAGGTTCTCGCCGCGCCGCAACCAGAACTTCGTCAGCTCCTTCGCGACGATCTTGTCCTGGGTCGAAACCGGAGGGGGAACCAGGAGCTCGAACCCCGAACCGTCCACCAGCACCACCCGGAGCGTTGGCCCGGACTCGACGGAGGCGATCTGCGCGCGCGGGATCTCCATGGTCACCTCGTACTTCGGCACGGCGACCGGCTCACCCTCCACGTGCTCGCCGAACTTCATGCGGAAGTCCACCTGGAGCATCTTGCCGATGTCCTTGCCGAGCCCGATCGCCTTGCCCAGCAGGGACTTCGGTTCCGGTTCCGGTTCTGGTTCCGGCGGAGGCGCCACGACCCGGTGAGCGATCACCAGCCGCGTGGACGTCAAGGCCCACAACCGGTTCGAGCGCCGGCCGGCTTCGAACCGCGACAGCAGACGAACCGCGAGCGAGTCACCGGACGGCCCGAAGACCAGGTGATCGGCCTCGGGAGCCTTGTCGTCGCCGGAGTCCCCGCCGCCGGCCACGAAGGTGAGCGCGAGGTCGCCCGCGCCCCGGCCCACCGCGGACAGGCCGCGGGTGAGCAGCGACTTGCTCGGTGCGCCGAGCTTGTCGAGGCCGTCGACGGCGTAGTAGAAGGTTTGCCGGTACGTCGCCCACAGCAACTGCTCGCCGGCCCGGCAGACGTGCTGCCGGGCGACGTGGCCTGGGCCGAGTGGTGCCGAGAAGATCACTCGTACTCGAATCCTCGGTTCATGGCGTCAGCACGGTCCTCGGACGAGGACGGGTCCTGGCCCTTGTTGTAGCCGTACTTGATGCCCTGCTCCACCGCGAGCCCCGGCGCGTTCTCCATGACGCCGTTGGTGATCGCGGTCGGCACGTGGCCGGTGCCGCTCAGGCCGGCTGTGCGCAGGCCCGCCTCGACGAGGTTCGTCGTCAGTGCGTCCGAACCCTCCCCGTCGACGCCGAAGCGCTTGGCGAAGCGGTTGCCCGTCTTCGACGCCATCGACGCTGCGTCGGCACCCTCGTCGATCTTGGTGTTGGCCTTGGTGACGATCTTGGCGATCGGGTTGGCGTCGACCTTGCGCATCAGCCACTGCTCGGCCTTGCTGCCGTCGCGCATCTCCTCGGCCTTCTCGACGAGCTTCTTCAGCCTGCCCTTGCGCAGGTTCTGCAGCAGGTCCTCGAGCTTGTCGATCAACGGCTTGAGCTTGCCGAGCAGCTGCTTCACCTTCAGGCCCAGGCGCGCCATCGTGCCGCTGACCTGGCCCGCCGTGGCAGCGCCCGCGGCGCCCACCGAGGCACCGGCCGTGATCCACGAGGCGGCCAGCGCGGCCAGCCACTCGATGATCAGGCCCATCACGAGCTCTTGCAGGATGTCGATGCAGATCTCGACGAACGCGTCGAACAGGTCGGCGGCGAGGTCCAGCATCTGCTGCAGGCCGCGGATCTCGTTCGAGAACGCCTCCGCGCCCGCGCCGAACTCGTCCATCTGCTTGCGGAACTTGTCGCCCGCCTCGCCCGTCCACGGCTGCGACGTCGCCGCGGCGCGGGTCTTTTCGTGCTCGCCGGCCTGCTGCACCCAGTCCGCGACCTTGCCCCAGCCCGTGGCGGTGCTGCGCATCTGCTCCGGGTCGCCGATCGCGGGTTCGAGCACGAGCTCGACGATCGGGCTGATCACGATGCCGATGAGGAAGCCGAGGCCGTTGTCGATGAACGACTGGCCGGGGCTCATCACGAACTGCAGCTGCTCCATGCGCGCGTTGACCGCGGCGATGGCCACGTCCGGCGGGCTGCTCGCCCGGGAGATGTCCCCCGCCGCGCTCGTCCACGAGCTGCCGTAGCCCGCGTTCTGCTCGAAGTCGCTCTTGCGGCCCGCGTCGCCCGCGCTGTTCAGGTCGGCCAGCGTCCCCGGACCACCGGCGCTGAGCTTCTGCAAGCCCTGGTGGATCGCGGTCTCGACGTCGCGGTAGGTCTTCGCCGTGTCGTTCGTCCGTTCGGCCACGCCGTCCAGGAACCCCGTGGCCTTGTTGGCCATGTCCTGGCATTCCTTCAGACCCTCGAAGTACTTGAACGCCAGCAGCTCGCCGAGCGGGCCGAAGCAGTCGTCGCTCACCCGCGCCTGTTCGAGCAGGGTCGCCAACTGTCCGAAGTGGCCCGCGGCCTCCTTCGAACCGGAGCTGTGCGCCGTGAGCGCACCGCCCTGCACGTGGAATCCCGTCATGCCCCCATCACCTCAGGATCGAGTTGCCGCCGAAGTCGTCGTCCTCTGAGACCGGCGCGGGCCTCGGACGGTTCCCCGGAGCGGGTGCGGGACGCGACACAGGCGGCGGAGGGGGTGCTGACTGCTGCTGCACAGGCGCATCCGGCATCACCACACCGGAGTGCGCGCTGAACGCCTCCTTGAACCGCTCCGCCTGGTCGCCCAGCACCGGCGTGACGGTCTCCTGCAGCATCTGCGCGGCCTGCTGCGTGGCCGACCTGATCGTCGCCAGGATCTCCTGCTGCAGCTGCGTGTGGCTGTACTTCATCGCGTTGGGACTGAGCTGTAAGCCGAGCACGGCACCGGACGGCGCGACGGTGACGATCACCGAGCCGTCGCCGTTGCGAGCCTGCCCGCGCAGTTCCGCGATCTTGTCCTTGAGCTGGCCGGCCCTGGCGGCCTGCTCCTGGAACGCGCGAATCTTTTCTTCCAGCTGTGCCTTCCGGTCCGGCACGTCGCGACCCCTTCCCCAGTTCCAAGCAGGTCGCTCACCACGCTAGCAACAGGGTCTGACAGTCATCTGACGCTTACCGGAAAAGGATGCGGACGATCTCCGTGTCGGTCTGGCGACCCGCGTCGTAACCGCCTTCACCGCGCAGGTTGTTCATGATCGCGACCGTGTACCGCTCATCAGGCCCGACGAAGCCGACGGAGTTCATCACCCAGCCGCCTTCCTCCTCTGACCAGCCGTTCTTCACCCCGGAATCAGGTCCCCACACGCCCCACTGCTGCTCGGGTCCGACCTGGCGCATCTGCCCGAGGATGTACGAGCGGTCTTCCGCGGGAACGGTGTCCAGCACGTAGTTGATCAATCGGTCGAGGTCGTTCGTCGTGCACTTCTCGAAGCCCCAGTAGGGAAAAGTGGACGAATACCCCTTTTGGGCCACCAGTTCGGTCATTCCGTACTTCGGGAACGCCGCGTTGAACGTCGTGCCGGTGTACTTCTTCCACAGCGAGTCCGCGGCGTTGTCGTCGGAACTGTGCAGCATCGCGGTCATCAGCTGGCGGTCGGCGGCGGTCAGCGTGATCTTGCCCGCCCGGTTGCGCTCCAGCAGGTTCACGACCATCGCGAGCTTGATCGTCGACGCCGTCCAGGTCATGTCGCCCGCGTGGTCGTTGCGCCACGTCGCCCCGGTCTTGCGGTCGCGCAGCACGATGCCGACGGTGCCCGGCCGCGTCTCGGCGTAGGCCTTCGCGTCCACGATGCGCTTCTGGAACTCGCACTCGAAGCCGCTGTCGGGCAGCGCGCAGACCTCGGGAGTGGCGACGGCCGCGGCCGGAGTGTGCACGGCGGGGGACGTCGGTTGCGTGCTGGTGGCGGGAGTGTCCGCCGTCCCGGCCTGACCACACGCGGTGAGGGCAAGCGCGCACGCAACAAGGATCGGACGGAGCATGTGCCGCACGCTAATGGGTCCGATCGGGTGACGTCGACCGCCATCCGGACGCGGTGATCACCTCCAAAAGTTAAAGATGTTTGACATGGTGTCCGCTTCGTTTTACCTTGGTCGTGTCAGGTTTCTTTGACATCAGGGGTGGGGCCATGGCGTTCGAGGAGAAGCAGGCGTGGGCCTTGGCGGTCATCGCCGTGGTCGGTTATGCCGTGTACGTCGTGCTCGTCCTGGGCGGCGCCGCCGGGCGTCCGCTGGCCGAAGCGCCGTACGTCGGCGCGTTGTTGTGGACGATCGGGTTCGGGATCGTCGCCGGCATCGTGTCGGGCATCTGGTTCGGCATCGCCTCGCGCAACGACGGTCTGCAGTCCGACGAACGGGACCGCGAGATCGGCCGGTTCGGCGACCACGTCGGCCAGTCGTTCGTCGTGATCGGCGGTATCGCGGCGATGGCGCTCGCCGTGTTCGAGGCGCCGTACTTCTGGATCGCGAACGTGCTCTACCTGTGCTTCGTGCTGTCCGCGGTGCTCGGGTCCCTCGCCAAGATCGCGGCCTACCGGCGGGGAATGCAGTGAAACCCACGAAAGTCACGAACTCGATCCGCGCGCTGCGGTTCGCGCACGACGAGATGAAGCAGGCCGATCTCGCCAAGGCCGTCGGCGTGACGCGGCAGACGTTGATCGCCATCGAGCAGGGCAAGTACTCGCCCTCGCTGGAAGTGGCCTTCAAGATCGCCCGTGTGTTCGAGGTGTCGCTCGAAGACGTGTTCCAGTACCCAGAGGGAGAAGAGCTGTGAAGGCTGTCGTGCAACGAAGATACGGATCGGCGGTGCTCGGTGACCTGGACGTGCCTGTGCCTGGGCAGGGTGAGGTTCTGCTGGAGGTGCGGGCGGCGGGCGTCGACATGGGCACCTGGCACCTGCTCTCCGGCAAGCCGTACCTCATCAGGTTCCTCGGTTTCGGGTTCCGCGGGCCGAAGTGCCCCGTGCCCGGCCGGGACGTTTCCGGTGTGGTCAAGGAAGTAGGACCGGGCGTCACCGAGTTCAAGCCGGGTGACGAGGTGTTCGGCACGTGCGAGGGGTCGTTCGCCGAGTACACCGTCGCTCCGGTGAAGCAACTCGCCCGCAAACCCGGGAACGTCTCGTTCGCGGAAGCCGCTGCCGTGCCGATCTCGGGCGGCACCGCACTGCAGGGACTGCGCGAAGTCAAGCCGGGGCAACGGGTTCTGGTGCTCGGTGCCGGCGGTGGTGTCGGCTCCTACGGCGTGCAGATCGCGAAAGCCATGGGCGCGCACGTGACCGGAGTGTGCAGCACCCGCAAGGTGAACATGGTGCGTTCAATCGGCGCGGACGAGGTCTTCGACTACACGGTCGCGGACTTCACCGGCACGTACGACCTCATCCTCGACTGCGGTGGCGCGAGGCCGTTGTCCGTACTGCGCAGGGCGACCAACGAGCACGGCAGGATCGTGCTGGTCGGCGCGGAGACCGGGGGATCGATCACGGGCGGGTTCCACAAGTCGCTGGGGTCGATCCTGCTGAACCCGTTCTCCTCCAAGAAGTTCGCGCCGCTGATGTCCCAGGAGCGCGCCGACGTGTACGACGAGCTCCGCGTGCTCATCGAGGACGACAAGATAAAGCCTGTGGTGGAACGAACTTTCTCGCTGTCCGAGGCACTCGACGCCGTCGAGCACGTTCACTCGCGACGGTCCATCGGCAAGGTCGTCGTCACGATCTGACCGCCGATCACCACGGTGGTCACGGTGTGCAGCGCCGAGATGTCCCGCATGGGATTTCCTTGCACGGCGATGATGTCGGCGTCCCAGCCGGGTTTGAGCACACCTTTGCTGACACTCAGCGCCCTGGCCGCCTGACTGGTGGCACTGGCGAGCACGACCGCGTTGGGAATGCCCGCCTCGACCATGTTGCCCAGCGCGTACGGCGTGATCCCGTGGGCTTTGGGCGCTCCGATTCCGCCGTCGGTGCCGTTCACCGCTTTGACGCCGTGGTCGTACATGCGGCCGACGATGCCGATCTTGGCGGCGAGACTCATGCCCGCCCGTTCGAACTGCTCCAGGATGAACGGCGGTGGTTCCTGCGTGCTGCCCAGCGTGTGGCACACGGCGATCTCCGCCTCCGCCAACGCGTCCATCAGCTCGACGGGGGCCTGCATGCCCCGATCCGTGAGGCACGTGCAGTGCTCGATGCCGTCCACGCCCGCGGCCACGGCCCGGTGCACCGAGGCCAGGCTGTGCGCGTGGGCGGTCACGGGCAGCCCGTGCGCGTGGGCTTCTTCCACGACCACGCGGAGTTCCTGCTCGGTGAACTGACAGTCGCTGACGGCGGTGCCCGGCGTCGCGAAACCGCCGCTGGCCATGACCTTGACGACGTCGGCCCGGCGTTCGGCTCGCTCGCGAACGGCCCGGCGCAGCGCGTCCTCGCCGCTCGCCTCGCCACCCATCGACCAGCAATGGCCGCGGGGGCTGGTGATCGGCGGCCCGGACGCGAGCACGCGCTGACGGTGCCGGGAACGCTGCTCCAGCACGGACCAGTCCCGGTCACCCAGGTCGCGGACCGTCGTCACCCCGGCCTTCAGGTGGCGCTCGAGGCCGTCCTCGATCACCGCGTCGAGGTGCTCGGGAGTGAAGTCCGGCAACCGGTCCAGCGCGCCGTTCTCGCTGTCCGCGCCCAGGTGCACGTGAGTGTCGATCAGTCCCGGTAGGACGGTGGCGGTGCCGAGATCGACGACCTCGGCACCGGGAACGTCGGGATGGCCCTGCTCGACGGCCTTGATCGTGCCGTTCTCGGTGATGACCGTGACGGGACCCGCGACGGAGTGCTCACCGTCGAACGCACGCCCTGCTCGCAGCGCCAGCATCGAGACATTCTCCAGCGCCGGGCAGGGGGAAATCAACGGGCGTGCGGCAGCGTGAACGAGTCGACCTGCGGCAGGTCGTGCCCGAGCCGGTCGCGCTTCGCCGTCAGGTACGCGATGTTGTGCGGGTTCGGCGCCATCAGCGACGGCACGCGCGCCGTCACCGGAATTCCGTTGTCCTCCAGCGCCGCGATCTTGTCCGGGTTGTTGGACATCAGCCGCACGGACTGCACGCGCAGGTGCCGCAGCACGCGAGCGGCGGGCGTGTAGTCGCGCACGTCGACCGGCAGGCCCAGCGACGTCGCGGAGTCCAGCGTGTCCAGACCCTGGTCCTGCAACACGTGCGTGCGGATCTTGTCCACCAGACCGATGCCGCGGCCCTCGTGACCACGCAGGTAGACGAGGATGCCGCTGCCCTCGCGCACGATGGTGTTCAACGCGGCGTCGAGCTGCTCGCCGCACTCACAGCGCATCGCGGCGAAGATGTCACCGGTCATGCACTCGGAGTGAATGCGCACCAGCACGTTCTCGCGCAGTTTTGTTTTGCCGTAAACGAGAGCCATGTGCTCGTGACCGTCCGCGCGGAACGCGACTGCGCGGAAGGTGCCTCGGCGGGTCACCAGGTCGGACTCCGCCACGTCTTCCTCGTTGAAGGCCTGTTCGAACATCTCGGGTCCCCTCGTCCACCTGGCGCCTCCCGAGCGTGCAGCTACGCTCGGATGGAGGTCGCACCGTAACCCGACCGCACAGCGGAGGTCATCCTGTTCAGCATCACCGTCCGCGATCACGTGATGATCGCCCACAGTTTCCGCGGCGAGGTCTTCGGTCCGGCACAACGTCTGCATGGAGCAACGTTCCTGGTGGACGCGACGTTCAAACGTGTTGAGCTGGATTCGGACAACATCGTCGTCGACATCGGACTCGCCACCGTCGAGTTGAACAAGGTTCTCGCTGCGTTCAACTACCGCAACCTGGACGAAGAACCGCAGTTCGCGGGCATCAACACGTCCACCGAGTGGCTCGCGAAGTACATCGCGGACCAGCTCGCGGAGAAGATCTCCGAGGGCGCGCTCGGTGAGGGCGCTCACGGGATCGATGCGATCGCCGTCACACTCCACGAGTCCCATGTGGCGTGGGCCGGCTACGAGCGTGCACTTCGTACTGCCGGCTGACGTCGGCGATCCGGCCAGTCCCAGCGGCGGCAACGTCTACGACCTGAGGGTCGCAGGAGACCTCAGGCGTCTGACCGTCGCTGGTGACTGGCCGTGCCCGTCCGACGTCACGGCGTTGGAGCAAACGCTTGCGGGCATCCCGGACGGCGACGTCGTGCTCGTCGACGGGCTGGTCGGGTGCGGGGTGCCGGAGGTTCTGATCCCGCACGCGCGACGGTTGAAGCTCGCCGTTCTGGTGCACCTCCCGTTGGCCGACGAGACCGGGCTCTCTCCGGAGGTGGCTGCGGTCCTCGACCAGAAAGAACGCCAGGTCCTGCGGGCTGCGAGCGCGGTCATCGCGACCAGTCCGACGGCGGCGCGCACCATCAAGTCACGGCACGGGCTCTCCGACGTGCACGTGGTGGTTCCCGGGGTTGATCCGGCGCCGCTCGCCGCGGGAACGGACGGGGTCAGCGAGCTGCTGTGCGTTGCCTCGATCACACCCCGAAAAGGCCACGACCTGCTGATCAGGGCGTTGCAGAAGATCGACTACGAGTGGCGGCTCGTGTGTGCCGGTCCGATCCGGCCGTTCGTCGAGACGTTGCCCCGGGACGATCGCGTCAGCTTCCCCGGGCCACTCGTCGGCGAGGCCCTGACCAGGGCTTATGACGCCGCCGACCTGTTCGTGCTGGCGTCGCGCAACGAGACGTACGGGATGGTCGTCACCGAGGCGCTGGCGCGCGGTCTGCCGGTCATCGCGAGCTCGGTTCCGGACGCGCTGGGGGACGGCGGACTGCTCGTTCCAGCCGACGACGAAAATGCATTGGTAGCTGCACTAACCCGCTGGTTCCAAGATCAGGAACTCCGCGCGGAACTGCGGGCGCGGGCCGGGGCTCGACGGGCCATTCTGTCCACTTGGGACGAATCCACAGAGGACCTGCGGAGGGTGCTGGCTACTCTGCGGCCATGACCTTCGCCCCGGAATGGCTGGCACTGCGGGAAAACGCCGACGCTGCCGCGCGCTCGACCGAGCTCGCGGATGTGGTCCGCGAAACACTGGTGAACCGAAACCGGCTGACGATCCGTGACCTGGGTTGTGGCACGGGATCGATGGGACGATGGCTCGCCGGCAGGCTCGGCGGCGTACAGCACTGGGTGCTGCACGACCGCGACCCCCGGCTGCTCGGGCTCGCGGAGGCGAGCATGAGCGCCCTCGAGAACGTCACCGCCGAGACGCGCGAGGGCGACCTCACGTCTCTCAAAGCCGCAGATCTGGCGGGCGCTGACCTGGTCACGTGCTCCGCATTGCTCGACTTGCTCACTCTCAACGAGATGAACGCTCTGGCGGTTGCATGCGTAGAAGCACATGTGCCCGCACTGTTCACGCTCTCGGTGGCAGGCCGGATCGAGTTCGACCCGGCCGAGCCGCTCGACGCCGCCTTCCAGGACGCGTTCAACGCTCACCAGCGCCGCGTCGTGGACGGGCGCAAACTCCTCGGGCCGGACGCTCCAGCCGCTGCTGAAGAGGCATTCGTGGCGGCGGGCGCTTCGGTTCGGACGAGTTCGAGCCCGTGGCGGATGAACTCCGACGAGCTGCTGAACGAATGGCTCAAGGGTTGGGTGGGCGCGGCGGTCGAGCAGGAACCCGCACTGGCCGCGGAGGCGTCTGACTACCTGCGTCGCAGGTCAGAGGCATCTGCGGTGGTTCACCACGTCGACCTGCTAGCGATACCGAGGGCTGTCTGATGAAGAAGTTCTGGCCGTGGCTTCGCCTGCTGATGGCGGTGGCGATCCTGGTGGCGATGGGCGTGCGCCTGGGCACCGGGGCGTTCCTCGACGGACTGCGCGCGATCGACGCGTTCTCCGTCACCGCCGCGCTGGCGATCGGGTTCGCGACGACAGTGCTCAGCGCCGGTCGCTGGGTGCTCGTCGCGCGCCGCCTCGGCCTGTCGCTGACCATGCGCACCGCGGTCAGCGACTACTACCGGGCGCTGCTGGTCAACGCTGTGCTGCCCGCGGGCGTGCTCGGCGACGTGCACCGCGCGGTCAACCACGGGCGTGAGTCCGGCGACGTCGGACGTGGTGTGCGTGCCGTGTTCTTCGAGCGCTTCGCCGGGCAGATGGTGCTGATCGGGATCGGGCTCGCGGTGCTGCTGGTGCACCCGTCGCCCGGCCTCGACCTGGAGCTGAGCGGCACTTCCGTCGGACTTGTGCTGGTCGGTCTCGTGGCCGCTGCGGTGACCGGCTGGCACATCAAGCCCGTGCGCCGAGTGCTGGTCAACACTTTGGCCGACGGCATCCGGCTGTTGTCTTTGAAGACCTTGCCCGCGGTGATCGGGCTGTCGGCCGCCACGGTCGCTGGCTACGTGGCGATGTTCGTCGTCGCCGCCCGTGCCGCCGGTTCGGACGCAACGATCATGCAGCTCGCGCCCGTGGTGGTGCTGGCGCTGCTGATCATGGCGATCCCGGTCAACATCGGCGGGTTCGGGCCGCGTGAGGCGTTCCTCGCGGTGGCGTTCAGCGCTGCCGGACTGGGTGCTTCGACGGGTTTCACCACGGGCATCGTCTACGGCGTGCTCGCGTTGGTCGCGGCACTGCCCGGTGCGGTCGTGCTCTTCCTGTCACGCCGTGCCGAAAAGGTCGAGGTAGTGGCGGAACGAGTCGGCGAGACCCGCGAGCAGGAGCTCGCCCTTGCGCGCTGAGGCGAGCGAGGGACGCCCGATGACGCCGGACTTCGTGTACGGCGCCAGACCCAGCGTGAGCATGTGCCTGCGGTCCTCCGCCAGGTGGTCAGAAGTCTCGTAGCCGGGCCGGATCAGATCGGGGTGAGCGTGCAGCAGGATCGAGGTCTCCAGCTCACCCGCGTGCATGTCGCTGTACGCCGAGGTCTCGATGCCGGCCTTCTCCCGTGCCTGTGCCCAGTCGTCTCGTCCGGGGAAGAGCGCGAGGTTCTCGTTCTCCTGCACGATGTTCGACAGCACGTAGTTGCCGCCGTGGCCGTTGACCAGGACCAGGTGCTCGACTCCGTTGCGCCGCAAAGAGTCCGCGATGTCCTCGATGACTGAGATCAACGTGCGCGCGGAGATGCTGACGGTGCCCGGCCAGTCGGCGTGTTCTTGTGAGCACGAGAACTGGATGGGCGGCAGCAGCCGGACTCCGTGTTCCTCGGAGATTTTTGAGGCGATGGTCCACGCGATCACCGAGTCCGTGGCGAGCGGCAGGTGCGGGCCGTGCTGCTCGGTGCTGCCGACCGGGAGCACGGCGATGCGCTGGTCGCGGACGTCGACCGTGGTGTCAGCCGGAAACATGCTGCTGACCGTAGTCAATCCGGTGGCACAGCGCCGGAATCGTGCCGTCCGCGAGCTTCGGCATCACGTCCGGGAGCTCCTCGAACGCGCTGTGTCCCGTGATGAGCGCGTCGAACCTGTCGTCCTTGAGCAGGTCGAGGGCGAGCGCCATGCGTTCGGCGTAGGTGCGGTCCGGGCGGCCCACCGTGCCGACCTGGCTGCTGCGGATCGTGAGCCTTCTGGAGTGGAAGAACTCGCCGAGCGGAACCGAGACTTTCTTGTCGCCGTACCAGCTGAGCTCGACCACGCGGCCTTCCGGGGCGAGCAGGTTGAGCGCGGTGGTGAGGCCCGGTTCGGTCGCGCTGGCGTGGAAAACCAGATCGCAGCCGTCTTCGGCGTTGTCCGGCAAGGCGAATCCGACGCCGAGCTTCTCGGCGATGGTCTTTCTGGTGGGATCCGCGTCCACGAGCTGGACACGCGCGCCGGGGAACGTGGCGACGACCGCCGCGATGCTCGACCCGACCATGCCGCCGCCGACCACCGCGATCCGGTCACCGATCAAGGGATGCGCGTCCCACACGGCGTTCACCGCGGTCTCGACCGTGCCGGCGAGGATCGCTCGTTCGGCGGGCACGTCGTCAGGAACCGGGGTGAGCGAGGTTTCCGGGACGACGTAACGAGTCTGATGTGGATAGAGGCAGAAGACCGTGCGGCCGTTGTGTTGCCCGGTTTCGGCCACGCCGACGTTGAGGTACCCGTACTTCACCGGCCACGGGAAGTCACCCTCCTGGAACGGAGCGCGCATGGCCGCGTGCTGGTTCTCCGGCACGCCACCGCGGAAGACGAGCGTCTCCGTGCCGCGGCTGACCCCGGAGAACAGCGTGCGCACCTCGGCCTCACCCGGCCCCGGCTCGGCCAGTGTGACCTGCCGAACCTCTCCGTTTCCGGATTCATTGAGCCAAAAGGCACTCGCCGTACGTGTCACTCACAACACCTCCGCCGCACGAAGTCCACTAGGGGCACCTGATGATCACACTTCAGCACACCAGGACATCTGCTGTCGTACGAGAGCCTGCCGCGTGGGCGGCCGCTCAGGTACTCCTGCTGGGTGTGGTCGGCGCCACGGCCGGGCTCGGGCCGCTGGGCTGGGCCGCCGGTCTGGCCTACGGGTTCGCGACGTGGGCGTTCCTCGGCTACGGCATGCAACGTCACCGGACGACCTCTTTGGGCCCTGCTGACCGGGTCACGCTGGCTCGTGGCCTCATGGTCGGCGCGGTGACGGCTCTGGTGGCCGATCGTGCAGGTCAGGACGTTCCGGTGGCTCTGGTGGTCACGTTGGCGGCGGTCGCGTTGTCACTCGATTGGGTGGATGGCCAGGTCGCTCGCCGCACCGGCACGTCGTCCGCGTTGGGTGCGCGGTTCGACATGGAGGTCGACGCGTTCCTGATCCTGGTGCTCAGCGCGTACGTGGCCGTGCAGATGGGGCCGTGGGTGCTCGCGATCGGGCTCATGCGGTACGTGTTCGTGGCCGCGTCGTGGCGGTTCCGCTGGATGAACGCGCCGCTGCCGGCCAGCTACGCGCGGAAGGTCGTGGCCGCGGTGCAGGGCATCTTCCTGGTCGTGGCGGCTTCCGGACTGCTGCCTTTCGCTGCTGTTCTCGTCGGTCTCGCACTGGCATCGTTGGTGTGGTCGTTCGGTCGCGATGTGCTGTGGCTGTGGCGTCAGGCCAGTGTTTCGGTGGGAGGATCCCGGCATGTCTGAGCAGACCACCTCAACCGCTTCGAAGATCGGCAACGTCGTCGTCTGGATCCTGCAGATCCTGCTGGCCGTGACGTTCGTGAAGAACGGCTGGGCGCTGTTCGGCGACGACTTCGTGAAGAAGTTCGACGACATCGGCTTCGGCCAGTGGTTCCGCTACCTCACCGGGGCGCTGGAGATTTTGGCGGCGATCGGGCTCGTGATCCCGCGTGTGTGTGGCATCGCGGCACTGGGGCTCGCGGGCATCATGGGCGGCGCGGCGCTGACCGAGCTGTTCCTCGTGACCAACGGCGGCTTCGACGACGCCATGATGCCGATCATCTTCATGCTGTGGGCGCTGATGATCGCCGCCTACCGCCGCGAGCAGATCCTCGGACTGCTTTCCGCGGTCACGGGGAAGAAGTGACTTTCGGGAAGTAGCGGAGAACCGCGACGTCCCCGACTTTCGTGACTTCCTCCAGGCGGAATCGGCGAGCCGGTCCACCGGGGAATTCGGCGGGATTCACGAAACGCGGGGCCGTCGCCTGTCCGATCAACATCGGCGCCACCGCGACCCTGATCTCGTCGGCGAGTCCCGCTTGCAGGAACGCCGTGTGAATGCTGGTGCCGCCTTCGACCATGAGTTTCCGGACGCCGCGTTCGCCCAGATCGTCCAGAATTTCTGAGAAATCGCTGAAGGTCTTGGTTTCGGCAAGGCCTTCGATTGTGGTCGTCTCGCTTTTGGTGTAGACGAGCCGGGCGCCGCCGCAGTGCCAAAACCGCAGCTCAGGGTCCAGCTGGCCGCTCCTGGTGATGACGACCCGCAGTGGGAACTCCGGTTTGCCGTCCGCTATTCTCTGCGCGCGCCGCTCGTCGCTGTAGACGAGCAGGCGCGCGTTGTCACGTCGCAGCGTCTCGGCTCCGGCCAGAATCGCGTCCGACTCCGCGCGCATCCGGTCGACGTGATCGAAGTCCTCGGCGTTGGAAAGCGGAAACCTCTCGGTGCCGCGATCGTCGATGTGGCCGTCGAGGCTGACGGCCACGCTCAGCAGAACGTGCGGGCGGGTCACGGCCCTGATGGTAGTGCAGTTGAACCGGTCGCGGGTCGCGGTGCGTTTACCTCATAGGTCAGGAAAGGGGATTCTCGGTGAAGATGGTGCTGCGTCGGACGGTCACGCTGCTCGCGGGGCTGTTCGTGTTGTTCGTGCTCATCGCACCGAGCGACCTGGAGAAGTTCACGTTCGAGGCGTTCCTGCGGGTTCCGCTGGAAGGTCTCGTCGGCGTCATGGTCCTGGTGCTGCTGCCGGACCGTTTCCGCAAGCCGGCCGCCATCGTGGCGGGTGTCGCGCTGGGCCTGTTCACGGTCGTCAAGATCATGGACATCGGCTTCGACATGGTGCTGTACCGGCCCTTCGACCTGGTCCTCGACTGGCCGCTGCTGGTGCCCGCCATCGACTTCCTGGACGTGACGTTCGGCCGGTACGCCTCGGTTCTGGCGGTGGTTCTTGCTGTCGCGCTGGTCGTCGGGATCGTGCTGCTGGCGTCGGTTTCGGTGCTGCGTCTCAGCTCTGTCGCCGCTTCACGCCGTCCGGTGGCGATCCGCGCGGTGGCTCTCGTCGCCGTCGCCTGTGTTTCGCTTGCCGTGCCTGGGATTCCGGTCTACTCGGACGCCGCCGCCACCTCGGTGGTCGATCACGCGCGGCGCGTCCAGGTCGGTCTGCACGACCAGGAGGTGTTCGCCGCCGAAGCCTCCGTCGACGCGTACCGCGGGCACCCCGGCCTGCTGTCCTCGTTGCAGGGCAAGGACGTCGTCTTCACCTTCGTGGAGAGCTACGGCAAGTCGGCTCTCGACCTGCCCGAGGTGTCCGCGAAGCTGGCTGACGGGAATGCGCGCTTGAAGGCGGCCGGGTACACGGCTCGCTCGGCTTACTTGACCTCGCCGACCGCCGGTGGTGGCAGCTGGATGGCGCAGGCGACGTTGCTCTCGGGTCTGTGGATCGACAACCAGCAGCGCTACCGCAACCTGGTGGCTTCCGACCGGCTGACGCTGCCGCGGGCGTTCCGCGAGGCGTCCTGGCGTTCGGTGGGCGTGGTCCCCGGCATCACGCAGGCGTGGCCGGAAGGCGACTTCTTCCACTACGACAAGGTCTACGCGGCGCAGGACCTCGGCTACAAGGGCCCGCGCTTCGGCTACGCGACGACACCCGACCAGTTCACCTTGGAGTCGTTCCAACGCAACGAGCGTTCGCGTGCCGACGGCCCGCTGATGGGCGTGATCCCGATGGTGTCCTCGCACGCGCCGTGGTCCCCAACACCGGACTCCGTCGACTGGTCTGCTTTGGGCGACGGCTCGATCTACTCGTCGATGCCCTCGTCCGACGACCCGCCGGAGTCGATCTTCGGCCGCGACCCGGCCGCCGTCCGTTCCGACTACGGGCACTCGATCTCGTACTCGCTGGAGTCGGTCGTCTCCTACGTCGAACGGTACGGCGACGAGAACCTCGTGTTTGTTTTTTTGGGTGACCACCAGCCGGCGCAGATGGTGACCGGCGAGGGTGCGTCGCGGGACGTGCCGATCACGATCGTCGCAAAGGACCCGGCCGTCCTGTCGCGGGTCTCGTCGTGGAAGTGGGACGACGGCATCAGGCCGGGAGGAACCGCGCCGGTGTCGAAGATGAGCGACTTCCGCGACCAGTTCCTCTCGACCTTCTCCGCACCTCTCGGCTAGCCCATCGTCTTCTGGCCGTCGATCGTCTCGCGAATGATGTCTGCGTGGCCCGCGTGCTGCGAAGTCTCGGCCACGATGTGCATGAGCACCCGCCGCGCCGACCGAGTCTTGCCCTCGGGGAACCACGGCGCCGGCGGCAGCAGGTGCGCGACGTCCAAGTCGACCGACTCGACCAACTTGTCGGTGTAAGCCGCGACCGCGTTGTACCGCTCGATGATCCCCGCCAGCGTCTCGCCCGGCTCCATCCGGAAGCTGGCAGCGTGGTCCGCGTAGTCGGCTTCGCTGGGCGCCATGGCCTCGGTGCCGTGCTCGATGAACCTGACCCACTTCTCCTCGACCAACGCGACGTGCTTGATGAGGCCACCGATGCACAACGCGCTGTCCGTGGGGCTGGCCGCAGCCTGCTCGTCGGTGAGGCCCTGCGCGGTGAACGTCAGGAACCAGCGGTGCTGCCGCAGCGTCTCGAGCAGGTCCGCGCGCTCGCCGGTGAGGATCTCGGTGCTGGTCATCGCTCTTGTCCTTCGCTCGTTTGCCCTGACAAGAAGGACTCTATGACCACTTGCGGTCAACCTGTGTCCTAGACGAACGGCCGTTCTAGCGAGATTCGAGCGCCGCTTGAGCGACGTGTGCATCCGCGGGTCAGCACCGTGCGTCACTCGGCCGGGTGAACCTCGTCCTGATCCACGCCTGGCGCCGTCTCGTGGATGTCCGGAAACCATGGTCGTCTTCGCCGCGCCAGAAGGAAGGAAGCGCGCGAGGGGCGGACGGGATGGTCGTGGCGGCTCGGCCTGGGCTTGCGTCGAGTAGAAAGGAGGTGGAGTTCGGGGCTCGGGGTCGGGCCGAGCGCCGGGGTTGGGTCGAGCTCCCGAACGGGCCCAGCTCAGCGACCGGCCCAGCTCAGCGACCGGCCGACGCCAGCGGCCGGCCCAGCTCAGCGACCGGCCGACGCCAGCGGCCGGCCCAGCTCAGCGACCGGCCGAGGTCAGGGACCAGCCGTGCTCGGGGACCAGCCGTGCTCGGGGATCCATCGGTCTGGCCCAAGGCGTTCTCGCGAGGTGATCCAGTGGATAAGGTGAAGAATCTTCGCCTCTTGGAGGAACCGATGCTGGTCGTGGGCGCCCTGCTCGCCTCCCTGCTCGTGGCACCGACCGCACTCGTGGCACCCGCTGCCGACGAGCCTGCGCCGACGCCGCCACTGGGTTGGAACTCGTGGAACACGTTCGGCTGCGACATCAACGAGTCGAAGGTCCGCGAAACCGCCGACGCCATGGTCTCGTCGGGCATGCGGGACGCGGGCTACGAGTACGTCGTGATCGACGACTGCTGGTTCGACCCGAACCGCGACGCGTCCGGCGCGCTGCGGGGCTCGCCGGACCGGTTCCCCAGCGGCATGAAGGCCATGGGCGACTACCTCCACGCCCGCGGCCTCAAGTTCGGCATCTACCAGGTGCCCACCGCCCGCACCTGCGCCCAGCGCAACAACGCCTACCCCGGCTCGACCGGCAGCGCGGGCCACGAAGTGCAGGACGCGCAGACGTTCGCGTCGTGGGGCGTGGATTACCTGAAGTACGACTGGTGCTCGTCCGAGGGCACCCGCGACGAGCAGGTCGCGCGGTTCTCGGTGATGCGGGATGCCTTGCGCGCCACCGGAAGGCCGATCGTCTTCAGCATCAACCCGAACAGCTACCACTCGGTGACCGGCGACGACTACAACTGGAGCCAGGTCGCGGACCTCTGGCGCACCACCGAGGACGTCCTGGACATCTGGCAGAACGGCAACGCCAACAGCTACCCGATGGGTGTCGTCAACGCCCTCGACGTCAACGCACCCCTTGCGGCGCAGACAGGTCCGGGGCACTTCAACGACCCCGACATGCTCGTGGCCGGGCGTCCGGGGCTGACGCTCACCGAGTCGCGGTCGCACTTCGCGTTGTGGGCGTTGATGGCGGCGCCGTTGATGGCGGGCAACGACATCCGCTCGATGTCGCCGGACATCAGCGCCTTGCTGCGGAACTCGCGGCTGATCGCGATCAACCAGGATCCGCTGGGCGCCGGCGGCCGGCGGGTGCGCGACAACGCCTACGTGAAGCCGCTTGCCGACGGCTCGGTCGCGGTCGGGTTGTTCAACCGCGAGGGATCCGCCGCGACGTTGAGCGCGTCGTTCGCGGAGATCGGGCTGTCCGGTGGCGGGTTCACGATTGTCGACCAGTGGACCGGTGCCGCGGTGAGCTCGCTGTCGGCTTCGGTGCCGGCGCACGGTGTCGCGGTGTTCAAGGTCAGCGGTGGCACGCCGATCCCGTCGAGCACTTTCTCGTTGCGCGGCACGGGATCCGGTCGTTGCATGGACGTCTCTGGCCCGTCGACGGATCCTGGCGCCGCGGTGATCCTCTACGACTGCCATGGCGCGGCGAACCAGCTATGGACGTCGTGGCCTTCCGGCGAGGTGCGGGTGTTCGGGGACCGTTGCCTGGACGCTGCTGGCACTTCGCCTGGTTCTCGCGTGGTCAGCTGGTCGTGTCACGGGGCGGCGAACCAGCAGTGGCGGTTCAACTCCGACGGCACGATCGTGGGTGTCCAATCAGGACTGTGCCTGGACGCGTCCGGTGCAGCCACTGGCAACAACACGCGGTTGGTCGTGTGGACCTGTTCCGGGCAGAGCAACCAGAAGTGGGGACGCTAGGGTCGGGGCATGATTGCTGAGGCTCTCCAGAGGTATCTGCAGGGATCACGCGACTCCGTTGTGTCCTCTTTGGACGGACTGAGTGAGTACGACGTGCGCCGTCCGCTCGTGCCCAGCGGCACCAACCTGCTCGGTCTGCTGAAGCACCTGATCGGCATCGAGTTCGGCTATCTCGGCAACTCGGTGGGCCGGCCCAGGCCGCTGTTGCCTTGGGTGGCGGACAAGTCGATCTGGGAGAACGGCGACCTGTGGGCCAAGCCGTCCGAGAGTCGCGAGTACCTCGTCGACCTTTATCGGGACGCGTGGCGGCACACCGACGAGTCGATCGCCTCGCTGCCGTTGGACGCGCCGGCGTCGGTGGAGTGGTGGCCGGAGCACAAGCGCACGACGACGTTCGGGCATCTGCTCGTGCGCGTCGTGGCCGAGACCGCCCAGCACGCTGGTCACTGCGACATCGTGCGGGAGTTGATCGACGGACGGTCCGGCGCGGACAATCCCGAGGGCTATTACGACCTGGTCCTGAGCATGGCGAGTGCGCCGATCACCGGCCCCGGCACGAGCAGCAGGAACGCGTAACGCCAGGTCACGAGCTCGGCCAGCAGCGGAACGAGCTGGATGCTGACCACCGTCAGTCCGAACCCGATGGCGGTCAGAGCGGTGAGCGCCGTCCCGACGTAGCGCGGGTCGGCGACCTCGCTCAACGACGCGGAGAACACACCGGAGTCGGCGATCACCGAGGCGCCCCACACCACGCAGAACGCGATCAGCAGCGGCGTCCCCCAAGCGAGCGGCGAGAGCAGGCAACAGAGTCCGCTCACCGTGAGCGCTCCCACGGCGGCGGGCGCGCGACCGTACTTGTCCGCCACCCAACCGCCGATGAGGCAACCCACGAACCCGGCGACGCCCATCGTCAGGAACACCGTGAGTCCGGTCGGTTCGTTGGCGCTGATGAGGAACGTCGGCAGCCACGTCCACAGCGCGTACAGCTCCCACATGTGCCCGAAGTAGCCGAGGTTGACGAGCCGCGGCTTGCGTTCGCGGAACATCTGCAGGGCATAGCGCGGGTTGAGCTGAGCGGTGGTGGCAGTGAGGAACGGCCCGGGCCGGACGAAGGCCAAAGCCGTTGCCGCACCGAGGAAAGCGATCGCGGCGGCGGCCACCAGCACCTCGCGCCACGGCAGCTGCCCGAACACGTGCGGGAGCGCACTGCCGAGCGTCAACGCCCCGATCAACACGCCCAGCGCCCGGCCGCGGTTCCTGCTTTCCGACCACGACGCCATCAGCTTCATGCCGACCGGATAAACCCCGGCCAGCGCCACACCGGTGAGGAACCGCAGGGGAATCGCGGCGGCGAGCCCGTCCACGGTGAGCCCGAGGATGAGCGTGAGGGTGGCGCCGGTGGCCGCGGATGCCGCGAGCAACAGATGCGGCCGCACGCGGTCGGCCAGGTTGAGCACCGTGGCCCCGACCGCGCCCGTCACGAACCCGAGCTGCACCGACGCGGTCAGCCACACCGCCGCACCCGCGCTGATGCCCCACTCGGTCCTGAGCGACGGCACCACCGCGGACATCGAGAACCACACGGCCAAGCCCAGGACCTGCACCGCCGCGATGGCCGCGCGCTGAATCACCATCGTCGCGTCACCCGGCTGAGTGAACCTCGTCCTGAATCACGCCTGGCGCCGTCTAGTAGATGTCCGGAAACCATGGTCATCTTCACCGCGCAATAGGAAGGGCGCGAGGGGGCGCACATGACATCGTCAGCACGCCGTCCCGCACGATCGGAGAGGTCGAACAGAGTTGATCGCCCGGGGTGGGCACGCCGCTCCGCACGATCGGAGAGGTTGAACAGAGTTGATCGATCGGGGTGGGCACGCCGCCCTGCACCATCGGAGGGGTTGGGCAGAGTTGATCGGTCCGGGTGGACACGGCGAGCCGCTCGGTCGAGTCGGCGAGGTCGAGTTGATCGACTGAGGTGGGCATGGCGAGTCGCTTGGTCGAGTTGGGCAGGTCGAGTTGATCGACCGGGATGGGCACGATGGGTCGCTCGGCCCGGCATCGCTACCCCTGCCTGGTCCGTCTGCAGTGGACCAGCTGCCTGGCCTGTGGTCGGCGCACCCGCCACCCCGCTCGCCATCAGCAGACCGAGTCGGTTGGTTTGGGGTTGGCGAGGCCGAACAGCGGGCGCAGGCGGAGGCCGATCCACGTGCCGCCGAGTGCGAAGACGCCCCACAGCCACCCGTGCAGCGAGCCCACGGAGATGCCGCCCAGGTACGCGCCGATGTTGCAGCCGCCGGCGAGCCTTGCACCGATGCCCATCAGCACACCTCCCAGCACGGCTGCCAGAGCCGTTCGCCACGGAATGGTGCTGTGTATTTTCCACGCTCCGGCCGCCGCCGCAGCGGTTGCGGCGCCGATCATGATGCCGATGTTGGTGAGGGAGGTCTTGTCGGTCCAGATTGGAGCGGCCAGGGCCTTGGCGTTGGCCGGCGTTTGCCAGAAGGTCCAGGCTTCCGGGTGGAGGCCGAGCAGTTGTACGAGTTTGGCTCCCCAGAGGGCGAAGGCGAAGGTCACGCCCCAGATGCCGCCTGATACGAGGAACACCGCGGCGGCCAGGATGCCCAGCACCACCGCGCCGGTCAGCAGGGGCCACGAGCCTCGGATGATGCGGGCCAGGCCGTGGGCGGTGGGGACGACGTCTGCCGGGGGTGGGGTTCGGCGGGATTGGACGACGCGGGTTGCCAGGACGATCAGAGAGAGCAGGGCGATGGTGATGAGCCAGGAGCCCCACCAGCCGACGTGTTCGGAGAGGACGATCGCGGGGAAGGCCGGCCAGCCGTCGAACAGCGGGAAGGCCCAGGTGTAGAGGACTGAGCCGGCGATGAAGCCGAAGAGGGTCAGGACGATGGTGGACTGGCCCGAGCCGACGGCGAAGAGGGTGCCTGAGGCGCAGGCGCCGCCTAGTTGCATGCCGATGGCGAACAGCACCGCGCCTACTAGCAGTGCTAGGCCCAGGGGGTTGCCGACGGCTCGCGGGACTGAGCCGAACAGGCCCGTGCCGGTCGAGATGATCAGGGCGATCAGGGTGGCTGCGGTGCCCAACAACAAGGTGTGGGCGCGTAGGCCCGCGCCGTTGCCGACTGCGATGAGTTGGCGCCAGGCCGAGGTGAAGCCGAAGCGGGAGTGGAACAACGTCACGCCCAGGGCCAGGCCCAGCAAGAGGAGCACGCCCTGCTTCGCGCCGTAGGAGGACCAGACGTACCAGGTCAGGCCGATCGCCAGGAGCCCGGCGACGACGAGTGGGACTGTGCGGACCGGTTCCGAGGACGACGGAACTGGGGCCGCGCAGGATGTCGGGAAGTACTGCGTCGTCACGTGGGACCTCCTGGGGTGGTCGTGAGTGGTCGCCGCGAACAGGCGGCGACCACTCACGAGACAGGGCTAGTTGGGGATGATGTAGTTGGGGGCCTTGACGACGGACTCGATCAGGCCGAAGACCGGGACGCCGAGGGGTGCGGTCGTCCACTTGTCGGAGAGGCCGCTGGTGTCCGGCTTGTCGACCACGGCCGGGTCTGCGAAGGCGGGCGAGGCGAAGCCGGCGAGAACGGCTCCGGTCAGAACTGCGGAAGCAACGAGCTTCTTCACGGAAAATCCTTTCGTAGTAACAAAAACTCAGCCGCCGATGAACTTGAGGAGTTCGAAGATCGGCGCCAGAGCCGCGGGTATGCCGACGGTCGGGTCGAGGATCGGGCCCAGATCCAGGCCCGGCAGGACCCAGATCGGCGTGTCGGAGGTGAGGAACTGAGTGGCCAACAGAAACTCCTTCAGCTGAGCACCGGGCTGACCGGTACGACGGTGGCTTTCGGGACCCATTGCCCCGCAAGCTCTTCCTGCATGGGCATGCCGGGTCCGTGCACTTCGCCAGGCCCCATGGGCATCGCGGTCACCTGGGCGACCGCGTAGATCTGGACTTCGGAACCGAGAGGTCGGCCGAGCCACGAGCGGAAGCCCGCGGGCGTCGGGTTCGCGCCGCCGAAACGGTTGCCGACCTCGACGGCGTAGCCGATCGGCAGTTGCTCCCGCGGGTCGAAGCGCAGTGGTACGGCCAAAGTCGTCACGGAAGTGGCGATGGAGGACGTCAGCAACCACGGCGCCACGTACAGGCCGTGCGGGTAGACCGGGCGTTCGGCTTGCTCGACGCCGGCACGTGACAACGCGCCATAAGCGGTTGACCACCCGGACAACACGACCAGCGCGTCACCCGAGTCCGACACCGGAACAAGAGAACGAACAAGCGCAGAAGCCGCCACACCGCGAGGCGAGGAGTCCGAGACGATGCGGACGCTGGTGACGCCCTTGTTCTTCAAGAACGTCACCAGCTTCGTCAGCGAGTCAGCGTCCTCAGTGGACAATCCATCGGCCGGACAAGAAGCAAGAACCGAACGCTTGCCCGCGATCAGCCCGCCCAGAGCAGCCGAGGCGCACTCGGGATCCGGTGCAGGACCAAAAACATCACCTGTGTCGAACGAAACCGACGAGCTGCCGGACGAAGACCGCACAACAAGCGAACCACGCCCAGCCGGTAGATCGACGGAAGCCCACGTCCCGTCCGCGCCGGACAAAGGCACAGCCGGAACCGAAACCCCGCCGACCTCCACGGAAAAGCCGTCGGAAGGGAAGTGCACGAGGTTGCGCCCCGGCCGATGCGGGCTGATCAGCACCGGGGCCCCACCAGCCGAAGCCAGCACGGGAACGCCGGGCACAGGGAGCTCCTGCGGCGAGGGCAGAGCCGCCAGCCCGCTCCACAAGAGCAGGCCGAAAGCGACCGCAAGAGTTCCGAACCGGCGAATCCTCAGCGCTACCAACGGAAGCAGCACCACGACGACCAACCCGATGCCGAGCAACGAGACAACCCGGCGGTCGAACGCGAAACCGGACGACACCAGCCGCACCAGCCCGGCCAACGCCAGCACCACGCCCAACGACAGGACGTGCTGGCGAAAGCGCGAACCAGGCGACAGGGCCAACGCCACCCAAGCGACCGCACCGGCCACGTAGACGGTGTTGGCCACCAACAACAACCCGGAGTCCCCAACGGAGGTCTCGATCACCAGCAGCAACGTCAAAGCCCCTGCCACCCAACGGACAGCGGGCTTCCCGAGCAGCACCGGCACAGTCAGAACCAGCACCGCGTGCACCAACGCACCCAAAAGATGTGCGTCGAACACGAGCGCGGACACGGACACCAGTCCGAGGGCGAGCGCCGCGAGTGCGAAGTTCGCGGCCCTCACCCAACGAGGCACCACGACCGCGATCCCGGAACCTGCCACCAGGAACGACACCAGCAGCAACGCCAGCCGCACCACGACGAGCCAAACCGAAACGCCCGAGGCGGCCTCGAAACCTCCGTGGGGATGATCCATTACTTCACGTCCGCATCCGAGATCACGAACAGCTCCGAGTGCGGCTTCGCGTTGCCGAACGGCCCGTGCGGCCAGTCCTTGCGGTTGAAGTTGATGCCGACCTGACCGGAGAACTCGTCCTTGAACGACGTGTCGACGGACAACGAACCGGAGGGGCCGACGTTCACGATGTTGACCTTGTGGTCACCGTCGAGACCGGTCCGCGCCACGAAGTAGTTCGACACCGCGAGCCGACGAGGAGACGAGGTCTCGTGGTAGAAACCGTCCGCCCCCAACGAGAAGTTGTCGTACGCGCCCCAGTGCGGACCCGCGGCCGGCGTGCCGGGGTTGATCGGAGCGGCACCGGCCAGGGTCGGGCAGTCCGACTCGCCGCCACCGTTCTGCGCCTCGGCCACAGTGTCGATGCGGCAGGTGAAACCAGTTCCCGCCGCCAGCAGCTTCTCGATGTTCAGCACGTACACGCCACCGGTGGTGCCGGGGTCGTTCGGGCCGAGCGCCCCCTTGCCCCGCCCGGAAATCGCGCGGTAGAGGTACTTGTCGTCCGGCGAGGTCTGGATCCAGCCACCATTCGAACCGCCACCGTTCGAATCGTTGCCCGCGTAGATCGCCTTGCCGGCGGAACCGTCGTCGAACACCTCGTACCAGTGCGGTTCAGCCGCCGTGATGTCCGGTGTGTAGTGCACAGCGCCGCCCTGCATGGTCTGGGCGAACGCGCCCTTGTGACCGGGCAGGTTCGTCACCGTCGTCTCCATGACCGCGCGGCTCTCCTGGTGCAGCGGGTCGGCGGGATCGGCACGCGGGCCGTTCTGCAGGTAGCTCACGGCCTTCAAGCGAGGAGCGTTCCGGTCGGAGATGTCCCAGGTGCGGACCGTCGGGCGGCGCAGGTAGGGCGAGGGCGCCTTGACCGGGTCGAGGATGATGTTGCGCGGCTCGGCGTAGTCCGAGGTCACGAGGATGTTCAGGTCCTCACGGGCCTGGATGCCGTGCGGGTTGGCGCAGGAGGGCGCGCCCAGTCGCGGCAGGTTCAGGCACAGCTTCTCGTCGTCGCCCTGCGGAGTGGCCGCGGAGGTCTGCGAGAGCACCTTGCCGTCGCGGTCGAATCGCAACAGCGCGCCCGGTGAGCCCGCGAAACCGTTGCCCACGACCGTTTGCCCGTTGGCGTAGGTGTACGGGCCGGGCACCACGGGGCCGCCCATGTAGGTGCCGTACGCCGTGCCGTCCTTCAACGTCCAGTACGCGTCCGGCACGGAGCCGCCCAACGTGTTCGTCGGCAGGCTGATTCCCTTGAGCTTCAACGAAGGCAGTGCGCTCACGTCGAACGCGTAGGTGGCCGCCGCGAACAGCGCGCCCGCGTAGACCGTGTCTCCCTTGTGCCACACGTACTGCATGTGGTGCGGCTCGTTCTCGACCAACGGCCCGACGGTCGCGGTGTTCACGACCTTGCCGTAGCTCGGCGAGCCCTCGGTCGCGTCGATCACGGCCAGGAAGTCGGGCCCCGGCAACGCGTTGGTGACCTTGCCGAGCCCGCCGGTCAACGACCCTGGCAGGTTCTTCAGGTCCTTCACGAGAGTGTCGGCGACGTTCTCGTCTCCAGCCCAGACGAGAAGCCACTTCTTGCGCCCGGCACTCAACGCTTGTGCCTCAGAGGTGAGGTGGTTCTTCACCCAATACTGCTTGCCGTCAGAGGCGGTCTTGCTGTCCGTGAACGTCTGCACATCGGCATAAGCGGGGGAGTTGTCCCCGCTCGCCGTCACCACGCCGGCCGCGAGTGCCGCGACTGCGGCTCCGGCCAGAGTTTTTCGCCATCGCATTGCAGTCTTCTCCTTGTTTTCGGGCACGCCAAATAAGCGTCGACACAAAAGGGGAAAGGTGCTCAGAGGGAGCGACAGAGTGCGCTGGCCTGCTGGCGCAGGTCCACGTGAAGGCGTCCTACCAGGACGACAGCGGTGCACATGGGGCTGAGGATCTCGATAGTCGACTGATGTTGTCAATCCGCCGACCAAAGAGTGAGAAGCCACTCGGAGGTGTTCTATTTCATCCATCAGGACCAGGACACTCACGCATGGTGAGGGAAAGCGAGTATCGGTGAGAGATTATCTCGGTCACCGAGCGAACGCTTTTGTCGTGTTATTTGTAGCAGATCTTCGTGAGGAGTGCTCAGGTGCCGGAAAACGGAGTGAAGTTTCGCCTATTGGGTGCGAGCACGTGCTGCCCGTCGTCCGCGAGCTGGAGGCCGACCTTGTCGAAAGTAAGGTCTGATCGGTTCCGAACGGCAGAGGTGCGCACCCGAAGAAGTTCGTAGCTTCGGCTGGGTGACTTGGCTGGTGATCGGCACCGACGCGGTGCTGGGTGTGTTCGTTCTGATGTTCGGCTGGCTCGTCCTGAAACACCGCGCAAGAGGCTTTCTCGCCGGCGCGGGCGTGGCGGTGGCCTACGCGGTGAGCGAGGTCGTCAAGCTGCTGGTCCAGGAGGAACGGCCCTGTCGCACGGCGGCGTCGCTCGCGGAGTGCCCACCGCCGGGCGACTGGTCGTTCCCCAGCAACCACTCGGTGATCGCCGGGGCGTCCGCGATGGCGATCTGGGCGCTGCACCGGACTTTGGGCTGGGTGGCGGGAATCTGCGCCATCGCGGCGGCGGCGTCGCGAGTGATTGTCGGTGTCCACTATGTACACGACGTTGCGGCCGGGCTGCTGCTCGGCGCGTTGATCTCGTGGGGGATCGCGGCTCTGCTGAAGAAGAAGCGGAGCAACGACGACGCGCCGACCGTCGTGCTGCAGCGACTGGGATGATGGGGAACGTGTGGGAGGTCGCGCTCTACCTGGCCCTGTTCGTCGCGGCTTTCGCCGTGGTGCGCAACCGCCCCGCGGTGGCGTTGAGCCTCGCCCTCGGCGGGTGGCTCGCCTCCTACCTCGTCAGCGTCGAGTTCGACGTCATGCTGGTGCTCACCCCGCTGCTGGCACTGGTCAGCTTTCTCGCTGGACGACACGCGAAAGACCCGGGAGCGACCGCGATCGCCCTCACGATCGCGGAGTTCGCCGGCGTCGTCGTCGCACTGAGCGCGCGCGGAGGGTCGGACACCGCACTCGTCGTGACGTCCGGCATCGGCGTGCTCGGCGTGGTGCCGTGGATGTTCGGGCGGTTCCGCCGCAGGTACGCCGAGCTCCAGGAAGTGGGCTGGGAGCACGCCACCCTGCTCGAACGGGACGCCGACAACGCCCGCAACGCCGAACGTGCCCGCCTGGCAGGGGAAATGCACGACCTGGTCGGCCACGAACTGGCACGAGCGGCACTCCTCACGGGAGCGCTCGAGCTCGAACCGACTCTCACGGACCAGCAACGCGAAGCCGCCAGGACGGCGCGGGCCAGCGTCACGGCGGCAGCCGAACGGCTCGCGGACGTCATGCAGGTGCTCAGGGCGGACGAGGACGAACCCGTGGCGACGATCGAGGAAGTCGTCCAGCGCAGCGGGTTGAACGTCGACCTGACCAACAAACGCGTCACGGAGATCGACGGGATCATCGCCAGAACCGTGCACAGGGTCGTCGCCGAAGCGTTGACGAACGTGATCAAGCACGCTCCCGGCGCGCGGGTCGAGGTCGTGCTGAGACAGAACCTCGAACTGCGCATCACCAACGGGCCGGCCCCGAAACCACCGTCCGTCGGCAGCGGCAAGGGACTCCTGGGCCTGGCCGAACGCGTCGCGCTCGTCGGCGGCTCGTTCGACGCGGGGCCGAAGGACGGCGGGTTCGAGGTCAGGGCGAAGCTCCCCGAACGCCCGCTGCCGAGGACCACGCCGACACACGTCCGCAAACAACGCACCGAAGCGGAGATCAGGAAGAGCGCCAAACGCACCGTGCTGATCACGTCCGTCGTATGCGCGGGCATCGCGGTCGGCGTCCCCGGCTACATGGTGTTCGACGCGGTGACGTCGGTGCTCACCCCGCAGCAGTTCGAGCAGGCGCGAATAGGCGCACAGGAAGACGACCTCGACCTGCCGTTGCGCACCCGCGTCGACAACCCGCTCGGCGTGTCGGCGCCGGAGAACACCGAGTGCCTCTACTACTCCACGCACGCCAACCCGTTCGACAACCAAAGGCACGACCTGCACCAGCTGTGTTTCCGGGATGATCGGCTCGTGTCCAAGGAATGGCTCGTCAGGAACAAAGGATGATCCGCGTCGTGCTCGCGGACGACGAGCCCGTGGTGCGGTTCGGCGTGAAGGCCGTGCTCGCGACCGCGAAGGACATCGAGGTCGTGGCGGAGGCGGAGAACGGCGGCGAGGCCGTTGATCTCGTGGCGAGACACCGGCCGGACGTCGCGGTGCTCGACATTCGCATGCCCGGTCTGGACGGGCTGGACGCGGCCAACCTGATCCGCGAGCGGCACCCGGACACGCGGACGCTGGTGCTCACGACGTTCGCCGACGACACCTACATCAGCCGGGCGCTGGGGGAGGGCGCGGCGGGCTTCGTGCTCAAGACCGGCGACCCGCAGGAGATCATCGCGGGGGTCCGTGCCGTCGCAACTGGCGCGGCCTACCTGTCTCCATTGGTGGCCAAACGAGTCGTCGACCAGCTCTCCAGGACCCACCCGAGACCGGCTGCCACGCAACGGATCGCGGGGCTGACGGCACGCGAGCGAGAGGTGCTCGGACTGGTCGGCGCGGGCCTGTCGAACGCGGAGATCGCAGCTCGGATCCACGTCGTCGAAGGAACCGTAAAAGTGTACGTCAGTACCATTCTTCGCCAATTGGGTGTGCGGAACCGGGTGCAGGCGGCGATCATCGCGCACGAATCCGGGATCATTCCCAACTGATACGCGACGGTTCACCTACCGAAAAGATTCGGCTCGGGTGTTGACGTCCCGAAAACGGCGGCTCTACGTTCAGTGGCATTCCCCTGCCGATAAACCTGCGTGAACGGGTGATGATCGCATGAGCATGCCTGCAATCGTTCTGCTCAGTGGTGGCCTCGATTCCACCACGACGCTCGCCATCGCGAAGCGGCAAGGCTTTCTCCCTTATGCGCTCAGCTTCAGCTACGGCCAGCGGCACAGCGTGGAGCTGGAGGCGGCCAAAAAGGTCGCTGAACGGATGGGCGTGGCGCGGCACATCGTCGCCGACATCGACCTGCGCGTGTTCGGCGGCTCGGCGCTGACCGACGACATCGCCGTGCCCAAGGGCCGTGACGAGGAGCAGATGGCGGGGGAGATCCCGCCGACCTACGTGCCCGGCCGCAACACCATCTTCCTGTCGTTCGCGCTGGCGTATGCCGAGGTCGTGGGCGCGCGGGACGTGTTCACCGGTGTCAACGCGGTCGACTACAGCGGCTACCCGGACTGCCGTCCCGAGTACATCGAGGCCTACGAGGCCATGGCGAACCTCGCCACGAAGTCCGCGATCGAGGGCGACGGGCGCATCCGCGTGCACGCTCCGTTGATCGACATGACCAAGGCGGACATCATCCGCACGGGCATCGACCTCGGCGTCGACTACTCGCTCACGACCAGCTGCTACGACCCGGTCGACGGCGTCTCGTGCGGCACCTGTGACACGTGCGTGCTGCGCTTGAAGGGCTTCCACGAGGTCGGGGCGAAAGACCCGGTGCGCTACCTGGCAGTGCCGGCATGACGTACTTCGTGAAAGAAATCTTCTACACCCTGCAAGGTGAAGGTCGTCATGCCGGACGGCCCGCGGTCTTTTGCCGATTCTCCCGCTGCAACCTGTGGACGGGTCTCGAAAAGGATCGACACAGGGCGGTCTGTCAATTCTGCGACACCGATTTCGTGGGCACCGACGGCCCCAACGGCGGGAAATTCCGGACCGCGAGTGAACTCGCCGATGCGGTCGAAGCGGTGTGGGACGGCGACACTGACGAGGAACGGTTCGTCGTGTGCACCGGCGGCGAACCACTGCTGCAGCTCGACGCACAAGCGATCGACGCGCTGCACGACCGGGGTTTCGAGATCTCCGTGGAGACCAACGGCACGCAGGTCCCGCCGCCGGGCATCGACTGGCTGTGCGTCAGCCCGAAGCTCGGCTCCGAGCTCGTCGCGACCAGCGGCCACGAGCTGAAGCTGGTCTACCCGCAGCAGAACGGCGAGCCGGAACGGTTCGAGCACCTGCGGTTCGAGTCGTTCCGGTTGCAGCCGATGGACGGCCCGGACGTCGCCGCCAACACCGCGGCCGCGATCGCCTACTGCAAGCGCAACCCGAAGTGGAGCCTGTCCGTGCAGACCCACAAGTACCTGGGCATCGCATGAGCACTCACAGCGTGTCCGTGCGGCACAACTTCGAGACGGCGCACCGGCTTCCGCACCTGGCCGGCAAGTGCGTGAACCTGCACGGCCACTCGTGGTGGATGGAGGCCGAGGTGTCCGCGCCCGCCCTGCACGCCGGTGCCGTCGTCGAGTTCGGCGCGCTCAAAGCCCGTGTCAGGGACTGGATCGACACCCACCTCGACCACGGCGCGATGCTCGGCGCCGCGGATCCGTTGGTGGACGTGCTGACCGAGCACAAGAGCAAGGTCTACCGCTTCGGCGCGGACAACCCGGAACCCGCCGAGCAACTCGCCCAAGACCTCGCCCATCCGACCGTCGAGGCCGTCGCCGAGCTCATCGCCCGCGTCGTCGAGGACGCCCTGCGCGACCTGCCCGGCGCACCCGGCGCGCGCGTCGCCGAGGTGACCGTGCGCGAGACGCACGTCAACTCCGCGTCCTGGCGCTGTACCGAAAAGGACCACTCATGACCGTGATCACCGTGTCGTCCCGCGCCGACGCCGGGGTGGCCGAAGCGGCCGAGCACGCGCGGGCGATGTTCACCGCGCTCGGCATCCCTTGCGACACAACGTCCACCGAACGCACGCCGCTGCGGTTCGTGCGCGCGTTGGCCGAGTTGACCAGCGGACTCAGACTCGACCCCACGAGGCACCTGTGCGTGCAGTTCCCGCCGGAGTCGGTGAACCAGGGCGTGATCGCGGCGGTCGACGTGCCGTTCGTGGCGTTGTGCGAGCACCACGTGCTGCCGTTCCTCGGCCGTGCGACCGTCGCGTACCTGCCTGCACCGGGCGGCCAGATCGTCGGACTGTCCAAACTGGCCAGGGTGGTGCAGGAGTTCGCGGCCAGGCCCCAGGTCCAGGAACGGCTGGGGGAGCAGGTGGTCGAGGCGCTGATGGGTCACCTGGCGGCGTCCGGCGCGGCCTGCCTGATCCGGTCCGAGCACGCGTGCCTGACGATGCGCGGGGCCGAGGCGCACGGCGCGGTGATGGTCACCGCACACCTGGCCGGCGACTTCCAGACCGACATCGCCTTGCGCACGCAGGTGATGGGTCTCGCCCCGACCTACATCAGGAGGTGAACGGCGTGCTGCAGACCGGATATCGCGGCCCGCACGCGCTCAGCACCCGCGGCTGGCTCGACTTCGTGGCGAGACTCGAACGCCGCGAGGAGATCGCGCTCGTGCGGTCGCTGACGGCGGGAAACGGCAAAGCACTCGACGTCGGCGGTGGCACCGGCGAGCTGACCCAGGCGGTGGCTGTGCAACTGGGCGGCTGCACGGCCGTCGAACCTCACACGGATCGGGCAACCGTGCTGCGGGAAACGGGCATCGAGATCCTGCCGGGTAGCGCCGAGCACCTGCCGTTCGACGACGGCACGTTCGACGTGGTGCTGGCCAACTGGATCCTGCCCTACGTCACCGACCTCGAAGGCGCTCTCCACGAGATCGCCCGCGTGGTCGACCTGACGCACCCCGAGGCGAAGGTCGTCATCATCGGCGGCGCACCGGACAACGAGCTCGTGAGCCTGCTCAACGAGACCTGTGTGCCGATCGCCGAAGAGCCGCCGGACGACCAGGGCTATCTGCTCTCGGTGGCCGAGGAAGTGTTGAAGAGCAACGGTTTCAGCCGGTTCACCGCACATCGGACGGAAGCCGCGCTGCACTTCCCCGAAGCCGGTCTGGACGAACGGGTACGAGCCGCCGCGCAGATCCTCGTGAACTTCTGGTACGAGGACCACCCGGCGGCCCACGAGATGCTGACAGCCGTGGAACCCGCGCTGCGCAGGCACTTCAGCCGGCGACCGCACGCGGTGGGCGACCAGGGAGTGGTCCTGGTCGCCCGCCCGTGAGCACGACGATCAGGACCTGTCCCAGTCGAACGTGCTGCTCACCGAGCCGTCGGACAGGAACGGGCTGCCGCCGTGGTCGATGGTGACGGTGCCGTGCTGGCCCAGACAGGACCAGTCCAGCTCGAGCCGCCATTCGACGAGGGTGCGCACACCGCGGAGCGCGGGCCTGATGACGAAGTACTCCGGGGTGCTCATGGTCACGTAGAACGGGAAGTCCGCGCCGCCTTCGGCGAAGGCGCGGTCCAGGCGCAGAGCCTGGGCGGGGAGGTCGGCGTCGTAGCGGTGAGCGGCGCGGTCGAGGCCGACGCGGAACTCTCTCGGATCAATCCGCATGGCATTGGACTGAGTCTCCCACTCGACCTCGCGGACGAAGACCGGGCGCAGTCGCCGCAGCAGCACGGCCTGTGGGGTGAAGGCCTCCACGAAGACGTGGATCTCGACGTCCGGATGGGCGTGGAGGCCTTCGTACCCGTAGGTCGTGCTTTCGGACTGGGAGGTCGTGACCGACACGTTCAGCGCGGTCTCACCTCGGGAGACAGGTCCGGAGGTGATGGTGAGGTCGCCGTGGACGACGCCGACCTGCACGACGTTCTGCGCGTGCACCTGGCCGGCGTCGTTGGAGACCGTGATGGACGCGGGGTGACCTCGCTCCGGGCCGGACTGCTCCTCGGCACCTCGCGCGGCCTCTTCCAGTCCGGCCTCGCGCAGTGCCTTGGCCATGCTCGCCAACGACCGCTCGTGCACCCACTCAGCGCTGGAGCGCTCCGCGGTCGCCGCAGTCCTGGCGAGCCGCGCCGCCCTGGCGAAGTCCGCCTCCGCCTCCTCGTGCCGACCTGATACGACCAGGAAGCGCCCGTGATCGAGCAGGGCGAGCACCTCGGCCACGCCATCTCCGAGGTCGCGCGCGGCGGCGACGGCCCGGCCGGCCTTCTCCAGGCCGATGCGGGCGCGCTCCTGCGCCGCCAACGCCAACGCTTGCTGTGCGGCCTCGCCGGCCTCGTCGCGCTTGCCCCGGAAGAACAGGTCCTTGCTGAGCGCGACCAGATCCACGGCCTCTGCCTGGCGACAACCCCGCTCGTGGGGTGCAGGACCGCGTTGAGGCCGCGCCTCTTCATCCACCCGTCAGGCCTTGGTGCCGATGCCCGCGATCGCCCGGACTTCCATCTCCGCGGCCTTGGCGGCCATCTCCGGCTCGGACTTCGAGAAGATCGTCGCCAGGAACCCGCACAGGAACGAGAACGGGATCGACACCAGGCCGGGGTTGCCCAGCGGGAACCAGGCGAAGTCGATGTCCGGGAAGATCGACGTCTTCGCGCCGGACATCACCGGCGAGAAGATGATCAGCAGCAGGCACGACCCGAGACCGCCGTAGATGCTCCACAGCGTGCCCGTGGTGTTGAAGCGGCGCCAGAAGATCGTGTAGAGGATCGTCGACAGGTTCGCGGAGGCGGCCAGAGCCAGCGCCAGCGACACCAGGAACGCCACGTTCTGGCCGTTCGCCGCGATACCGCCGATGATCGACAACACGCCGACCACCACAGCGGTCAACCGCGCGACCCGGATCTCCCTGCGCGGCTCGGCATTACCGCGCTTGATCACGTTCGCGTACACGTCGTGGGCGAACGAGGCCGAAGCGGCGAGCGTCAGACCCGCTACCACCGCGAGGATCGTGGCGAACGCGACCGCGGACACGATGCCCAGCAGCACCGCGCCACCGATCCGGAACGCCAGCAGCGGCGCGGCGGAGTTCTCCCCACCCGGCGCGGCGGCGATGGTGTCGGTACCCACCAAGGCCATCGCGCCGAAGCCGATCACCAGCGTGCACAGGTAGAAGATGACCATCGTCCAGGTCGCCCACACGACCGAACGACGAGCTTCCGAGGCGTTCGGCACGGTGTAGAAGCGCATCAGCACGTGCGGCAGAGACGCGATACCCAGCACCAACGACAGCGCCAGCGACACGAAGTCCAGTTTGGACATCGTGCTGAACCCGTACTTGGCACCGGGGTCGAGCACGGCCTCGCCGAGCTTGTTGTTCTCGGTGGCCTGCTGCATGATCGCCGACAGGCTGAAACCGAACTTGCCCAGCAGGAAGATGCTCATCAGCGTCACGCAGAGCAGCAGCAGGACGGCCTTGATGATCTGCACCCAGGTCGTGCCCTTCATGCCGCCGACCAGCACGTAGAGCACCATCACCATGCCGACGACCGCGATCAGGATCGCCTGGCCCCACTTCGAGGACACGTTGAGCAGCAACGCGATCAGGCCGCCGGCGCCCGCCATCTGCGCGATCATGTAGAAGAACGAGATCACCAGGGTCGCGTTCGCGGCGGCCGCGCGGACCGGGCGCTGCTTCATCCGGAACGCCAGCACGTCGCCGACGGTGAAGCGGCCGGTGTTGCGCAGGCCCTCGGCGATCAGCAGCAGGCCGACGAGCCACGCGACGACCCAGCCGACGGAGTAGAGGAACCCGTCGTAGCCGTGCGCCGCGATGCCGCCGGAGATGCCGAGGAACGACGCGGCCGACAGGAAGTCACCCGAGAGCGCCACGCCGTTCTGGGCGCCGGTGAACGAGCTGCCGGCGGCGTAGTAGTCCGACGCCGTCACGTTCCGGCTCGAGGCGCGGTAGACGATGTAGAGGGTGATCAGGACGAACACCGCGAAGACGCTGAGGTTCAGCACCGGGTTGCCGGTGGTGGGCATGCCTTACTCCTCGACGCCTGTCTTCTCTGCGAGCAATGTGCGCTGCGGGTCCAGCCGTCGCTTTGCGTAACGGGCATAACCGAGCGTGATCAGGATGGACGTGACGAACTGCCCGAGTCCCAGCAGGATCCCGAGGTTGATCACACCGATTACCTTCGTGCTGACGAGGTCGTGCGCATATGCGGACAGCAGCACGAACGTCAGGTAGGACGCGAGGAACAAAGCGGTCATCGGGAAGATGAACGTCGTGAGCCGGCGACGCAGGGTGCGGAATTCGTCGGTCTGCTGAATCAACGCGAAGTTCGGCTTGCCGTTCGAATCGACGTACGACAAAGTCTCGGGGTCGTCGAACGACGCGAAACCCCGGATTTCCCGATGCTCGTGCTGCGTTTCCCCAGGCGACCACATCGCCTTGGTCATGTACCCCCGCCCCTCGCTGTGCGGCGACCACTGTAGCGCTCTCACGTGTGCAGTCAACGTGCCCGAGTACCGGGAAACGGGCAAAACCGGACACTGCATTCGTCTCAAATGGTCAGACCTGAGGATACCTCAGTGATCTTGGGTGCAGAAGCTCCCGGAGTTGCGTCGTATGCAACAGCGTTCGACGACTGTTCGACAGGTCCAGACCGTTGTCGCACGTGTACACCTGGCCTAGGATCGTTCGGTCCGCGTTTTTGTGACGGTTGGGGATAAAGTGGGGTTCTTAGCGCGCGAACGCACAGTCGCGCCTCCCGGATGGAACCGCTGGCTCGTTCCGCCCGCAGCTCTGGCGATTCATCTCTCCATTGGTCAGGCCTACGCCTGGAGCGTCTTCAAGACGCCTCTGGAGAAATCTCTGGGCATCACGGGAACGCAGTCGGCATTGCCCTTCCAGCTCGGCATCGTGATGCTCGGGCTCTCGGCCGCGGTGCTCGGCACGACCGTGGAGCGCAAGGGACCCAGGTGGGCGATGTTCACCTCCCTGGTCTGCTTCTGCTCCGGTCTGCTGATCTCCGCCGCCGGTGTGTGGGCGGGCCAGTACTGGGTCGTCGTCCTGGGCTACGGCCTCGTCGGCGGCATCGGCCTCGGCATCGGCTACATCTCGCCGGTCTCGACGCTGATCAAGTGGTTCCCGGACCGGCCGGGCATGGCGACCGGTATCGCGATCATGGGCTTCGGCGGCGGAGCGTTGATCGCGTCACCCTGGTCGACCTCGATGCTGACGGCGTTCGGCAACACGTCGACGTCGGGCATCGGCAAGGCCTTCCTCATCCACGGTCTCGCCTACGCCGTGTTCATGAGCCTCGGCGTGCTGCTGATCCGCCTGCCCTCCAAGGAGTTCACGGAGGAGAAGGCCGCGCTGCTCAAGGACAAGCCGAAGGCGGTCGTCGCCTTCAACGTGTCCGCGAACAACGCGATCAAGACGCCGCAGTTCTGGCTGCTGTGGGTCGTGCTGTGCTTCAACGTCTCCGCGGGCATCGGCATCCTGGAGAAGGCCGCGCCCATGCTGGTCGACTTCTTCAAGGAGTCCTCGACCCCGGTCGCGACGGCGGCGGCCACGGGCTTCGTGGCACTGCTGAGCGCGGCCAACATGGCCGGCCGGATCGTCTGGTCGTCGACCTCGGACCTGGTGGGCCGCAAGAACATCTACCGCGTCTACCTCGGCGTCGGCGCGCTGCTCTACCTGACGCTGCTCACGATCGGCTCGTCCAGCGTGCCGCTGTTCGTGGTCGCGGCGATGGTGATCCTGTCGTTCTACGGCGGCGGTTTCGCCACGATCCCGGCCTACCTGCGGGACCTCTTCGGCACCTACCAGGTCGGCGCGATCCACGGCCGCCTGCTGACCGCGTGGTCGGTCGCCGGCGTCCTCGGGCCGCTGATCGTCAACGCCATCGCGGACGCGGGCAAGAAGGCGGGCCACACCGGGCCCGACTTGTACACCACGTCGTTCTACATCATGATCTCGCTGCTGGTCGTTGGTTTCGTAGCGAACGAGTTGGTCCGCCCGGTCAACCCGAAGTTCCACGAACCCAAGGCAGCTGACGAGAGCGACAAGCCCGAGCCGAAGACGGACGACGAGGCCACGGTCGCCAAGTGGAACGAGGCGGAGGCCGCGGACGTCGCAGAGGCGGCCGACAAGACCGACGCTGAAGACGCGGAAGGCGTGGTGCGGAAGTGAACTCCCAGCGCTTGTTGCTAGTCGGCGCGTGGTTGTGGGTGGGCATCCCGCTCGCCTACGGCCTGTACCGGCTCTTCCTGAACGCGGCCAAGCTCTTCGTCTGATGTTCAACGCGCTCGTCAACTGGCGCAACTGGCGCCTGCCGGTGAAGCTCGCCGCGGTGTTGATCGTTCCGGTCTTCATCGCGGTGGGCGCCGGCGTACTGCAGATCCAGTCGCACATGGAACGCGCCGAGTCCTACGCGGCGCTCCAGCGGCTGGTGAAGGTCCGTTCCGCGCTGATCCCCGTGATCGAGGGCGTGCAGGCGGAACGTCGGATCGTCGCCGAGGGCTCCGGCCCGCAGGCGCTCCAGGAACAGATCAAGCGCACCGACGACGCCCGCACGGCGTTGCGCGCCCAGGTCGCCAAGACCTCGCTGTCGCAGGTCGTCACGGCCCGCATGGACGACGTCCGCTCCCGCATCGCCGGTCTGCCCGCGCTGCGCGAGAAGACCGGTGACGTGCCGGGCGTGATCAAGGAGTACACCTCCCTCACCGAGGCGATGCTCGACGTCGACGAGGTGCTCGCCAGCGAGTTCGGCGACGCGGCCCTGTCCCGCACGGCGATGGGCCTGCACCACGCGCTGCACGTGCAGGAGCAGGTCCTCTACCAGCAGGCGGTCGTGCTGTCCGGGCTCACCCGCGGCCAGCTCGTCACCGCCGAGGTGCGCTCGCTCGTCGAGTCGAACGTCAAGCTCGGCTACATCGCCGGGCAGTTCGCGGCACTCGCGACGCCGGAGCAGCTCAGCTCGTACTGGTCGTTCTTCAACGGACCGGACATCGAGGCGCACCGCAAGATGCTCGCGACGGCGGTGCTGCACCCGACCTCTGACGCTCCCGCGACCGGAAACACGACCGGAAACGGAACCGGGAACAACGCGAACAAGCCCAAGCCGTTGCCGATCGCGGCCGCGGACTGGAGCAAGGCGTCCGGTGCCGTCGCGAAGTCGCTGGACGGCGTGGTGACAGGTCTGCAGAACGACCTGCGCGACACCGCGAACCGCCTGCGCGACGAGACCAGCGACCGGGCCGGCGCGGCGTCCGCGATCCTGTTCGCCAGCCTGATCCTGGCCGGCACCGTCGGGTTCGTCGTCGGCCGCTACCTGCTGCGCTCGTTGAACGCCCTGCGCCGCTCGGCTCTCGAAGTGGCGTGGCACAAGCTTCCCGAGATGGTCGCGACCGGTCGCGGCAGCACCGAGATCGAAGCGGTGCCCGTCGACACGACCGAGGAGTTCGGCCAGGTGGCGCGCGCGTTCGACGCCGTGCACCAGCAGGCCGTGAAGTCGGTGATCGAGCAGGCCGCGATGCGCGCGAACATGCGCAACATCTTCGTGAACCTGTCGCGGCGCAGCCAGAGCCTCGTCGAACGCCAGCTCAAGCTGATGGAGGAGCTGGAGAAGTACGAGGAGGACCCGGACCAGCTCGCGAACCTCTTCAAGCTCGACCACCTCGCCACCCGCATGCGCCGCAACAACGAGAACCTGATGGTGCTCTCGGGCGGCGACGTGGCCCGCAGGTTCCACCGCCCGATCCCGCTCACCGACGTGCTGCGCGCGGCGGCCGCCGAGATCGAGCAGTACCAACGGGTGATGGTGCACACCGCGCCGAACGCCGAAGTAGTCGGTTACGTGGCAAGCGACCTCGTGCGCCTGCTGGCCGAACTTCTTGACAACGCAACGGCTTTCTCGCCGCCGCACACCCAGGTCTCGATCAGCGCGTCGATCGAGGCCGGCGACATCGTGCAGATCGACGTGGTCGACAACGGCATCGGCATCGACCAGGAGGCGCTGGCCGTGGTGAACCACCGGCTGGAGGCCGCCGGTGAGGGTGTCGAGGTCCAGGTCTTCCGCGAAATGGGACTTTTCGTCGTCGGAAGGCTCGCCGCACGCCACCAGATCGTGGTACGTCTCGATGCCCAACAGGGCAAGGGGACTCGCGCGATCGTGTTGGTTCCGGCGGAACTGGCACCACGACGCGAAGAGTCCTGGGAGTCTTTCCGAGGGGAAGCGGTAGAGCAGCAGCTGCCGGTGCGGCCGACGACGTCCGGCCCGGCCAGGGAACCCGAGTCGGTTTCGGCCCGGGGATCGGACTCCTGGTTCGAGTCACCGGCTGCCGTTGTGCCGCCTCCCCCCGCACCAGCACGCCAGTCGCCTGAGTCGGCCCGGGGCTTCCTCGACGCCTTCCAGCGCGGTGTGCAGCGAGGCCTTCCCGACCGGCAGGAGAGTCGATGAGCACGCAGGTGGACCAGTTCGGATGGCTGGTCACCAACTTCGCCGAGCGCACACCCGGCATCGAGCACGCCGTGGTGATCTCGGCCGACGGGTTGGTGTTGATCTCGTCGACCAAGCTGCCCCAGCACGTCGCGCCGCAGTTCGCCGCGATCGTCGCGGGAGTGGTGTCGCTCGCGGAGTCGGCGTCCCAGTGCTTCGCGGGTGACGCGGTGGTCCGCACGGTCGTGCAGATGGACCGGGGCGTCATGCTGCTGTCGTCGATCAGCGACGGTTCGGTGCTCGCGGTGCTGGCGTCGAACTCGTGCGACGTCGCGCAGGTCGCGTACGAGATGACGGTCGTCGTGCGGCAGGTGGGCCAGCTGCTCACGCCGGAACTGCGGGCCGAGCTCGCATGAACCGGGAAGACGAGGAGCAGGTCAACTTCGGTGACCTGGTCAGCGGGTTCAGCTTCGACAGCGCGCGCATCCGCAGACGTGGCAAGAAGAAGGCTCCGCGCATCGTGGAGCCTCCACCCGAGCCGGATCCGTACGCCACACTGCCGTTCGAGCCCGTGCCGCCGTTGCCGTCCATCGAGTCGTCGGCGTCCATCGTGCGCGCGTACGCGTGGACCGGTGGGCGCACGACGTCCGAGGTGCACCTGGAGATCGAGACGCTGGTCTCGGTGAACGAGCGCTCGGCCACGGCGGTGCGCCCCGAGCACCAGGACGTGCTGGCGTTGTGCCAGTCGCCGCGGTCGGTGGCGGAGATCGCCGCACTGCGTCATCTGCCGTTGGGTGTCACGAAGGTGCTGCTCGGTGACATGGCGTCGCACGGGCTGATCGACGTGCACCGGACCGCGTCGTCCTACGGCGAGGAGCGTCCGGACGGGGCGTTGCTGGAGCGGGTGCTGGCGGGCCTTCGTCGTCTCTGAGTGCGGCTCCGCGGTCGCTGCTACGGTCGAGATCATCGACTGGGGAGGTTGACGTGGAGTTTCAGGACGTTGTCCGTCGTCGGCGCATGGTTCGCAAGTTCACCGACGAGCCCGTCAGCGACGAGAGCATCCAGCGGATCATGCGCAACTCGGTGCGCGGTCCGTCGGCCGGGTTCTCGCAGGGGCAGGGCTTCCTGGTGCTGCAGGGTGAGCAGCTGAAGAAGCTCGGCGAGATGTTCGAGTGGTGGGGCGGGGAGGACGCGAAGACCGCGCCGGTCGTCGTCATCCCGTTCTCGGCCAAGGACGTGTACCTCGACCGGTACGCGCAGGAGGACAAGGGCTGGACGGACCGCAGCGAGGACCACTGGCCGGTGCCGTACTGGGACATCGACACGGGCATGGCCGCGCTGCTGATCCTGCAGACCGCGGTCGACGAGGGCCTCGGCGCGGTGTTCTTCGGCACCGACAAGGAGAAGTGGCCTGAGCTGCGCGCGGAGTTCGGCGTGCCGGACAGCTACGTGCCGATCGGCATGATCGCGATCGGCCACCCCGCCGAGGAGGGCATCTCCGAGGGGGCGTCGCCGCGCACGCGCAAGCGCACGAAGTTCGAGGACATGGTCCACTGGGGTCAGTGGTCGTGAGGTCGTTCGGCCTGCTCGGGCCGTTGGACGTGGTGCTCGACGGGCGCCACGTCCACGTCCCGCCCGGCAAGCGGCGGGTCGTGCTCGCCGCGTTGTTGTTGCGGCCCGGGCAGGTCGTCGGGGTCGACGAACTCGTCGAGCTCGTCGGTGGTTCGCGGGGTGCGCTGCAGACCACGGTCGGCCGGTTGCGCGAGGACCTCGGCGCGGCGGATCTGGTGCAGACGCGGCCGGGTGGCTACCTGCTGGACGTGCGGCCCGACGAGGTCGACGTCCACCGGTTCTCCACTTTGGAGCCGCGCCAAGCTTTGGCGTTGTGGCGTGGGCGTCCGTTCGCGGACATCGGCAGCGACGCCTTGGAACGCGACCACGTGCCGGCGTTGACCGAGAAGTACCTGACAGTGCTGGAAGCGCGGATCGAGGGTGACCTCCGGGCGGGCAGGCACTCGGAACTGGTCCCCGAACTGCGCTCGCTCACCCGGCAACACCCCGTGCGGGAACGGTTGTGGGCTCAGCTGATCATCGCGCTGCACCGCTGCGACCGGCAGACCGAGGCGTTGCAGGCCTACGACGACATCCGTTCGAGGCTCGCCGACGAGCTGGGTCTCGACCCCGGCAAGGACCTGCAGCAGGCCCACCAGCAGGTGCTCACCGCCGACAACCGGCCGAGGTCCCGCAACGACCTGCCCGGCGACATCCCGGACTTCGCGGGCCGCGCGCAGGACCTCGACCAGATCCTCGCCGCCGTCCCGTCCGGCTGCGTCGCGATCACCGCGATCGACGGCATGGCGGGCATCGGCAAGACGACTTTGGCGGTCCGCGCCGCCCACCGCCTGGCGTCGCGCTTCCCGGACGCGCAGCTGTTCGTCGACCTGCACTCCTACACCGACGGCGTCGAACCGCGGACCCCGTCGGACGCGCTGCTGGCGTTGCTGACCGCACTCGGCGTGCCCGCGCACGACATCCCGGACGGCCTCGACGCCCGCGCGGCCCGGTGGCGCGCGGAAATGGCCCACCGCAAGGCACTCGTGGTGCTCGACAACGCGGGCAGCGCCGCCCAGGTCCGCCCGCTGCTGCCCGGCTCCGGCCTCGTCCTGGTGACCAGCAGGCGCCGGCTCCTGGATCTCGATGCCGCGCACACGGTCTCGCTCGACGTTCTGTCCGAAGAGGACTCGATCAAGCTGCTCGCGAGCATCGTCGGCCCCAGAGCCGATCTTGAAACAGCACGCGAGATCGTCCGGCTCTGCGGCTACCTGCCGTTGGCGGTGCGGATCGTCGGTGCCCGCTGGCGCACCAGGCCGGCGTGGACCGCGCTCGACCTGACGCGCAGACTCACCGAACAACGGCTGGCCGCGCTGGAGTCGGGCGAGCGCAGTGTCGCGAACGCGTTCGCGTTGTCCTACCAGCAACTCACTCCCGAACAGCAGCGCCTCTTCCGCAGGCTGGGCTTGCACACCGGTGAGGACTGGGACGCCCACCTCGCCGCGGCGCTGATCGGCTCGACGCGCGTAGAGGCTGAACGACTGCTGGACGAGCTGCTCGACGTGCATCTGGTGCAGCAGAAGGAGAACGGCCGCTTCCGCTTCCACGACCTGCTGGCCGACCACGCGAAGGCCAGCGTCGAGCCGGACGAGAAGAACGAGGCGGTCGTCCGCATCCTCGACCACTACCTGCACGGCGCGGCGGCTTCCGCGCTGCGCATCGCGCCCGGACGGCCCGAGATCCATTCGGCGGTGACGTACGAGCTGGTCGACCCGCCGACGTTCGCCACGTCGGTCGAGGCGCTGGCCTGGCAGGAGAAGGAGAGGTCGAACCTCAGGACCGCCGTCTACCTGGCCGCGTACGAGGGGCACTACCGGTATGCGTGGCAGCTGCCGCACCACTTCGCGCACTTCCTGCTGTTACGCGGATCCGGTCGGGAGCGGGTCGAGGTGCAGAGTGTCGCGCTGGCCGCCGCGCACCAGCTCGGTGATCTGCAGGCGCGTGCGGAAGCGTTGCGCGGCTTGGGATCGGCATTCATGGCACAGGACGACCACAAGACAGCGAAGAAGCACCTGGACGAGGCTCTCGACCTCATGCGGCAGATCGGAGATACTCGCGGAGAAGCCTCGACGATGGGGTTGCTCGGCATGATCGCGAGGGAACGGTACGAGTACGACAAAGCGATGGAGTACTTCGAACGCGGTTTGGTGCTGATGCGGCAGGTGGGTGCCCCGACAGGAGAAGCCAACGCGCTGCACAACATCGCCATCGTGCACGCCGAGCTCGGGCAGAACGACCGGGCGCTCGCCCACATGCGGGAGTCGATCGAGTTGCTGAGGGCGCACGGCGAGGTGCGCGGTACCGCGATGGTCATGCACGACATGGCCCACGTGTACTTCGACAGCTTCCGTCACGAGGAGTGCCTGCAGTGGGTGGAGCGGTCGCTGGCCGCCTACCAGGAGTCGGGTGACCGGCGCGGCCAGGCGCTCGCCATGGCCGACTTCGCCTACTGGCGATACGAGATGGGTGACATCGACGACGCGCGCCGCCTCGCGCTCGAGACGGCGGCAGTGTGCCGGGCGTACACCAACCTGCCGGACAACCACGCCGTTCTGGCCGCGATGGAGGATGTGCGCGACCACATCGGTCAGATCGCGTTGCTCGTGGCCATGTCGCTCGAAGCGCAGGTGGACGGGCGGCTGATCGAAGCACTCGGTCATGTGCGCCGGTGTCTGGCGATTGTCCGGGCGACCAGTCGTTGGTGGGCGGAGTACCGCCTGCTCGGGCAGCTCTCCACCCTTCACCTGGCACTCGGCGACCACGAGACCGCCGTCCAGTACGGCGAGGAGGCGGTTGTGGTCGCCGAGCGCAAGCATCAACCCAGGGCGACTGCCACGGCCAAACGGATTCTCGCTAGAGCGAAAGCGCCAGCAGCACCGTCACCGTGACGGCCGCCGCCAGCACGGCGAACGCCACCCATTGCTGCACCTTGTCCTTGGTCCTGCGCATCCCCGGCTCCCCTCGGTGGTGTTGCCACCGAGGGTGCGAGAGTGCATCCACACATCGATCCCACCGCGCTCACACGACGGGAAAGCCACAGGTCAGCTCGGTGTCAACGCCGACGCCGGGATGACTCGCTGCGACTCGTACGGGTTTGCCCACAGCAGTTTCAGGTAGGCCTCGCCGGTGAGGTCGGCGTACTCGACCTTGATCGGGTACCTCTTCCCGGCGTCCAGCGGCACCACTGCCTTGTCGATGCGCGGGCCGTGCGGTTTCGAGCCGTCGACGACGAGTTGGTCGCCGAGCCACACCTTCACCGTCTCGTCGGACACGGCCATCAACGTGTGCGGGCCGCTGTAGGCGGCTTGCAGCGATCCGGTCCACCGCACGGAGAAGTTGTCCAGCGGCACACCGGGTGCGGCTGGAGTGGTTTCGCGCCAAGGGAAGTTGAGCGTCGGGTCGATCCTGCGGGTGACGGGCCGGTCGCCGTCGAAGTACTCGCCGGTCAGGCCGGATCCGCTGCCGGACAACGGTGGTGGCGTCCGGATGGTCAGCTCGATCACCGACGCCGTGGAGTTGGTGGGCCGGCCTGACGGCTGCACGTCGATGCCGTCGCCGGAAGCCTGCCAGCGCACGCGTTGCCCGTTGCCGAGAACCCGTGCGGCCAGTACGTCGAAGGGAGCCTTGGTGGACAGGTGCAGCGAGGAAGCCCAGTCGTAGACCGAGAGGTAGAGCTTGTCGCCGCGCCGGGTCACCGCGCCCCAGCCGGGATCCGCGACCAATCCCGTCTGAGAAGTCCCGTAGACCGCGCGACCGTTCAAGCGCAACCAGTCGCCGACGCCGCGCAACGACTGCTGGGCTCCGGCCGGGATGCGGCCGAGGTCGTCGGGGCCGACGTTCAGAAGCATGTTGCCGCCGCGGCCCGCGATGTCCGTGAGGAACCGGGTGAGCTGCGACGACGGCTTGAACGCGGTGTCGTAGCGGGTCCAGCCCCAGCGGTTGCTGGTCGTGATGCACGATTCCCACGCCACAGCGTCCAGTGGCGCTTGGGGGATGTTCTGGTGGCGTTCCGGGGTCTCGTGGTCGCCGTCGACGAACCGGCTCTTCGTGACGCGGTCGTTGATGATCAACGCGGGATCGAGCGAGCGCAGGTACTGCTGCAGCTCGTCGCCGTCGCGCAACGTCCACCACGACTGGCCCTGGCCGTCGAACCACAAAGTGGCCGGGTGGTAGGTGGTCACGAGCTCGCGCAGCTGTTCGCGCAGGCGCTGCTTGTAGGCCGACGCGTCCCCGGTGACGCCGGGGTGGTGCCAGTCGTTGATCGAGTAGTAGAGCCCGAACTTCAGACCGCGCCGTTCGGAGGCGCGCTTCAGCTCGGCCAGCAGATCCCGCTGGAAACCCGAGTGGTCGCGGAGGTTCCACGTCGTCGTGCGCGTCGGCCACATCGCGAAGCCGTCGTGGTGCTTGGACGTGATGACCACGTACTTCTGGCCGGCGTCGGACGCCAGCCGCGCGATCTCGTCGGCGTCGAACTGAGCCGGGTTGAACTTCCGTGCCGCTGCTTCGTACTCGGGCCACGGGATGTCGCAGCGCAGCTTGATCCACTCGGCGTCCTGGCACACCGTGCCGTCCGGGCGCCGGTACTCGCCGCCCCACCACGAGTACGGTCCGAAGTGGACGAACATGCCGAACTTGGCGTCACGCCACCACTGTGTGCGCTCCGACGTCAACGGATCGTCGAACACGGGTGGGGGAGCCGCCGAGGCCGGCGGCACGAGCCCGAGCACCAGCAGCAGGGCGAGCAGCACGCGCACGAGTCCTCCAGAAGAGGGTCAGGTGGCGGCTGCCGATCAGAGTAGCGAGCAGACATCGGATGTAAAGACCTGAAAACCGACTCAGGTGGCGAACGGCGGGATCATTGACCCGACCTCCTCGGTTCGGGGCGTGCCACGAGCTGCACACCGGTCAGTTCCACGAGCGGCTCGCCGTGGGCGTTGATGATCGCGATGTCGCACTCGGCGTCGAGCGCGGAAGCCCGCCGCCGCAGCACCAGGCACCGCACCGGACCCTCGACCGGGCCACGCACTCTGACCACGCACTCGCGGATCGACTGCGGCTGGGTGGCCGCGCCGATCGCGTGCTCGGCCCACAGCGTCGCGAGCTGCAGAGCACCGTCGACCGCGGCCGGGTCGAGGTGCCACGGCCCGTCCGGCCACGAGAGCTCGCGCAGCCCGACGACCAGACCGAGTGCGCCGGACGGCGAAATTCCGGAGATCCGCCTGATCGACCGGAACGACGGCCCGTGGAACAGCACGCGCCCGTCGTAGGGACTGCTCCGAACGGCGGGCCGCAGATCCCTCGGAACGGACCACGCGCGCCGCTGCGCCGGAAGCGGAAACCGAGCGGCGCTCGCCCGGTGGTGCGGCACGCCCTTCGCCGACACGAGCAGCAGCGACAGCGTCTCGTCGACAACCTCCGAACGGACCGAACACTGGTCGCCACCGGCGTGAAAGCCTGGCAGCGCGATCTTTCGCAGCGACGTGATCCCGCGCAGCACCACCGGGTTCGGGCACTGCGGCCAGGCGGTGGCGGCCGCGGTGAACCACTCCAGCACGATGGCCATCGGCACGACGGGAGTCCCCGCGATCGCGTGGTCGCGCAGGAACGGATGCGTCGAAACGCCGAGCACGATGTGCCTCACGGGCCTGAGGGTCGCGGCGCCGGATCCCGTCTCGCTACCGTCTCATTCCCTGTCCCCAACTGCGGAAATTGCCCCTACGGTGACGCCCGTGGACTTCGGAATTCTGGGGCCGATCCAGGCTCGCGACTCAGGCGTCAGGCTGGAGCTGGGCGGTGTGCGCGGCCAGAAGGTGCTCGCCGCGCTGCTGCTCGCGCCGGGCCGGGTGGTGCCGCTGTCGCACCTGGTCGACGTGGTGTGGGACGGCGAGCCACCGTCGACCGGCAAGCACCAGATCCAGAAGTCGGTCGGCGACCTCCGCGCCGCGCTGGGCGTGCCGGGCATGATCGTCACGGACGGGCCCGGCTACCGGATCGTGCTCGGGGCCGCGGCTCTGGACGTGGTCACGTTCGAACGGCACGTGGCGACCGCGCAGACCGTCGAACCCGGCGAGGCCGTCCGGTTGCTGCGCACGGCGTTGTCGCTGTGGCGCGGGCCGGCGTTGGCAGGCTTGAACAGCCAGGCGCTGCGGGTCGAGGCCGAACGGCTCGACGAACGCCGGATCGCCGTCGCCCAGCAGTGCTTCGGGCTGCAGCTCGAGCTCGGGCAGCACGAGCAGGTGGTCACCGAGCTGTCCGCGCTGGTGGCCGCGAACCCGTTCCGCGAGCAACTCGTCGAGCAGCTGATGATCGCGCTGTACCGGTCGAACCGGCAGGCAGACGCGCTGGAGCTCTACGACCGGACGCGCAGGCTGCTGGCCGACGAGCTGGGCGTCGACCCCGGTCGCAGCCTGCGCACCGCGCACCAGGCGATCCTCAACCAGGACAGCGAGACCGGACCCGCGTCCCCGAAGGCGCCCGCGCAGCTGCCCGCCGACCTGGCGCGCTTCACCGGCCGGAAGTCCTGTTTGGACGAACTGGACGCGAGTCTCTCGTCGTCCACGGTCGTGATCACGTCGATCGCCGGAACCGCGGGTGTGGGCAAGACGGCGCTGGCCGTGCACTGGGCGCATCAGGTGCGGGACAGGTTCCCGGACGGCCAGCTGTACCTGAACCTGCGCGGCTACGACGACGCGCCCGCCACGACACCGGTGGAGGCGCTGACGCAGTTCCTGCGCGGGCTCGGCGTCGAACCGGACCAGATCCCGCGCGAGGTCGACGAGCAGGCGAGCCTGTACCGGTCGATCCTGTCGAACCGGCGGGTGCTCATCCTGCTGGACAACGCGGCCTGCGAGGACCAGGTGCGGCCGCTGCTGCCCGGCACACCCGGCTGCGCGGTGATCGTCACGAGCCGCAACGACATGCGCGGGCTGACCGCGTTGGACGACGCCCGGCGCGTCGAGCTGGATCTCCTGGCACCGGACGAAGCGCACACGTTGATCAACCGCGTGCTGGGTTCCGCGCGGGCCGATGCCGAACCCGAAGCGGTGGCGGATCTGGCGGCGTTGTGCGGGTATCTGCCGTTGGCGATCCGGATCGCCGCGGCCAACCTCGCGTGTCGTCCGCACGACCGGATCTCCGACGCCGTCGCGGATCTGGCGCAGGGCAACCGGTTGGCGCAGCTGGCGATCAGCGGCGACCGGCGGGCGGCGGTGACGGCGGCGTTCGAGCTGTCGCTGACGACGCTGCCGGACGAGGCGGTCCGGCTGTTCCGGCGGCTGGGGTTGTTGCCGCGCACGGACTTCACCGCGCACACGGCGTCGGTGCTGATGGGCGTGGACGACGTGCGGCCGCTGGTGTCTTTGCTGGAGGGCGCGAGCCTGATCGAACCGCACACCCGCGGCCGGTTCCGGGTGCACGACCTGCTGCACCTCTACGCGCGGGAGCTGGTGGCTTCCGACGAGGACGCGGAGAAGGCCGGGCTGCGGTTGCTCGACCACTACCTGCACACCACGGACGCGGCACTGGACGTGCTGGCGCCGGAGATGTACCGGCTGGGGCGCGACGGAACGTCGTCGTTGTCCTTCGGGAGCAAGGAAGCCGCACTGTCGTGGTTGGACGGTGAGTGGGAGTCGGTGGCGACCTGCGTGCTGCGCGCCGAACCGCCGCAGTACCGCTGGGAGCTCGCGGACTCGTTGCGCCGCATGTGGTACCTCCGCCAGCAGTTCGACCGGTGGCACGAGACGTCGTCGGCGGGGCTCAGGGCCGCCGAGCAGTGCGACGACCTGCGCGGCCAGGCCTCGATGCACCTCTCGCTCGGCACGCTGCACTGCGAGCTGGACGGACGGCAGGGGATCGGGCACCTGGAGACCGCACTCGCGCTGTACGGGGAGTCCGGTGACCGGGCGGGCCAGTTCCACTGCCTCAACAACCTGTCCGTCATCCACCTGACGCTCGGCCGCACGCAGGAGGCGATCGGGCTGCTGCGCGAGGCGTTGCCGTTGGTGGACGACAACCTCCGGCTCTCCGCCGTCGTGAACCTCAACCTCGGGGTGGCGACCGCGCAGACCGGACGGCTCAGCGAGTCCCTGAAGCACTACGAACGAGCGCGGGAACTGCTGCAGAACGCCGGTGGCAGCGTCTCGGACACGTTGGTGGAGTTCGCGTTGGGCGAGCTGCACGCGCTGCTCGGCGATCCTGACCGGGCTCGCGAGTACGCCGAACGCGGTGCGCGGCTGGCCGAGCAGTCCGGCTCGCACGCGTGGCGCTACGTGCTGCAGTCCGTCGAGGCGAAGATCGACCGCGACACCGGACGGACCCACCGCGCGCTGTCTCGTGCTCTGGCGCTCGTCGAGGAGGCCGAGGAAGGCGAGGCGGAGCTGTACGTGCTGCTCGGCCTGGTGATCGTGGGAAGCGCTTACCACCGGCTGGGACAGCTGGAACCGGCCGTCGAGGCGTTGCGCCGCGGGCTGCGGCTGGCCGGGTCGCTCGGGCGCGTCGACAACGAGACCGAGTACCTGATCGAGCTGGCCCGTGTCCTGCACGCCGCGGGAGACGACCTGTCCGCGGTGGAGCTCGCGTCGCGGGCTTTGGAGCAGGCAACGACTTTCGGCTTCCGGATGCAGCGCGGACGAGCGCTGGCCACGCTCGGTCTGGTCAGCCTCAAGGCAGGCGACTGGATGCGGGCGCACGAGTACGCCGCCGAGGCCGTGCGAGTGCAGCGGGAGACCGGATTCGTGCTCGGAGAGGCGGAGTCGTTGCTGGTGCTGGCACACGCGGCGGACCGGCTCGACGACCCGGCGGCGGCCGGGCACCTGCACGAAATGCGAGCGATCGTCGCACGGGTGACCGGTGTGCACGGCGGTGATCCCGCCGGCGTTTTGTGTGAAACTGACCTCGACTGACGGGTTTCCGGCAGAAGGGGGCGGTGTGCAGATCGGCCTCTTCCCGCGCCCGCACCAGCTGCCGGCCGCTGTCGCGGACTTCGTCGGACGCGAGGAGCTGCTGCAGTCCGTCGTGGACACGATCACCCCGTTTCCGCAGGTGGTGCTGCTGACCGGGCCTGTCGGATCGGGCAAGACGACGCTCGCCGTGCACGCGGCGCACCGGGTGGCGAACGGGCACTTCCCCGACGGCCAGCTGTTCGTGCGGCTGCGCGGTTCGACTCCGTACGAGATCCTGGGCCGCTTCCTCGTGTCGTTCGGCTTGTCCGTTCCGGGGGATTTCGCGGCACGGTTGAGCGCGTATCGAGACGCTGTTGCGCGCCAGTCACTTCTGTTCGTCCTGGACGACGCGACGAGCGTGGAGCAGGTGAAGCCGCTGCTGCCGCACGCACCGGGGTGCGCGGTGCTGGTGACGTCGCGGCACCGGTTGCGGTTACCGCACGTGGTCTCGGTCGGACCGCTGGAGCCCGCGCAGGCCTTGTCGTTGCTGGGCAAGCAGATCGGCGCCGACCGGGTGAGCGCTCAGGCGTCGTCCGCCGACGAGCTGGTGTCGGAGGTGGACTGTTCACCGCTGGCGTTGCGAATCGCCGGTGCTCGGCTCGCCGCCCGCCCGCACTGGCCGATCTCGCTCCTGGTCGACCAGCTGTCCCTGGATTCACTGGCGCACGGCGGGCTGTCCGTCCGCGCGCGGCTGGAGGAGACGGCGGGGGACCTGAGCCCGCACGCCCGCCAGTTGCTGGGGTTGCTCGCCGGCCTGGGCTCGCCGCGGTTGCCTTCCTGGGCACCCGTGGCGGCGTTCGGCGACGTGCGCGGACAGTCCGCTGTGGACGAACTGGTGTCGGCGCACCTCGTCTCGGTGGTGGGCGACGACTACGTGGTGCCGCCGTTGGTGCGGGAGTTCGCCGGGCAGGCCTCCGAGGAGGCGTTGCGGCGGGTGCTCGGCGGGTGGCTGTACCTGCTGGACCACGCCCGGTCCGCGGTGTACGGCGGTGAGTTCTCGATCATCCGCGGCTCGTCGGCGCGGGAGGTCGTGCGGCCCGATCCCTTGCTGCGCTCGGATCCATTGGCGTGGATGGAGGCGTCGTCGGACCGGCTGTGCGAGGCGGTGGCGCTCGCGGCCGAGGCCGGACTGGACGAGCTGAGCTGGGAGCTGGCACACCGGCTGGTGGTGCTGTTCGAGACGCGCACCGACTACGACGGCTGGCAGCGCACGCACGACATCGCGCTGGCGGCGTGTTCGGGCAACGTGCGCGGCACAGCGGTGTTGTGGTGCTCGCTCGCCTCGTTGCACATCAGCCAAAGCCGGTACGACCTCGCTCGTGACATGACCTTGCTCGCCCAGCAGGTCTTCGAGGACCTCGGTGATCTCGCCGGGCTCGGGCTGGTCTACCGGAACCTGGGCATCGTGTCGCGGTCGTCCGGCGACCTGGTGGCGGCTCGTCGTTGGTATCAACGAGGTCTGGCCGTGTACGAACGGCTGGGCGACCCCGTCGGGCACGCCTCGGTGCTGCAGAACCTCGCGCAGGTCGACCTCTACGACGGAGACCCGGCCGGAGCGCTCGAACGGCTCAGTGCGGCGGTGGACGTGTGTTCCGGGGTGGGACCGGTGCGCGTGCTGGCGCAGATCAACTACCGGTTCGGCAAACTGCTGGCGGCCAACGAGAAACGGGACCAGGCCTTCGGCGTGCTGACCGACGCACTGGAGCTGGTGCGCGCCGCACGTGACCGTCGAGGTGAGAGCTTCGTGCTGTACGCGTTGGGGTGCAACGACTTCGCGCGCTCGCGGTTCGGCTCCGCGCGCACGTTCCTGAACGACGCGATCACCCTCTGCGAGGCCGGCTTCGACGTCGTGGGTGCCGCGCGTGCCCGTCTGGAGCTCTCGCGCGTCCACCGTGCGTGTGGTGAACCTCAACTCGCGGACGAGCTGGAAGCGGCGTCCCGTGCGGTTTACTCGGAATTCGGGCTGAAACCCGCGATGGGCGATTTGATCTTCCGGATGTGAGGTAGGCGTTAGCTATTGCTCCAACCGAGTGCTTGGCTCAGTCGTAAGATTCCGTTAGGGTCGCATTCGCGAGCAATTGGCAGGGCGGATGGCGTTACCGAAAATCGCCCAAAAATTGATCAAAAATTAGCCACTTGTTCGATTGCAACCAAAACGCTGCTCCATCGGGGTGTTGTCTTCCACGGCAGGACCAGTCGGCGCTCACCCTGCGGGACGGTGGTGACCGAGGTGTGTGCGTGCAGTGGTGCGGGGTCGGCCAAAAGGGGCTTGCGAGTCGTGAGAATCGGACCAGTCTTGTCTAATGGCATCGCCGGGATCCGTCCGGCGGACAGTGGCCTCGACGCGGGGGTGGAACGCACCATGGGTGGTGTCCCGACGTTTCCCCACGGCAGACCACTGACGTGGGCGGACCTGGAGGCGATGCCTGATGATGGGCACCGTTTCGAACTCGTCGACGGGGTGCTGGTCATGAGCCCCTCACCCCGCCCTGTCCACCAGCGAGTCGTCGCCCGGCTGCTGGTGGCGCTGACGGCTGTCTGCCCGCCGGAGCTGGAGGTTCTTCCCGCTCCGGTCGACGTGGTGCTCGCCGACGACACGGTCTTCATCCCCGACCTGGTGGTGGGCCGGCGCGAGCAGTTCACGAAGCAGGCGCTCATGGGACCGCCCGTGCTGGCGGTCGAGGTCCTGTCGCCGCGGACGCGACACGTGGACCTGGAACTGAAGAGGGCGAAGTTCCAGGAAGTCGGCTGCGAGAACTACTGGATGATCGACTACGACTCGCCGTGGCTGCGCTGTCTGCACCTCGAAAACGGTGTGTACGTGGAGCAGGCCCGGTCCGATGGTGAAGAGATCATCGAGCTGCAGTTCCCCTTTGCAGTGAAGCTGAGCGCGCAGTCGTTGGTGCGCTGAGTGCTTGCCGATCAAGACGGAATGGGCTGAACGGGCGACACCGCACAACAAACGTGTGGATCAAGGTTTCACCATCTGGCGTGCCCGTGCGTTGGGCTGGTTGCGTGCATCGCGATACGTCCAACGCGCGGAGGTCCCACGCCCATGCAGCCGTTCCAGCTGCCGGAGTTCTACACGCCCTACCCGGCCCGGCTGAACCCGAACCTCGAGCGCGCCCGCGTCCACACGCGGGCCTGGGCGCACGAGATGGACATGATCGACGTGCCCCAGCACGGGACCGTGATCTGGACCGGCGACGACCTCGAGTCGCACGACTACGCGTTGCTCTGCGCGTACACGCACCCCGACTGCGACGGCGAGACGCTCGACCTGATCACCGACTGGTACGTGTGGGTCTTCTACTTCGACGACCACTTCGTCGAGCTCTACAAGCGCAATCCGGACATCGAGGGCGCCCAGGCCTACCTCGACCGGCTGCCGTTGTTCATGCCGGTCAACGGCGTGATCACCGCGGAGCCCGCCAACCCGGTCGAGAAGGGTCTCGCCGATCTCTGGCGTCGCACGGTGCCCAGTCACTCCCAAGATTGGCGACGCAGGTTCGCCGGCAACACCAAGCACCTGCTCGACGAGTCGATGTGGGAGCTGCTCAACATCAGCGCGCAACGGCTCTCCAACCCCATCGAGTACATCGAGATGCGCCGCAAGGTCGGTGGCGCGCCGTGGTCCGCGAACCTGGTCGAGCACGCGGTCGGCCTGGAGCTGCCGCGCGAGATCGCCGGCACCAGGCCGTTGCGGGTCCTGCGGGACACGTTCTCCGACGCCGTGCACCTGCGCAACGACCTGTTCTCCTACGAACGCGAGGTGCTCGACGAGGGCGAGCTGTCCAACAGCGTCCTGGTGTTCGAGAAGTTCCTCGACCTGCCGACCCAGGACGCCGCGGAGGCCGTCAACGACCTGCTGACCTCGCGCCTGCACCAGTTCGAGCACACGGCCCTCACAGAGGTGCCGCTGCTCCCCATGGACCCCATCGGCCAGGCGGCCGTCCTGGGCTACGTGAAGGGCCTGCAGGACTGGCAGGCGGGCGGGCACGAGTGGCACCTGCGGTCGTCCCGGTACATGAAGCAGCAACCGCGCGAGTCGTCGATCCTCGGCTCGTACGCGAGGACCATGCCGCAGCGGCTCCGCCAGTTCACCAGCACGCCGAAACGCGTCGAGCCGTACACGCTGCCGGCGTTCGACGTGCCGTTCCCGGTGACCCTGTCCCCGCACCTCGACCAGGCGCGGGACGAGGTCGTGGCGTGGGGCGTCGAGTACGGCATCACCAGCGAGGGCGTCTGGGACGCGCGCAAGCTCAGGACGTTCGACTTCCCGCTGTGCTCGGCCGGGATCGACCCGGACGCCACGCCGCAGGAGCTGTTCCTGTCCGGCTGCTGGCTCACCTGGGGCACCTACGCCGACGACGTCTACCCGCTGCGGTTCGGCAAGACCCGCGACCTCGCCGGGCTGAAGGCGCAGACCGCGCGGCTCAAGGCCTGCATGCCGCTGGACCTCGTGCAGACCGTCGTCCCGGTCAACGCCATCGAGCTCGCGCTGGCCGACCTTTGGCAACGAACCGCCATGCCGATGACTCCCGCTTTCCGGTCCACGTTCCGGGACACGATCGACGTGATGCTCGACAGCTGGGTGTGGGAAGTGATCAACATGCACTTCAACCGCATCCCGGACCCGATCGACTACGTCGAAATGCGCCGCAGCACGTTCGGCTCCGAGCTGACGACGTCGCTGTCGCGCTTCTCGCATTCCGCGACCGTGCCGCCGGAGCTCTGGGAAACGCGGGTCGTGCAGACGATGGAGCGGTCGGCCATGGATTACTGCGCGATGCTCAACGACGTCTTTTCGTACCGCAAGGAGATTGAGCACGAGGGCGAGGTGCACAACATCGTCCGCGTGGTCGAGAACTTCCTCGGCGTCTCGCAGGCGCGCGCTTTCGAGATCACCTACGCGTTGATGGACGCCCGCCTCGGCCAGTTCATCAGGGCGGTGGATGAGCTGCCTCCGAGCGGTGAACTCACCCGGTACGCCGACGAGCTGAAGGACTGGATCGCCGGGGTCATCTTGTGGCACAAGGAAACCAGCCGCTACGACGAAGCCGGAGAGATCCCGGTGGTGTTCCACCAAGGTCCCTCCGGCCTCGGCACGTCGGGGTTGCTGATCACATCCCGAACTTCGAGCTGAGCCACGCGCGGGTCGCGTTCCGGTAGTCGGCCGCGTTCTGGTGCAGGGCGAGGGAATGCCCTGCACCAGGCAGCACGTAGGTCTGCAGCTGCGCCTCCGGCCGGTAGTACAACGCCTCCTGGGCGCGCAGGCTCTGAGCGTTCGTGCAGTCGCGCAACGCCAGCACACCGCAGAACAACACGTCGTTGGTGCCGACGGCGTTGAACACCGGCACGTCGATGCCGTACGTCGTGGGCAGCACGATCCCGAACACGGCCACGGTGCCCATACCGGGCACGGAGATCTGGTCCTTGGTCGCCTCGTCCGCGTTCACCACGAGCTGCTCGGCGTCGTCCATGTCGTAGAACAACCCGGACCGCGCGCCCGGCCGCGTCGTGAAGTAGAGCGGGTCGCTGCCGAGGTTCGCGAGCAGGTTGTCCAGGAACACCGGCTGAAGTCCCAGCGCCGCACCGAGAGCGAGCACCGGGACGGCCGGCATGTGCGTCATGCCGGACAGCACCACGCCGTCGACGTCGTGGTAGGTCGCGGCCTCCATCGCCACGATGCCGGACCCGACGGAGTGGCCGACGATCACGACCTTCTCGTAGGCCGTGCCGCCGACGTGCCCGGCGCGCAGGTGCTGCACGACCTCGTGGAGGTTCCGCGCTTCGAGTGAGATCAGCAGCGGGATGCTCAACGGGTGCGTCGAGGCACCGGTGCCGAGCCGGTCGACCGCGAACGTCGCACGGCCTTCGCGGGCCATGTCCCGTTGGTACGAATAGGACTCCGGCACACCCGGCAGGTCCCAGTACGCGCGGTTGTACGTGCCGCCGTGCACCAGCAACTGGATCGACTGGGGGTTCGCGCCTGTCGGCCTGCACAGCTGACCGGACATCGTCGCTGTGCCTGATGGCCCGGAGACGGGGAGTGCGGTGATCTCGCAGGCGACACCGGTCGCGTGGGCAGCAGGCGTCAGCGACGTCATTGCCAGCACCGCGGCAAGAACGGGGAGCAGTTTCACGCATTTCTCCTAGCGGCCACCATCGGCAGCTGGTTCGGCTGCATGGTCGCCTTCACCTGGGCGTAGACGCGTTGTCCCGCAACGGGGACGAGATCCCACCGGGTGGCGATCGTCGCGGCGGCGATCGCGATCTCCGTGTGGGCGAGGAAATGTCCTGGGCAGAACCGGGAACCCGCGCCGAACGGGATGAACGCGCCCTTCGGCAGCTCGGCTGTTCGCGAGGGTTCCCAGCGGTCGGGGTCAAAGCCGTCGGGATCGGGGAACCAGCGCGGGTCGCGGTGCAGAGTGTGTTGCGACACCGCGATCTCGGAGCCCTTCTCGACGAGCACGCCACCGATCTCGACGTCCTCGCGGGCCCGGCGCATCAGGATGATCGGTGGCGTGCGGCGCAGCACCTCGTTGATGATCCGGCCGGTGTACTCGAGCTTCGCCACGTCCTCGAACGTCGCGGGCCGGTCGCCCAGCACGGCGTCGACCTCGGCGTGGAACCTTTGACGTACCTCGGGTCGCGTGCCGACCTCGTGGAAGAACCACGCCAGCGCCACGGCCGTCGTCTCCGCGCCGGTGGTGAGGATCGTGACGACCTCGTCGTGGATCTGCTCGTCGGTCATCGCCTCGCCGGTGTCCGCGTCGCGCGCGGCGAGCAGTGCCGAGAGCAGGTCACCGTGGTCGGTGTCTTCCTTCCGCGCTCCGACGACGACCTCGGGGATGATTCGGCGCAACCGGGCGGCGGCCTCGTCGAACTCGCGGTTCGCCTTGAGCGGCAGCTTTTCCACGAAGCTCGGGGAGAACGCGCGCACCAGCACGTGCTTGAGCATGATCGGGATGGAGTGCTTGATCTCGTCGAGCACCTCCGGTCCGAGCTCAGCGGAGAACAGCGTGCGCCCGGCGACGGTCATCACGAAGTCCTGCATCACCGCGTCGAACTCCAGCCGCTGCCCGTCGTGCCACGAGTCGCGCAGGCCGGTCGCCAGCGTGGTGATCACGCTCTCCGCATAGGTCGAGACGCGGTTCCTGCTGAACGCGGGCAACATCATCCGGCGCTGCCGCTGGTTGAACGCGCCGTTCGACGTGGCGAGCCCGTTGCCGAACAACGGGCGCATCTTGTCGAACACGATGCCCTTGTCGAACTTGTCCGACGTCAGCAACTCCATGGCCAGCGTTGGTGTCGTGACCAGGTACACCGGTAGGGGACCGAGGAAGACCCTGACCACGTCACCCTTGGCGGGTAACGAAGCCAGAAACTCGACCGGCGACCTGAGCAGGGAAACGGTGTGCCCGACGAGGGGCCATCGGCCCGGCACCGTCGTGACGCTCGGCATCACCATCACCCTCTCGTGCGACCCCGAACAACCTAGGGCCGATACGCCATAGAAGGCGAGCGGATACACACGATCGGATGCTCATCCGTTCGGCCGGTATGGCGTACACAAGTACGCTCAGTCGGTGAGCAGCGACCTCGGCTGGGTTCCACCTGGTGTTGATACGACGGTGCCATCACCGGCACGGGTGTACGACTACTGGCTCGGTGGTGGTCACAACTTCGCCCCGGACCGGGTTCTCGCGGAGAAGATCCTGCAGATCATGCCCGGCGTGCGCGACGCGGCCCGGCTGAACCGGTCGTTCCTGCGCAGGGCCGCGCTGTACATGGTCGAGCAGGGGGTGCGGCAGTTCCTCGACATCGGCTCCGGCATCCCGACCGTGGGCAACCTGCACGAGATCGTGCAGGCCGAGGCCCCGGACGCCCGAGTCGTCTACGTGGACCGGGATCCGGTCGCCGTCGCGCACAGCGAGCTCATCCTGGCGGGCAACGCGAACACGGCCGTCATCCAGGCCGACCTGCGCGACCTCGACGCGATCTTCGACGCCGACCCGACGCGCAAGCTCATCGACTTCGACCAGCCCGTCGGGCTGTTCATGTTGCTGTTGCTGCACTTCGTTCCGGACGAGTGGGACCCGCAGGCGATCGTCGGCGAGTACCGGGATCGGCTGGTGCCCGGCAGCTTCCTCGCGTTGTCGCAGGCGTCGGCCGAGGCCAAGCCCGACGGCATGGACGAGGCGGTGCGGACCTACAACACCAAGAGCTCGCAGAACCAGGCCTTCCCGCGCACGCACGACCAGGTGCTGACGTTCTTCGACGGGTTCGACCTGGTGGAGCCCGGTCTGGTCACGTGCCCGTCGTGGCGGCCGGACGGTGAAGGCGACTTCGCGGCCGACGCGGAGGTCAACGAAGTGCCGTTCGCCGGAGTCGCCGTCAAGCCCTGACAGCGGCTGACGACGGATGGTCAGCCGACGGTCAGCGCCGGTCGGCACCTTGTGAGCAACACCGACTCACAGGGGGCAACACCATGAAGAACGTCCTGATCTCCGGCGCCAGCATCGGCGGACCCGCGCTCGCCTACTGGCTGCGCCGCTACGGTTTCAACGTCACCGTCGTCGAGCGCTACCGGGGCATGCGGCCTGGGGGCCAGGCCATCGACGTGCGCGGCCCGGCGCTGCAGGTCATGGAGCGGATGGGCCTCGGCGACCAGCTGCGGTCGTGCAACACAAACATGCGCGGCATGAGCGTCGTCGACGAGGACGGCAACGAGGTCTACCGCTCGACCGAGCACACGCTGAGCGGCGGCGACCTCTCCAGCCCCGACGTCGAGCTGCTGCGCGACGACCTCGCCCGGATGATCTTCGACGCCGTCGAGGGTGTGGAGTACCTGTTCGACGACACCATCACGTCGATCGACGGCACCCGCGTCACGTTCGAGAAGGCGGCGCCGCGCGACTTCGACGTCATCGTCGGCGCGGACGGCCTGCACTCCAACGTCCGTCGCCTGGTCTTCGGGCAGGAGCAGCAGTTCCTGAGTCACCTCGGCATGAACCTCGCCGTCTTCACCGCGCCGAACTTCCTGGAGCTCGACCACTGGCAGACGTTCCAGCAGGGCGAGGTCGTCGGCGGCGGCATCATGAGCGCCCGCGCCAACGCGGAATGCCGTGTCTACATGGGTTTCAACGGCGAGGTCGACTTCGACTACCGCGACGTCGAGGCGCAGAAGCAGCTGATCGCCGAGAAGTTCGCCGACGCGAAGTGGGTGTGGCAGACCGCGTTGAAGCACATGTGGGAGGCGCCCGACTTCCACTTCGACGCGATGGCGCAGATCCGCATGGAGACCTGGTCCAAGGGCAACGTGGTGCTGCTCGGCGACGCCGGCTACTGCGGTTCGCCGTTGTCCGGTCAGGGCACCAGCATGGCGCTGGTCGGCGCGTACATCCTCGCCGGAGAGCTGCGCGACAACCCCGAGATCGCCTTCCAGCGCTACGAGGAGATCCTGCGGCCGTACGTGACGGCGAACCAGGACCAGGCGCTGAAGAACCAGGCCAACGGCGGCGCGCCCACGGAGGAGTTCGCCGCCGTCGTCAACAGCCTCACGCTGCCCACCTACTCGTAGAGGTCCTCGATCGCGGCGGTCAGGTCCTCCTGAGGCAGCACCCCGCCGGTGAACCGGGTGACCGCGGTGATCCCCTTGGCGTAGGTGTGCCTGTAGTCGCCGAAGTCGAGTCCGTCGAGAGCGGCGACGACCTCCGGGTCGTCGCCGAAATCGGCGTCTTCCCAGGGTTCCTCCGAGGCGATCAGCACGCCGTCGCGGGCGAACGACAGATCCGTGTGCGCGTTGACGTTCCAGAAGAAGCTGGCCGCTTTCCCGTTGCGGGACAGGCGTTCCAGCACTTCCTGTTTGGAACCCACGTAGTTGTTGTCCTCCACCACGACCACTCCGCCGTCGATCTCGACCGCGATGGAGTCGTCCTCGAAGTCGTCCACGACGTCGTCGACGTCGAGGCCGGTGATGACCGTGACGGTCGCCGCCTCGCCGAGAAGCTCCTCCAGCCATCGCAGTCCCGCCTCGGGCGCCGGTGGGCGCACCGGTTCGGGCTCGCCACGCAGCCGGTGACCGATCACGTCAGTCCCCTTGCGCAGCCACGGCATCGTGAAGTGTTCCGGCCAGATCAGCAGCTCGTAGGCTTCTTCGTCATCGCCGTCCCGTCCGCGGGCGGACACCCGGACGCGGAAGTCACCGGGCCAGGGCGGCATCGCACCGTGACCGAGCCGGGCGTCGCCGACCAGAGCCGTGAAGCTGATGTCGGCGACCTCGTCCCACTGCCTGAGCTCCGGCTCTCCCGGAGGGTCGAGCACCACCCGCACGGACACCGGGACCTCGCCTTGCTCGATGCCCGTGCGGACCGCGAACCCGGTGTCGATCGCCGCGGCGAGGCCTGTCGCCACGAAGTACGTGTGCGGGCCGCTCGGTTCCTCGGCGAACTGGAACTGGTGGTCGGACACCGGGACGTTCGCGCTCCAGGACATGCCCTTGTACTCGTCGCGCCGCTTCTGCAGCAACGCCTCCGTGTACGCGCGCGGCTTCGGGATCTCCGGCAGCACCAGCGCCGTCACACCGATCGCGATGCCGATGACCGCCAGCGGGTCGTTGGAGGCCCAGGTGTTCAGCTTGCGCAGGATCGCAGCGGACGTCGCCACCGCCAGCGCGAGATGTGCCGCGCCGTGTTTGGCGATGACCGCGGCCTCGTCCCCGTCGACCTCGCCGAGATCGAGCAGCGCCGCCATCGTCCTGACCTGCTCGGTGATCAGCTCGATCGCGCCGGGATGCGCCCCCGCGACCATCGCGACAGGCCTCTTCAGCGCGCTTTCGCCGCCGAAGGACATGAACCCGAACCCGCCCTCCGGGGGCGGTCGCAGCCCGGAGACGACGGCGTCCGGCGCGGTCAGCGTCAGCTTCGCGACACCGAGCTCCAGCGCGCCGAGCAGCCGTTCCGCGGTCAGCCCCGGGACGTCGTTGAGCGCTCGTTGTGCCGGCGTGCCGTACTCGGGCCCGTCCCAGCGGCGAGGCTCGTGCCTGCCGAGCTCCGCCGCCGGACCGGCCGGGATGAGCGCCTCGATCGACGGGACAGCGCCCAGGATCAGTTCTTCGAGTTCCCCCATGCCGCCATTGTGGTCTTCTCGCTCAGTCGACGTGCACCGTTCCGGTCATCCGGCACACGTCGCGGACGGTCGAGTGGTAGACGAAGTGCTTGGGCTCGCTGAACTTCAGCGTGTAGGTCTGGCCGGGGCGCTTCAGACCGCTGTCCGGGCCGCTCGTGTAGCGGCACGGCTGCGGCGGCGTCAGGCCCTTGCGGACGCGCGCCACGCCAGGACCGCGGAAGACCCACTTCACGCTGTCGCCGGTCTTGATCCAGATGGTGTCGGGCTTGAACTCGTCGCCGATCACCTCCACCACGTGCGTCGTCGCGGCTTGAGCAGCCGGTGTCAGCACGGCCGCCAACGCCAGTACGAGGGGGAGAACGAGTGTGCGCATGTGCCTCTCCAACGTCGAACCGAGAGGCGGCGGACCTCCATGATCCCGACAGTCATCGGAGGTGTCCAGAAATTGGCTCAGACCATTGACGGCAAATGGGAGATATCGCCAGGCTGAGGTCAGGGTCGCCGCCCCCGACTCGTGAGGAGGAGTCGTGAGAACTCGCGTTCTCGCCGCGGTCATCGCTGTGACGGCAGCGTTGTCCGTGAGCGCGCAGTCGCAAGCAGCGGAACCGTTGGGCAGCCTGGTACCCGTGCCGGTGTCGGTGCAGGCCAGAACCGGTGTCACGCACACGCTGACGGCAGCCGCGAAGATCTACACCAGCCCTGCCGCGAGGGACGTCGGCAACTTCCTGGCGGGTGTCCTGCGCCCCTCCACCGGCTACGCGCTGCCGGTCTCCGATCCGGCCGGAGCGCCCGTCGACGGCATCTCGTTGCTGCTCTCGGGCGCGCCCAGTCCCGTTGGCCAGCAGGGTTACCAGCTCGACGTCGCGGCCAACGCCGTCGTGGTGCGCGCCAACACGTCGGAGGGCTTGTTCGCGGGCGTGCAGACGCTGCGGCAGTTGTTGCCCGCCAAGGTGGAGAGCGCGACCACGCAGGCCGGTCCGTGGACCGTGCCGGGCACGCTGATCGTCGACTACCCGCGCTTCTCCTACCGCGGCGCGATGCTCGACGTGGCACGGCACTTCCACCCCGTCGCCTCGGTCAAGCGCTACATCGACCAGCTCGCGCTCTACAAGATCAACTACTTCCACCTGCACCTGAGCGACGACCAGGGCTGGCGGATCGTGATCGACAGCTGGCCGCGGCTCGCCACGTACGGCGGCAGCACGCAGGTCGGCGGTGGCGCCGGCGGCTACTACACCAAGGCGCAGTACAGCGAGATCGTGCAGTACGCGGCCGCGCGCAAGATCACGGTGATCCCCGAGATCGACATGCCCGGCCACACCAACGCCGCGCAGGCCTCGTACGCGGAGCTGAACTGCAACGGCCAGGCCCCGCCGCTGCGCACGGACATCGAGGTCGGCTACTCCTCGTTGTGCGTCAACAAGGACATCACCTACCAGTTCATCGACGACGTGGTGCGCGAGATCGCGGCGCTCACGCCCGGCCCGTACTTCCACATCGGCGGTGACGAGGCGCACGCGACCTCCGACGCCGACTACCAGGCGTTCATGAACCGCGCGCTGCCGATCGTGAAGAAGTACGGCAAGACCGTGCTCGGCTGGCACGAGTTCGTGAAGACCACGACCGACGTCAACGCGATCCCGCAGTACTGGGGCACCTCGACGTCCAACGCGGTGGTGCAGGCAGCGGCGGCGCGCGGCAACAAGGTCATCATGTCGCCCGCGAACAAGGCGTACCTGGACATGAAGTACAATTCCAGCACGCCGTTGGGCCTGTCGTGGGCCGGTTTCATCGAGGTGCAGACGGCTTACGAGTGGAACCCCGGCACGCACCTGAGCGGGGTGCCGGAGTCCGCTGTCCGCGGCGTCGAAGCTCCACTGTGGACGGAAACGATCGTGACCTCGCGCGACATCGAGTTCATGGCGTTCCCGAGGCTCTCGACGATCGCCGAGCTCGCCTGGTCGCCGTGGTCGACGCACAACTGGGACCAGTTCAAGGTCAGGCTCGGCGCCCAGGCCCCGCGCTGGACCACGATGGGCATCAACTTCTACCGCTCGACCCAGGTGCCGTGGGACACCGGCGGCCCGCCTCCCGGCCCCTGCGCGCAGCCCGCGTGGGACCGCACGAAGGTCTACAACGGCGGCGAACTGGTCTCGCACAACGGCCACAAGTGGACCGCGAAGTGGTGGACGAAGGGCGAGGAGCCCGGCACCACCGGTCAGTGGGGAGTGTGGCGTGACGACGGCGTCTGCTGATTGAGTGGTGTGGGCCGCGGGGGCTTCCTCGCGGCCCACATCTTTCGAGGGGGTTTTCGTGCGGGTTCTCGTCACCAACGACGACGGCATCGACTCGCCTGGCTTGTTCGCCCTGGCCCGCGCCGCCAGGTCGCTCGGCTGGGAGGTGCTGGTCGCCGCGCCGTCCACCGAGGCGAGCGGAACCGGCACCAGCTTCGCGTCGAGCGTCGGCCGTGCGCCCATCCCGCTGGAGCGGCGTTCCGTCGACGGCTTCGAGGCGATCGCTCTGCCAGGGCACCCGTCGCTGATCGCGTTCATCGGGTGTCTCGGTGGCTTCGGCTTCAAGCCCGACCTGGTGCTGTCCGGGGTGAACCTCGGCGCGAACACCAGCGTCGGCATCCTGCACTCGGGCACGGTCGGCGCCGCGCTGACCGCCGGCGTGCGCGGGGTGTCATCGTTGGCGGTCTCGCTGGACGTCGAGTGGGACGGCACCGAACCGTTGTGGGACACGGCGACCGAGGTGACGCGCGCCGTGCTGCCCACGTTGGTGGAGATGCCCGCGGGGAGCGTGCTCAGCCTGAACGTGCCGAACGCTTCGACCGTGCGGGGAATCGAATGGGCGTCGATCGCGCCCGTCAGCCCGTACCAGGTGCGGGTGGAGGTGTCCGAGGACTCGGTGCGGTTGCGTGGTGGCCTGACCGGTCTGGAACCGGTGCCGGGCACGGAAGTCGCGTGGCTGGCCGACGGTTACGCGGCTCTCACGCCGCTGCACTCCGTCGGCGCTCTGCCTACTTCGGACTTGCCTTCCCCGGCCTGGCCAGCGTGATGATGAGCCCGATCAGTGCCGTGCGAACCTCGAGAAAGCTTTCGGTCGTCACGTCGTTGAGCGAAAAAGTCAGCATCCCGAAGGAAATGAGTAAAAGGATTCCGTACATGCGCGCGACGTCGAGCCGCCACGCGCAGGCCACGCCCAGCGCCCCGACTCCGATCTGAATCACGTGATAGTTCGGGTCCAACCCGAACACGTCGAACCAGCCGAACGCGAGCTGCAACAACCCGGCTGACAGGCAGAGCATCTGCGGCCTCGTGAACTCGATCTCGTTGCTCAGCAAGGCCATCGTTTCTACCCTTCGGATCGCCGCCAGACCGCGTCGTACTTCGCTTGTCGCTCGCGGTCCCGCACGGCGTTTCGCTCCCGGCGGCCACTGGTCGCCGACCCTCTCGGGTACCCGTACTTGGTGAGCCGGTAATCCACGCTTTCCGGCGCGTAGGACAACGCGAAGTACAGTCCTACAACGAAACCGAGCGATCCGCACGCGATTGCCAGCGGCCAGGGCGAGCCGAGTCCGAACACGAGCGCCAGCACGATGATCACCGTGAGCGGTGTGACCTGCACGAGGCTGCGGATCGTGAAGCGCACCAGCCACTTCGGACCGGTCACGTCTTCGTAGACGAACTGCCTGTGTTCGACCGGGACCCTGCCGCCCGCGTAGTACCAGAGCTTCAGCGCGGGGTTCATCTCGTGGCCTTGGCGATCACTTTGTGCAGCACCTCGTTCAGCTGGGCGAGCTCCTCGAACGTCATGTCGAGCTGCTCGACGACCTTGAAGGGGATCTTCAGCGCTTCTGTGCGCAGATTTTGGCCCTCTTCGGTCAGAGTCAGGGCCAGCGCGCGCTCGTCCGCCTTGTCCCGCTGCCTCTGGACGTAGCCGATCGCTTCCAGCCGCTTGAGGAGCGGGCTGAGCGTGCCGGGATCCAGCTGCAGGACGTTGCTCAGGTCCTTGACCGTGCGCGGCGACCGTTCCCAGAGAGCCAGCATCACCAGGTACTGGGGGTGCGTGAGGTTCAGCGGCTCCAGGATCGGCCGGTACACCGCGATCACCGTGCGGGACGCCACGGCGAGGGCGAAGCAGACCTGCCGCTCGAGCTCGAGCGGGTTCTCCGGATTACTTGGTGTACTAATCATTTGTGTACACGGTAACTCGCGGGCGCGCTCAGGTCCAACGGGTGTGGCGCGTCAGACTAAGAGGCCAACGGAGGCCGGCAGGCGGCGTGGAGGTCGCAGTGGTTGATGCGCGGCCGCTAGGGCCTGCGGAGGTCTCCCGATGCGAGGTGACGAGAGGTTGCACGCAAGACCGCGTTGCCTGAAGGACGGTTGCGGCGGGTCTTGTCCGCTTGCACCTGCGTGGTGAGGCAGGGACGGTCGGTCCCGTGCTCTTTGTGGACTCTTCGCGTTTGAGCATCGAGTTGACCGTCAGCCGTGCGCGGGCGTCCGCATGTGTGGTTCAGTCCGCGATCCATTTGGTTAACGAAAGGGTGCCTTTGATGATGCGATTGTTCCTCGAAAACGTCTTTAGATCTTGCTGCTGGGTTTCCTATTACGGATGAAGAGGCGGAGTGATCGCGGGCGACAGTTCTGGTATCGAACATAGGTCAAGCTCGGTACACGCTATCGTCGCTGCATCAGGTGCAATGTGGTGGCGTAGTTGCTGTCAAGAAATCCAGTCGAACCTGTAACGCGGGCGCTGTAGGAGCGATAACATGGCGTAGACATCAACGGGAGGTGCCGTGTCGACGCAAAGCGAGTACTGGCTCGAAAATTGGATGCGCGAATTCGGCATCGCCTCTGAGTCTGACTACGTTAAGGCGATTGAATCTCCTACTGCCGTAAAGGCGCTGTTTGAGACTATTCCGGTGCGCCATGAAGAGTACCAGCCCGAGTTTGCTCCGTATACTGTAATGGCGGGACGCAGCCTGGATCTATCGGCGTCTTTCCATGTTAGCTGCTTTGGGTGCCTAAAAAGCGAGCTTGAAACTGTCGTAATGCGAAGTTCGCATTACTTTAACAAGATTGCCGTCAGTGGGCCGATGACTGATCGACTCGGGTTCGTTCTTCAAAGCGGCAACAAATCGGAGCGGAAAGCGGCACTTCGCGATCTTTGGGCACACGTTGAAATTATCAATTTTATCAACGAAGTTGGAATTCGATCGAAGTTTCAATTCATTACGAAACCCTCGGTCTACTGTCGAGGATGTTACTCGAAGGCAGCTCGCGAGGCCGGGATGACATTCTATGACGATCACTCACAGCGAGGCGAGATCGTTGAAAGGATCCTTAGGACTTCGAACTTCAAGGTTACCCGTAATAAAGACGGAAACTGGTCCGCCGAAGTCAGTGGGGCAATGATTGCAGGAGGGGGTACCTGGGCCACCGAATACGGGCGCTCGCGTCCGAAGCGAGCGAGAATCGCCGAGGATGCGTTCTATTACTTGGCCAATCCTACCGTGCAAGATCTCATCTCATCGCAACGGCACAAGCTTCCAGTAATCGATCTGGCGGAAGTGGACTGGACGGAAATTCTGCGAGGCAGGGCAGAGCTCTCCAAGGTCGAGGCGATTGCGTTAAATGTCGAATTGCCAACCTTGTTAAACGTTAGTCTGCGCGACTTTGTGCGACTTGAGCAAGATGAATCGGAGAGCTTTACGAAATTTCAGGCCGCTACCAGAAAGGCGGTACATGAAGCTCTTAAGCGGCACGACTCGGCGTCACCGACTGTGATCGCGAAAGCTGTTGTTGATGAGTACATCAAGCCTGAGCTCGCGGACATCGAGCAGAAGATTAAAGCAGCAAAGGGGAGTCTTGGGAAAAAGGCGGCAGCCTCGGTTGCTGTAGGCGCCACGGTAACATCAATTGGGCTCGCAACCGCCATGCCGCTCATCACAACTGCAGGAATCGCGGCCGCCGCTACCTGGCTTCCTCAGCTCTACAAATTTTTTGACGACAAGGCAGGGGTTGAGTCCTCTGAGCTCTATTTCCTTTGGAAGCTTTCTCAAACGGCTCACGAACCTGGAGTTGAATCGGGAATGTGATTGGCTGGTGCGATTTCAAGAACTTAAAATGCGCGTCAATTCACGGTGATTGGGGTGCTGCAACTCGAGGTGTAATTTTCATTTGAGGTTCAGGTCAGGCATATTTCGGTCCGAGCACAATGCGGGCTGGAGGTAATGCCATGGATTGACACCTCGCGCGACCTCTATGCGGCGCAACCTTTGCCTGTGGCCGAGGCTATGTCGATCTTCGAAGGTTGCTCCGATCGTGATTGCCTTTTGGTCGCCGGTCGTGCGCAGCGGTTCCACGAACGCTGTTTGTGCGTGACCCGAGGAACCGAAGTGATCCACTTTCGGACCGTCTTAAGGCTGAATGGCGTCCAGAAGCAACCGGATTCAACGAGAAAGAATCAGCAGGTCGGCCTTGCCTCAATCTTCACGCGGGCTGGATTGCCGATCGCTCAGACGTGGCTGATCGGCGTGAAACCGTCGGGCAGCTTCGGAACCTCGGGCGTGCGGGCGATGATGTCTGCTCCCGCGGGCGTGACCAGCGACTTCGTGAACGTGATCAGGCCCCAGTCGTCGTGCAGCTCCTCCACCTGCCACGTGCTGGTGAACAGGGCCAGCGCCCCCTTTCCGCGCCACCGGAACCGGCCGGGCGCGAGCTGCACGTCCACGCCCTCGATGGTCTTCTCGCGGCCCTTGCTGTCGCGGTAGCTCACGACGTCGCGCATCCGATCGCCCGGCAGAGGCTCGTAGTGGAAGCGCGGGTGGGTGCGCCTGCCCGACGTCCACATCGGGAACGTCGTGGCCACCACGAACCAGTCGCCTACGAGACGGTCGATCACTTCAGGGCCTCCGCGAGCACCTCGCCGACGACGGCTGCGCCGGCCCTGGTCATCACCGTGCCGCCGTGGTCGACTTCGTTGATCAGCACGGGTTCGTGCAGCACCGGGAGCTCCGCGCGGAACGCTGCTGCCTGCTCCACGGTGTAGGCCGGGGGAGTGTCGGGGCCGGTGCTCCACTCCGCGTGCGCGAACCAGGTCGGCACGGTCAGTTCGCGCCAGCGGGAGGTGCCGAAGACGACGTCGGTGGCGTCGGCGATCAGGGTCCCGCCGGGGAGCCTGAGGTGGCCGTCCGGGGTCAGGTCGTGGGCGAAGTACTCGCGGATCAGCGGGTCGGTGGCGTCGATCAGCGGGTTCACCGCGGCCTGGACGGTCAGGTACTCGTCGACGGTCCAGGTGCGTTCGCGGGCGGCGAGCTGCGGGGCGAAGGCGGCGGCGAGGGTTTCCTCGGTGAGGGACGCGTGAGCCGGCATGGGGAAGCCGCCGTCCACGAGCACGAGCGCGCGCACTCGGTCTGGATAGCGCACGGCGAGGTCCACGGCCACGTAGGCGCCCATCGACATGCCGCACACTGTCACTGCGTCGAGGTTCAGTGCGTCCAGCACGCGCAGCATGTCGTCGGCGTGCTGGCTGATGCCGGAGCCGGGGACCTCGACGCTGTCGCCGCGTCCGCGCAGGTCGGGGGCGATGAGCGAGAAGTGGTGGGCGGCGACCCAGTTCCACAGCTTGCGGCTGCCGCTGACGCCGTGGATCGCGAGCACGGGCGGGGTGTCGCCGTCGTGGACTTCGACAGCCAGGTCGCCGCCGTCTACTGGAACGAGCATGCGCGGACTCCTAAGCCTTGCCGGGGTTGAAGAGGTTCAACGGGTCGAGGGTGCGCTTGACCGACTGCTGGATCGCGCACACGTCCGGGCCGAGCTCGCGGATCATGCCGTCGCGCTTGAGCAGGCCCACGCCGTGCTCGCCGGTGACGGTGCCACCCAGTGCGAGCGCCTCGGTGATGATGTCCTCGAACGCTGCTTGCGCGGCGATGCGCGCGTTGTCGTCGCCCGGTGGCGTGATCAGCAACGGGTGCAGGTTGCCGTCGCCCGCGTGCGCGATGGTGGCGATCCGGACGCCGTGCTTCAAGCCGATCTCCTCGATGCGGGCGAGCATGGCCGGAACTGCCGACCGGGGCACGCACACGTCCTCGGTGAGCAGCGGGCCGAGGCGTTCCAGGGCCGGGTAGGTGAGGCGGCGCGCGGCGAACAACGCTTCTGCTTCCGCCGAGTCCGTGGAGCGTTCGGTCCACACGGCGCCCGCGTCGGTGAAGGCTGCTGTCAGCCCCTCGGCGTCCTCCGGCGTCTCGGCGCGGGCCAGCAGCATGGCTTCGGTGTCGGGCTCGATGCCGAGGTGCTTCCAGTCTTCGACAGCCTGCAGGCACGCGCGGTCGATCAGCTCCAGCGCGGCGGGCTGCAGACCTCGGCGAGTGCTCAGTGCAACGGCTTGACCTGCGTCGACGAGGCTTCCGAACGCGCCGACGACGGTGTCCGCCGGGCGTTGAGCCGGACGCAGGCGCAGGGTGATCTCGGTGACGACGCCGAGCGTGCCCTCGGAGCCGACGAGCAGGCTGGTCAGGTCGTAGCCCGCGACACCCTTGTTGGTGCGCCTGCCGAGCCTCACCGCGGTGCCGTACTCGACGGGGCCGCCCATCACGACTTCGAGCCCGAGCACGTAGTCGCGCGTCACGCCGTACTTGAGGCAGCACAGGCCGCCCGCGTTGGTGGCGACGTTGCCGCCGATCGTCGACCACGGCGAACTGGCCGGGTCCGGTGGGTACCAGAGTCCTTGTGCGGCAACGGCTTTCTTGAGGTCGTCGTTCACCACGCCCGGCTGCACGACGGCGAGGAGGTTTTCGCTGTCGATCTCGATGATCCGGTTCATCCGGCTGAGGTCGAGAACCAGGCAGCCGTCGGTGGCGTTGGCACCGCCGGACAGCCCGGTTCCCGCACCGCGCGGCACGATCGGGATGTTGTTGGCGGCGGCGAACTTCACCGCGTCCTGAACGTCCTCTGTGGACTGCGGACGGTAGGCGGCGTAGGGGATGCCCGCCGGTGCCCACTCCGCCTCGTCGTGGCTGAGGCCCGCCAACGTGTTCGGGTCGGTGATGAGGTTCGGCAGCTTCATACCCGCTCCAACGCGCCATGGGCGGCCTTGTGCACGACGCGTTCCAGTTCCGCGCCCCAGCCGTGCGGTGTCGTGTCCGCGTGGATCGGCACGACACCCATGCCCGCCACCGCGAACCGGGCGAAGAGCACCAGGTCGAAGGCCTGCGCCGGGGACGCCAGTGGTGGCGTCAAGATCGTGGCGATCTGCGCGGCGCCGGCGTTCAGCTCCTGCGTGCCGGTGGCGATGAGATCAGGTTCTTTGAGGATCACCGCGCGGCGGCCGAGCTCCAAGGCCCACTGCTCCGGGGTGATCGTCTCGATGGCCGTCCGCACCGCTTCGGCCAGCGCGGCAACGGGATCCGTTTGCGGCCTGAGTGCGCGGACGACCCGGCTGAGGAACGCGTCGTACCAGAAGATCGCGGCCTTGGTGCCGAACGTGCGGAACAGCGTCCGTTCGGAAACCCCCGCGCGGTCGGCGATCGCCCTGGTCGACGTGGCGGCGAAACCCTGGTCGAGGCACAGGGTGATGGCCGCCTCCTGGAGGGCGAGGCGGGTGCGCAGATCCTTCGCGGCGCGCGTGGTGAGCGTCTCCACGAGGCCACGGTAGCGCGAAGTGGCAGTTACTGCCAGAAGTTCTGACAGTAACTGCCACTTTCTAGGTGCTTCAGAGCGAGCGAACCGCCGCGGCGAGACGCGTGATGCCCTCGTCGATCTGCTCCGGCGTGACACCCGAGAACGCGAGGCGCATCTCGTTGTCGCCGCCCTCCAGCAGGAAGTCCGCGCCCTTCACGAACTCGACGCCGTGCTCCTTGGCGACCGGGAACAGCTTGTCGATCGACACGCCCGGCAGCTCGACCCACATGAAGTAGCCACCCTGCGGCGCCGTGAAGACAGCCTCCGGCAGCTCACGCTTCAGCGCGGCCACGAGGGCGTCGCGACGGGCGCGCAGCGCGGTGCGGACGTTGACGACCGACTCGTCGAGACGACCCGAGCGGCAGTACGAGTTCACGATCGACTGCGCCACCATGTTCGGCGAGATGTACGTGGTGGTCGCGATGTCCTGGACGGCCTTGATGGTCGCCTTCGGGCCCACCAGGTAACCGCAGCGGATGCCGGGCGCCATCGTCTTGGAGAACGACGACGCGTAGACGACCTTGTCGTTCTTGTCCTGCGACAGCATCGTCGGCAGCGGCTCGCCCTCGAACCGCACCTTGACGTACGGGTCGTCCTCGAACAGCACGAAGTCGTACTGCGCCGAGAGCTCCAGCAGCCGCGCGCGCTTCGCCTCGGACAGCGTGTAGCCAGCCGGGTTGTGGAAGTTCGGGATGATGTGCGCGAGCTTCGGCCGCACACCGCTCTCCAGCAGCTTCTCGAGCGCGTCGACGTTGATGCCGTCGGTCTCCAGCTCGATCGCGTGGACCTTGGCGCCGCGCTGACGCAGGTTCAGCAGCGTGCGGTCGTAGGTCGGAGCCTCGACCACCACGTCGTCGCCCTCACCGACGAGCAGCTCGAACAGGAACGCGTCGGCCTGCATCGAACCGTTGGTGACGAGCACCTGCTCCGGCTCGACACCGTGCTGCTCCGCGAGCCAGGCGCGCAACGGCACGTAGCCCACGCTCGTGCCGTACGCGAAGGTGCCGCCGGGGTCGTCCGTGAAGGCTTTCTGCGCCGCGTCGCGCAGGCCTTCCTGGTCGATGATGTCGAGAGAGGGCGCTCCGCGCGTGAACAGGATCGAGGCCATGCGCGGAGCGTACAACTCCCACGATTTGGGCTACGGCCTATATACGTATTGGTTGAGCTGTTGCACGGCTGCCGCCGCGTTGCCGAGGTGATAGAGATCAACTGACAGGTAGTTGGGCTTCTTCCTGGCCGCGGGCTGACAGAACTGCTGCGCGCGGTTCGCGAGCTTGCTGTTGTCCGTCGTGGCCGTGCTCGTGAACGGGATGTCGCGGAAGTGGTTCATCACGAACAACGGCTGGAAGTTGCCCGTCGCCGTGAGCGGTTTTTCATCCCATCGGCTGTAACAGGACCAGTCGGAGCTGCCGAGGCCGCCGCCCATGGACCAGTAGTTCTCGACCGTCCAGTCCTTCTGGTAGAGCACGCCCGAGTCCTCGCGGCCGTCCCTGCCGTGGTCGGTGAAGATGATGAGCCGCTTGTCGGCCGCCTGGAGCTGGCTGCGGGTCGGCCATCCGTTCTGCTGCACGCCTTCCGCTCGGTAGAGGACGTCGTTGAGACCCTGGACCTTGCGGAGCTCGGCGCGGATCGTGTTCGCGTCCACGTAGTCCTCCAGGAAGACCGTGATGATCTCGCTGCGGTTGTTGCGCAGGAAATCCACGATTCGCTGGAGGTCGACGTTGAGCGCCACCGGCTTGCTGACGAACGTGCAGCTGTTGTGGCACAGGATCGCGCCGTCGGGCGTCTGGTGGATGTCCAGCATGAAGCCCCGGACGCCGTCACCGAGTTGCTGCACGATGCCGCGCGTCTGGTTCTTGGCGAGGTTGACGAACGGCGGCGCGAACCCGCCGTCCACGCCGTTCGCGTAGGCGTTGTGGGCGGTCAGGAACGTCATCTGGTCGAGCCGCGGATCAGCCGGCATCGGGTCCGTCTGATTGGCCACGGGCGTCAGGTACCAACGGGTCTGGCCGCCGAGGCTGAAGAATTCCCATTGATCACCGAACTGTTTGGGCTCGTGAACCGTATCCCCTTGTGAACACGAACCCATGGTGAGCTGGCGGGTGATGCACTGGCCCGGCGAGTCGGTGTTCTCGAACCTCCCGTCGCTCAGTCGCCATTGCTGGTGGTCCTCGTTGCCCTTGGGGCGGTGCAGTGCCAGTCCACTGCCGCTCTGGGCGACGTTGAGGCCGGTGCCGACACTGGTGATGTAGTACGTGCCCGACGGAGCCGCGTTGGCGGCGGTGGGCACCAGGGGAAGTAGCAGCAGGGCTGCGACGGCAGGGAGGTATCGCACGGTGACCAGGGTCACCCACTCGAGTGAAACATGAAACGTCCTCAAGCGTTTGGACGTTTAACACTGTGGGTATCCCACGCAACGTTGGCTCCTCTTCACAGGTAGTACAACTCCACGGCAGCCGTCGCCCAGCCGAAGGGTTCGGGCCGGTTCTGGGCGCCGCCTTCACAAGCCGCGCAGGGTTCGACTCCCTCGGTTGCCACCGCCCTCAGGCGGACCCTGCTCGCGCTGCGCGCTTCGCCGGGTCGGCCGGAGTGTCTTCTGGGGGGCGACCCCCAGACCCCCGCGGGTTCGGGCGCTTTGCGCCCTCACGGACGTCGATTCCCGCGGCGAGAAGTGGAGGCGTCGCGGTCGACGGGTCGCGGCGCCCGCTTCGACGGGTATGGGTGGGGCAGTGGGCCGAAGCCTCTCGTCTCAGAACGGTGGATCGCCTCCCGAGGTGAAGTCGAACTCCTCGCGGCCGGACTCCGCCGGTTTCAGGGTGCCGTAGCGCTTTCCCAAGGCGCGTAGTCGATCGCCCGCGTAGTCGAGCGCTTCGCGCAGCTGATCTCTGGTTGCCTCGCGACGACGTTCAACGCCCATCAGGTCGTTGAGCTCCCGGTTGACGGACCCGGGGTGGCGCCTGGTCTCGATCGCCAGCACGTAGGCCGCTTTGTGGAGTGATTTCCGAAGGTCGTGGGACGGCGCCTCGGCAGGACGGCGAGGTTTCCACCGGCGTGGTGGTTCGGCGGACCGGTTGCGCCGTTCTCTGTTGGCCAGCGCGATCTCGCGTTCGTGCGAGGTTAGATGGGTCCAGCACGCCAGCGGGTTCGGGACCGGGTCGTCCGGGTCGGGCTCGCCCCAGTCGGCGGAGTGCTGCCTACAGCGGCGACCGGTCTTGCGCAGTCGAGTGCACTGGGGCCGTGCCGTCACCGCGCCTCCCGGACAGGGCGAGGTTCAGGCGTTCCTGGACGTAGCGCAGGGCTGCTCGAAGCTGGGGGTCGGTGGCCGTGCGGCGGGTCCGCACCCCGATCCGGCGGTTCACCTCGAGGTTCACCTCCCGCGGATCGCGCAGCGTCCAGCGGGCGAGTTGCCGGACCTTGGCGTTCAGGGCGGAATGAAGTGGAGTGCACGGCAGCCTCTCGATCATCATCGGCCTCCAATGGAACTCTGTGTGACCTCACGATGACAGACAGGTCTGACAATTTTGGAAGGCCAGGTCAGGGGCCGTTTCAGGGGCATCCCGGAGTCGGACGTCCACGGCAACCGAGAAGATCGGGTGCATGGGGGACAGGCTTCTCAAGATCACCGGGATCGCGTCGGTCGTCTTCACGATCGGCACCGCGCTGCACGCGTTCGTGATCATCAACGAGCAGACGTTGCAGCGGATGTTCGAGCTGGCCGGAGCGGAGCCGCAGCCAGGCTTCCTCACTGCGTTCCGAGCAGTGGGGTGCGTCTACGTCGTCGGCAACGCGATCGGCATCCTTGCCCTCAAAGGCAAGCCGCGCGCCTGGCTCTTCTGGGTCGTGATCGCGGTCAACGCCACCCAGGCGGCCGGGATCAAGATGGTCCCGCCGGAGATGTGGACCGCAGTCAAGGAAGAATTCGGCGTCGTGGGCATGCTGCCGTCGCTCATCACCGATGGCGGCGCACTCGTTCTCACGCTGACCCTCGCCATCACCGCGGTGGCAAGAAAATCCGTCTGGGCACAAAAGAAGCCCGCCCTGCCGTAGACAGAGCGGGCCTCCAGGAAACAACTCAGATGGCGCGGACGGCCTGCGCCTGTGGTCCCTTCTGACCCTGGCCGATCTCGAACTCCACGCGCTGCTTCTCCTCCAGCGACTTGAAGCCCTGACCCTCGATCTGCGAGTAGTGCACGAACACGTCCGGACCGCCGCCGTCCTGCGCGATGAATCCGAAGCCCTTCTCGCCGTTGAACCACTTCACGGTGCCCTGCGCCATACCGATTGCTCCCTAGCGTTCAAGTCCCCGTCGAGCGGGGTGCGCGGGCAGTCTGCCAGCGGACGGTCTCTCTCACATCGTGGTTAGCCCGGTGGTGTGACGAAGTAAGTTGAACCGGGTACCACCGAGAGGAGCAGGGATGACGAACTGGCTGGACGTCGCGCACGAGGTGGCGGCGACGCTCAGGTCCGACGCGGCGGACAGGGACCGGGCCAACCAGCCACCCACCAAAGAGGTGGAACTGCTCCGGCAGAGCGGCCTGCTGAACGTCCAGGACTGGGCCACCCAGCAGAAGGTGAACAGGATCATCGGGACCGCCGACGCCAACGTCGGACACCTCCTCGGGTACCACTACCTGCAGATCTGGCGCAGCGGCCTGTTCGACGTCCCGTTCGGCAAGGCCGATGACCAGTTCTGGGCCGGCGTCAGCAACCCTCTCGACGCGGCGCTCGAACTCACGCCTGCCCAAACGGGTTTCGTCCTCAACGGCCGCAAGACGTTCGCCACCGGCGCCTCACAGGCAGACCGGATCGTGGTCAGCGCCACCCGCACGGACAACGGCGAGAAGCTCACCTTCCTGCTCGACGGCAAAGCCGACGGAATCACCTACCTGGACGACTGGGACAACATCGGCCAGAAGCTGACCGCGTCCGGCGGCGTCAGCTTCGAGAACGTCGAAGTCACCGAGATCCTCGGCGTCCAGCCCGCCAACGAGGACCCTCGGATCAGCCTCGCCGCCATCGGCTTCCAGCTCGTGCTCGCCCAGCTCTACGTCGCCATCGCGGAAGGCGCGCTCCAGGAAGCCGCCGACTACACCCGCACCAAGACGCGGCCGTGGTTCGTCAGCGGCGTCGAAGCGGCGACCGAGGACCCGTACATCGTCGCGGCGTACGGCGAGATGGTGTCCCAGACCAAGGCGGCGGGCCTGCTCGCGGACGAAGCCGCCAGGCAGCTCCACGAAGCCACCGAACTCGGCCGCCACCTGACGCCGGCCAAGCGCGGCGAGGTCGCGGTCACGATCTCCGAGGCCAAGGTCGTCAGCACCAAACTCGTCAACGAGGTCACCAGCCGGATCTTCGAGCAGGTCGGCGCGCGCGGCACGGCGGCGAAGTACGGCGTCGACCGCTTCTGGCGCAACGCCCGCACGCTCACGCTGCACGACCCGGTCGTCTACAAGGCCCGCGAGGTCGGCGAGCACTTCCTCACCGGCGCGCGCCCCGCCTACACCGGGTACAGCTGATGCAGCCGGTTCTCGCCGACTCGGTCAGGCTCACCGAAGACGGTGTGCTGATCCTCGACCGCCGCGAGTTCCCGTTCGAACGCAACTGGGTGCTCTGCCGCACGGCCGAGGACGTCGCGCGGGCCATCGAGGACATGGTCACCCAGTCCTCGGGCCCGTACTTCGCGGTGCTCTACGGCATGGTGCTCAAGGCGCGCAGCCTCGAACACCTGCCGTTCGACCAGGCCCGCGCGGAGCTCGCCAAAACGGCGCACGAGCTCGAAAACACCAGGCGCACCAACAACGCCCTGCGCAAGGCGACCAAGATCGTCCTCGACGCGGTCGACGCCGAACAGGACATCGCCAAAGCACTGCAAGGCGCCGAAGAAGGCGACCGCAGGTACCGCGCGAAGAGCCAGGCGTTGGGCGAGCACACGGCGAACCTGCTGCCGCGGCAAGCCACCGTCCTCACCCACTGCTGGGCCGACCTCTACCTGACCGAAACGGTCAGGGCGGCACAGCAGCAGGGCAAGCAGCTCCGGTTCTTCTGCACGGAGACCAGGCCCTACCTGCAGGGAGCCCGGCTCACCGCCGAGACGTTGATCGAGATGGGCGTCGACACCACGCTCATCACGGACGGCATGGGCGCGGCTGTCCTGCAATCTGGCGAAATAGACGCATTGGTGACCGCGGCGGATCGGGTCACCATGGACGGGCACGTCGTCAACAAGGTCGGCACACTGGGGTTGGCCGTGGCCGCGCACGCGTTCGGCGTACCGTTTCACGCCCTGGTGCAGGCACCGGACCGGCAGGCCCCGACAGCACAGGACGTGCCGATCGAGCACCGCGACGGCGCCGAGGTGTTGCAGGTCCTCGGCAGACCCAGTGCCACACCACGGGTCAAAGGGCTGTACCCGGCGTTCGACGTGACGCCACCGAGGTTCGTCACGAACGTGGTGACGGACAAAGGGGTGTACGACGCCGGCGAGCTGGACAAGTACTACGAGGGAGAACAGCGGTGAGCAAGTGGGTCGTGCTCGACATCGAGGGCACGCTGAGCGCGACGGACCAGGTGCTGGTCGTCCTGTACGACTACGCCCGCCCGCGGCTCGGGCCGTGGATCGAGCAGCACGGTGACGACCCGGTGGTCGCGGACGCCGTGAAGCAGATCAAGGAGCTGTCGGGCCACGACGACGTTGTCAAAGCACTGCACGACTGGATGGACGCGGACCAGAAGGTCACGCCCCTCAAGACGTTGCAGGGCCTCATCTGGCAGCAGGGCTACGCGCAGGGCGACCTCGTGGCGGAGTTCTTCCCGGACGTCGTCCCGGCGATCCGCAAGTGGCACGGCGACGGTGTGAAGCTCGCGATCTTCTCCAGCGGCTCGGTCGCCGGCCAGATCGCCTTCTTCCAGCACACCACCGACGGCGACCTGACCCCGTTGCTGGAGCACCACTTCGACACGGTCAACGCGGGCCCGAAGCGCGAAGCCGCGTCGTACCACAAGATCGCGGAGACGCTGCAGTCCGACGACATCACCTTCTACAGCGACGTTCCGGCCGAGCTGCACGCCGCGCAGGAAGCGGGCTGGAAGACGGTCGGCGTCGCGCGCGCCGGCGAGCCGTACGGCAACGCCGACTTCACGCCCCACCCGACGGTCTGGGAACTCTCGTGACGGCGGAGCTCGCCCGCGAGTGCGTCCGCTACGCCCAGCTGGGCTGGATGCGCGGCACGAGCGGCAACCTCTCCGTTGTCCTGCAACGTGATCCGCTGCGGCTCGCGGTCACGGTCAGCGGCGTCGACAAGGGCGAGATCACCGCGGACGACAGCGTGGTGATCGACGCCGACGGCACCGCGGTCGACAGCGACAAGATCCCGTCCGCCGAAGCCGGCCTGCACGCCAGGATCGCGCGCGTCGCGGGCGCGGGTGCCGTCGTGCACGTCCACGCGCTGGCCACGGTCGTCGCCGCCGAGCACTGGCCGGACGGCGTTGTCCTGCAGGACCTGGAAATGCTCAAGGGTTTCGGACGGCAGGCGCACGAAGAGGTCGTCGTCCCGGTCGTCGGGAACTCGCAGGACATGGTCGAGCTCGGCGACGCGTTCGAAAAGGGCTTCGATCCGGGCGTTCCGGCCCTGCTCGTCGCCCGGCACGGCGTGTACGTGTGGGGCGACGACCTGATGCAGGCGAGGCACCGCCTGGAATGCCTGGAGTGGTTGCTGCGCTTCAAGGTGGAGACGCGAGACATCTTTACGGGGAGGCACTCATGACGCTGCTGACGGTGTGGCCGGACTCCGGCCCCGAGGAGACCGTCCTCCGCACCACCGACGCCGAGGAGATCGCCACCGCGCTCAAGGAGCACGGCGTGCGCTTCAGTCGCTGGTCCGTTGTGGACGGTGTCACCGCCGAGAACGCCCTGCAGGTCTTCGAAGCCGACATCGCCCGCGTCAGCGAGACCGAGGGCTACGGCTACGTCGACGCGATGGAGATGACTCCGGCCGACACGGACGAGTACCGCGCGAAGGCCGTCGAGTTCCGCAACAAGTTCCTCGCCGAGCACACCCACGACGACGACGAGGACCGCTACTTCGCCCGTGGCGCAGGCGTTTTCTACCTGCACATCGGCGACAAGGTGTACGCGGTGTTCTGCGAGGCGGGCGACCTGCTGAGCGTCCCGGCGAACACGACGCACTGGTTCGACATGGGCACGACGCCGGACTACGTGTCGATCCGGTTCTTCCACGACGACGACGGCTGGATCGGCAACTTCACCGGCAGCGACATCGCCACGAAGTTCCCGACGTTCGACGAGCTCGCGGCCGGACGCTGATCTGACGCGGGTCACCGGCCTCCACCGAAAGTCGGAGCCGGTGACCTGCCCCGGTCCGTAGCCTGTGCCGGTGCCCTCGACACCGCCGGATTCGTGGCAGGCAAAGGACGTCCGCCGCATCGGCACCTACCTCACCGCGGCCGCGGGTGGCGCCCTCGTCTGGGGTGCCATGGCCTCGTGGCTGCCCACCACACCGCACATGACGCGGTTCCCGGACGTCATCGTCACGACCCTGACCCTCGACGTGCTGGTGGGCGTCTTCACGCTCGCCCTGCTGCCGGCCCGCCACCGGTTCCCACTCGCCATCGCCTGCCTCACCGCCGCTCCGGTCGCGGTGTCCGTGGCGAGCTTCGGTCCGGCACTGGTGGCCATCGCGACGATGGCGACCTGGCGGCGCTGGCCCTGGGTCGTGATCACCGGTGCGGTGTGGTTCATGTCGCTGTTGCTGGGAACCGTCGTCTACGCGCCGTACGCCGTCGGCCTGAACGTCACGCCCTCCGCGGTCGCCATCAACCTGTTGCTCGGTTCGGCTCTGTTCGTCGCCGCCATCGCCGGTGGGTTCTACGTCGGCACCCGCCGCGACCTGACGGAGGCGTTGCGCGAACGGGCGTTGACCGCTGCGAGAGCCGCCCGCGAGGCCGAACGAACCCGGATCGCACGCGAGATGCACGACGTCCTCGCCCACCGGATCTCACTCGTCGCGCTGCACGCCGGAGCGCTGACCTACCGCGCCGACCTGACGAGGGAGCACGCGGCGGAGACGGCCGCCGTCATCCACGGCAACGCCACCCTCGCCCTCACCGAACTGCGCGAGGTGCTCGGCGTGCTCCGCGCGGACGACGAGCCGTCACAACCGACTCTGGGCGAGCTCGCCGCGCTCCTCGCCGATGTCCGGGAAGCGGGCGGCGTCGTCACCGTGCACACTCACGGCCTCGTGCTCACGGACGTGCCGGAAACGTTGTCGCGCACCGCTTTCCGCATCGTGCAGGAGTCGCTGACCAACGCCCGCAAGCACGCGCCGGGCGCCGAGGTGGACGTCCGGGTGTCCGGCGGCGCGGGCACCGGACTCGGGCTGAGCGTGCGCAACCCGATCACCGCTCCCGTCGGCGAGGGCACCGGTACTGGCCTGCTCGGTCTCGCCGAACGCGCCTTCCTGGTAGGCGGCACGCTCACGTCCGGCCCGCGCGGCGGCAAGATCTTCGAGGTGAAGGCGGACCTGCCGTGGCCCTGATCAGAATCCTCGTCGCCGACGACGACCCACAGGTGCGCGCCGGGCTGCGCACCGTCCTCGGCGGAGCGGACGACCTGCTGGTGGCCGGTGAGGCGAGCGATGGCCAGGAAGTGGTGGACCTCGCCGTCCGCGACGTGCCGGACGTGGTGCTGATGGACATCAGGATGCCCAGGATGGACGGCCTGCGCGCCACCGTCCGGCTGCGCGAACGCGGTGTGTCCTCACGAATCCTGGTGCTGACGACGTTCGACACCGACGACCTGGTGCTGGCCGCCCTGCGCGCGGGTGCGAGCGGTTTCCTGCTCAAGGACACCGCCCCGCAGGACATCGTCGTGGCCGTCCGCAGGGTCGCGGCCGGCGAACCCGCGCTGTCTCCGGCGGTCACGAGCCGAGTGATCGCCGCCGCGATCCGCCCGAACACGAGACAACAGACAGCCCGTGCCCTCGTCGCGACGCTCACCGGCCGCGAACGCGACGTCGCGCTGTTGATCAGCGACGGCCTGACGAACCAGGAGATCGCGCGCACCCTCCACATGGGACTCGCGACGGTGAAGACCCACGTGGGCAACGTGTTCGTGAAGTTCGGCGCGACCAACAGGGTGCAGGTCGCCCGCTACGTGCACGACGCGGAACTGGGCTGACCCGGCTCCGACTTTGGTCTGAGGTGCGGGGCCCGCGCGCCACGAATGATCGTTCGTGAGACGCGGTCACCGTTTGCGAAGGAGCTCTTCGAATGTCCTCACGACTGTCCCGTTTGCTGCTCGCCGTCGGCCTCGCCATCGGTGCGGTCACGGCGGCCACTCCCGCCGTGGCGGCCGACGGCTGGGCGTGCAGCGTCCCGGCAGGCCAGACCTACGACCGCGTGGAACGGGTCCTGAACACCTGCGGTTCCGGTTCCCTGCCGCGCTACTACGTGCGCAAGCCCGTCGAGCTGCTCATCGCGTGCACCCTGCCGTCCGGCTTCAGCTACGACACCGTCGACCGCTCGACCCAGTGCAGCACTTCGGGTTCGGCCCCGCGCTACCGCCTGCGCGTCCCGGCCGACATGCTCACCGCCTGCACCCTGCCGTCGGGCATGACCTACGACACCGTCAGCACCAGCACCCTGTGCAGCACCAGCGGATCCTCGCCCCGGTACCGGCTCCGGACGCCCGCGGTCGGCCTGTGGGCGTGCACGGTTCCCAGCGGCTGGACGTACACGACCTCCGAGCGGACCACCCTGTGCAGCACTTCGGGTCTGTCCACCAGGTACCGCTTGACCCGCTAGCCGTTCGCCTATCTGAATCTCGTTCCGGAACTTGAATCAGGTATTGATCCCTCCGGTCATCGACCCCAAAGTGGTACAGACCACTTATCGAAGGCTGGAGGGATTCACCGTGGAAACCCCTGCACTCCACACCCGCCGTTCAGTGCTGGCCCTCGCCCTGGCCACACCCCTGATCGTGGCCCCGGCGGCTCAGGCCCTCGCTCAGCCGCCGTCGGCCCAATGGGTTTCGGCGCCGTACACCTACACGATGCAGAAGCCGTACAACCTGGCGTTGAGCTCGCGCTACACCTTCAGCGGCGGCGTGCACACGATGTGGGTCTACGACTACGACCAGCCCCACACCCAAGGCAGCCCAACGGATCCGCGCACCGAGATGCGCTTCAACCAGGAGTACTCCAGCGGTTCGCGCGCCTGGGAGGGCGAGATCTACATCCCGGCCGGCGTGAGCGGCCCGACGGTCGTGCAGATCCTGCGCGGCAGCCGCCCGGACGGCACCCGCGCCACCGACGTGATGCTCAACGTCGCCAACATCAACGGCGGCACCCTGCGCAAGGACAGCAACCAGGTCATCGCCACCGGCATCTACAACAAGTGGTTCAAGATCCGCGTCGAGCACACCGCGGTGGCTGGTGGCCGGGGCACGGTGAAGACCTACTACAACGGGGCGTTGAAGCTGACCCACCAGGACGAGGGTCCGGCGACGCGGTACTTCAAGAACGGCGTCTACCACCACGGAAGTGGCCGCGCGGAGGCCCGCTTCCGCAACATCACCTACTGGCGCCAGTGACCACGTAGCTTGGAAGGCGTGTACCAGGACTTGGTCGACGCAGGTGGCCTCAGGTCTGTGCTCGAGGCCGCCTGCCCCGGCGGTGAGGTCGAGATGTTCGACGCTCCTGGCGCCTTCGGCGGTTTCGTGGCCATCGTGACCAAGAACGATCGTGCGGTGAAGGTTCTGCCGAGGGTTGGCGAGCGTCAGTTCCTCGTGCGGCACAAGCTGCGGGGGATGCACCTGAGCTTCCTGCTCACTACCGACCTGACTGAGGTCGTGGGATCCGCCGCGACCTGGCTGGGCGGCGCCACCCCGCGAGAGCTGGCCGCCGCGTGGCCGTTCGCGGACTTCGTCGACGTCGCCGACGCGTTCGAGTCGGGTGACCGGATCGAGCTCGCGTGGCAGCTGAAACGCGCCCAGAAGAACGAACTGCACGAGTTCGTCGATGCGGCGATGCGGGAGCCGCGGCTGCGGTCGATGTTCCCGTTCAGGTCGTTGTACTGGATGGGGTTCCGCCCCACCGCGGACGAGTACCCGGTGCCCGGCCCGTGGGTGCGAGCGACCGACGGCGGGCGGTTCACGGTCGCGGACAACCGGCGCCTGGAGCCCAACATCCCGTACGACGCCGAAGAGGCGGTTCGGGTGTGCGTGGCCGAGATGGATCGGCTCGGCGTGCCGTCGCGCGACGATTTCCTTCGTGGGGGCGGAATTTCGGTGTAGCCCAGGCGTTGCGACCTCCGGGCCCGGTGTGGTGATGCTGGTCCAGACCACTAACCGAGGCCGGAGGCTCCTGTGACCCTGCCCCGCCGTTCCCTGTTCGCCCTGCCTGCTGTGGCCCTGTTCGCGACACCCGCGCAGGCAGCTCCCGCGTGGACGAAGACGCCGTTCACGTACAAGATCCAGAAGCCGTACAACCTGCCGCAGAGCGCGCGCTACAAGCTGGAGAACGGTGTCCACTCCATGTGGGTCTACGACACCGACGAGCCCATGAGCGAGGGCAGCAGCACCGACCCGCGCACCGAGATGCGCTGGGAGCAGGAGTACTCCAGCGGTCAGCACGCCTGGGAAGGCGAGATCTACGTCCCGAGTGGCGTGAACGGCCCGACTGTCATGCAGATCCTGCGCGTGCGCGGCGGCGATCCCGGCACCCCGGCCACCGACTTCATGCTCAACGCCACCAACGCCAACGGCGGCACGTTGCGGTACTACACGAGCACCGTCATTGCGTCGGGCATCTACAACACGTGGGTGCGCATCCGCGTCGAGCACTCCGCTGTGGCGGGCGGCACCGGCAAGATCAAGGTGTACGCCAACGGGGTGTTGAAGGCGACCGTGAACGACCGCGGCAAGGCGACGCGGCACTTCAAGAACGGCGTCTACCACCATGGCAGCGGACGTGCCGAGGCCCGCTTCCGCAACATCACGTACTGGACGCAGTAAGAGAGTCTTCGGTGTCCACGTCGTAGCCGACGGGTTCCCAGCGGATCAGCAGCAGCGCCAGCAGTCCCAGCGCCGGCGCTGCTGCGATCACCCAGAACACCCCGGTGCCCAGCGAGGACGCCAGCACCGGGAACAGGAACAGCGACACCGTCGACCCGACCCGCAACACACCTTGGTTGAACCCGACGCCGACCCCTCGCAGCGACGTCGGATAGCTCAGCGACGCGAACGTCATGTAGTGCGCGCCCGGCCCCCACGCCTGCGCGAACAGGAAGGCGCCCAACGACAACAGCGCCGCCAACGCCAGCGACCCGGTCGGCTTGCCGATCACCGCGAGCACGACGAGCGACGCCAGCTGCACTGTGAACCCGAGCACCGTCATCTGCCACGCACCCCGCCCGGCCCAGCGGATGCCGAGCAGGCCGCCGGTCACCGCGAAGCCCAGGTTCAGCACCAGTGACGCCGTGATCGTGGTCAGCGGCCCCTGCGCCAGGAACGACGCGATGATCACCGGCAACCCGTACGCGACGGCGTTGTAGGCGAACGTCTGCGCCAACGCGACCGCCAGCGCCAACGTCGTCCGCAGCCGGTACCGGGCGTTGAACAACGGCCGGAACGACCCGCGCGGTTTCGATGCCACCACAACAGGTTCCGCCGCGACCGCGTCCACACCGTACGACTCGCGCAGAATCCGCGCCGCGCCTTCGAGATCACCCTGCGAGGCGGCCCACGACGGCGACTCGTTCATGTACTTCTTGCGCACCAACAGGATCGCGATCGCCGGCACCGCGCCGAACCCGACCGTGAACCGCCACAGGTGCTCGTGCGGCACCAGCTGGTAGAGCCCGAGGATGATCAGGTAGCAGGCCGAGGTCGCGGTGAACCACGCCGGCGCCCACGCGGCGGTGCGCGACGCCTTGCTGCCCCGGCCGGTCAGCCGTGAGAACTCGGCCAGGAACGCCATCGCGACCGGCAGGTCCATGCCGACGCCGATGCCCATCAGGAACCGGAAGAACACCAGCACGAACTCGTTGGGCGCCAACGCACACCCGACCGCCGCGACGACGAAGAACAACATGTCCGCCATGAACACCCGGTAGCGCCCGATCCGGTCGACCAGCACGCCACCGAACAGCGCGCCCACGACCGCTCCGACCATGATCGAGGCGTTCACGATCCCGGCCCACACCGGCGACAACCCGAACTGCGCGGTGATGTCCCGCATCCCGTACGCGAGCGAGCTGAAGTCGTACGCGTCGAGGAAGATCCCGCCGAGCGCGAGGAACACGATCACACGGGCGTTGCTGCCCCTCGCGGCACCGGAGTTGACCAGCGCGTTCACGTCGGCGGCAGAACGGATCACAACGGGGGACACACCCGCCATGCTCACTGACTGATCCATCAGTCACAAATCGTTCCGCTACCTGGGAAGCCCTAAGGTGAGTGCATGGAATCACGTGTGGCGGTGGCCTCGCTCGGCGGCACGATCACCATGACGGGGTCCGGGGGAGTCGCACCGACCCTGGGCGCGAAAGACCTGGTCGGTGGCCTGGAAGTCGGCGAGATCGCCACCCTGGCGACGATCCCCGGCGCCTCGCTGACCTTCACCACCCTGCTGGAGGCCTTCGACTGGGCCGACAAGCAGGTCTCGCAGGGTGCTGTGGGTGTCGTGATCATCCAGGGCACCGACACCCTCGAAGAGACCGCCTACTTCTTCGACTGCCTTTGGCCACACGAGGAACCCGTCGTCGTCACCGGCGCGATGCGACACCCCGGACTGCCCGGCCCCGACGGCCCCGCGAACCTCGCCGCCGCCGTCGCCGTGGCTTCAGCTCCGAACTCCCGTGGCCGCGGCTCCCTGCTGGTGCTGAACGACGAGGTGCACGCCGCCCGCTGGGTTCGCAAGGCGCACAGCAGCCTGCCGAGCGCGTTCGAGTCGTTCCCCGGGCCGCTCGGACTCGTCATCGAAGGCGCCCCGCAGTACTTCCACCCTGCCTACCAACTCCCTGCTTTGACAAGGCCGTTGGACGCACCGGCCGTCCCGCTCATCGAGGCCACTTTGGACGATGACGGCTCCATCCTGGACTGGCTCAACGTCAAAGGCGCGGTCGTCGCGGCAACGGGCGTCGGGCACGTGTCGGTTGGGATGGCCGAGGCGATCTCGCGCGCCCAGTTCCCGGTGGTGGTGGCGACGCGGACGGGCGCCGGCACGACGTTCCGCAACACCTACGGCTTCGTCGGATCCGAGTCGGATCTGATCAAGCGCGGCGCGGTGATGGCCGGGTGGCTATGTCCCCGTAAGGCACGTGTGCTGCTGCGGCTCGCTATCGGCGCTATGGCGTCCATCGAGGACGTTTTTGCAGCTAGGGGAGGCGTTTTCTAGCTCTTTTTCACCCGAATGAGCCCGTTCCGTGGATTGAATCCAAGCCCTACCGTCGGAGGGCATGACCGCGATCCTCTCCACCCCGTACAGCCGGGATCTCGGCGATGAACTTCGCCGCCTGAGGGAGTCCTGCACCGAGTTCAACGGCCGCAGGATGGCCGTCCAGCTCGGTTGGGACCCGAGCAAGGTGTCCGACGTCGAGCTCGGCAAGGTGCGGGCGAGCGAGATCGACCTCGTCCAGTACCTGGCGACGTGCGGCAAGAACATCGATTACGTCAACGAGTTCCGCAGCCGCTACTACAACGCCTTCGACCGGTATTTCGCTCAGGTCCCGGACAACCTGCGCACAGTCGCGATGACGGAGGCGATAGCCACGACGATCTTCGCCTACAACGTGCTGACCGTGCATGGTCTCTTGCAGACGCAGGACTACGCGCGGCAGCTCTTCGTCGACTCCCACATCGAGGCACCTGAAGACATCGCGACACATGTCCAGGCACGCATGGACCGGCAAATGATCATGCGGCGGCCCAATCGGCCGGACTGCGTGTTCTACGTGCACGAACTGGCGTTGCGACTGCCGCTGGGTGATGCGCGTCTTCGCGAAGAGCAGTACCTGCGGCTTCTCTTCAACACCCACATCCTCCGGGTCGTACCCGCGAATGTCAGTGCCTTCCGCTCCCCGGTCACGTTGTACGAGTTCGGCAAGGCGGCTCCGGTCGTCTACAACGACTCCGACACGGTGCAGGTGTGGGCGCAGGACAGCGTCGCCGTCGCACGGACCAAGAGGCTCTTCCAGCGGCTGGATGCCGTCGCTCTGGATGCGGAACAATCGAAGCGCCGGCTGGCGGAGTACGTCAGCGGACTTCGAGAGGACGCACATGACGGCGGAACGAACCTGGCGTAAGAGCAGCTACAGCGACGGTGGTTCTGCAGCCAGTTGCGTTGAGGTGTCGGTGGCTCAGGACGTGCTCGTGCGGGACACGAAGAACGCGAGCGGTGACGTTCTCGCGTTCTCCACGGCTTCCTGGCGTGCCTTGATCAACGCGCTCTGACGACCGAGGTGTTGGCGGTCGCGACGGTCACCCGGACCGACTGAGGGGCGAGCGACTGCAGGTACTGCGCGTGGTCCGAGCCGATCGTGTCGCTGAACCCGATGAACCCGAGGTGGGGCAGCTCGAACGCCGTGGTGGCGCAGAACTCCTCCAGCCGGTCGAAGCCGCGGCGGATGCCGGTGGCGTCGAGGCCGAAGACGGCGTGCCGGTCGAGCTTGGCGGCGCCGATGTCGAGCAGGTGCAACGCGTGCAGTGCGTGGGTGAACGCCATTGCGCACACCTCGATGCGCGCGCACGAGACGAGCAGCGTGCGGACCATCGACGGGTGCAGCGACTTGCCTGACGTGCGCAGCACGACGTCGATTCGGGCGGCGCGGAACAGTTCGACGATCTCGAACAGGCCCGGCACGCTCAGCGGCTCCCCTCCGCCCAGCGTGACGGTCTCGGGGCGCATCGAGATGAGCGCCTTGGCGATGTGCAGCATTCGTTCGTGGCTGAGCCGCGCGTGTGCGACGTCCCAGGTGATGTCCATGCGTCTTGCCCCCTGAGCATTTCGGCGGATACGCCGATCGAAGTGGGGGAGCTGTCCCTGAGGCAGGTGACCGGTGTCCCGACTTAGGAGGGACTTCCGAGTCCCGCCTCGCGGGCGCGGACGATGGCCTGGGCGCGGTCGGCCACCTGGAGCTTGGTGAAGATCGCGGAGACGCGGTTGCGGACCGTCTTGCCGGACAACGAGAGCCGGTGCGCGATCGAGGTGTTGTCGAGGCCGGACGCCATCAGCTCCAGCACGTCGCGTTCGCGGTCGGTGAGCTGCGGGAACGCGACCACCTTGGACGACGAGATCGCGGTGAAGTAGCCCATCATGCGTTGGGCGATGGTGGCGCTGAAGATCGCCTCGCCGGCCCCGATGGCCTGCACCGCGCGCACGATCTCGTCGTCGTCCGTGGTCTTGACGAGGTAGCCGCGGGCGCCGGCCTTCATCGCCGCGAACACCAGCTCGTCGTCCTCGTGCATGGTCAACACCAGGACGCCCAACGACGGCAGCGCTTCCAGGATCTGCTTGGCGGCCTCGACGCCACCGAGAAGAGGCATGTGGAGGTCCATGACGACGACGTCCGGTTCCAGGTTGAGGACGACCTTCACCGCTTCCAGGCCGTCCGCGGCCTCGCCGACGACAGCTAGCCCGTCCTCGCCGTCCAGCAACGCTTTCAGCCCGCGCCGGAACACCGGATGGTCGTCGGCGATAACGACGCGCGTCATTGGGCCTCCAGCGGGATCCGCGCCACCACACGTGTCCCATGTGGTTCCGCGGGTCCCACTGTGCACGATCCACCCAGCTCGGCGCATCGTTCGCGCATGGAATCGAGCCCGACACCGGGCCGAGCATCAGCCGCGACCCCGCGCCCGTCGTCCACGATCTCCACCACGAGGTCGCCGTCGGTCCTCACGGTGATCACGCAGGACGACGCCCCGGAGTGGCGGGCAGTGTTGGTCAACGCCTCCGCGACGATCCGGTAGGCCGCGACTTCGACGGCCGCGGACAGCCCGTCGATCTCCTCTGCCTCGACCCGGACGGTCAGCTCGCCGTTGAACCGCGCGGCCTCATCGCGCACCGCCAGCGCCAAGCCCTGGTCCAGGATCGGCGGCCGCAAGCCGTCGACGAGCCTGCGCACCTCGCCCGCAGTCGAGTCGACGTCACCGAGCACCGGGTCCAGGACGTCACCCAACGACCGCTTCAAAGCCTTGAGCTGCAGGCGAATCCCGACCAACGCCGGTCCGACGCCGTCGTGCAGGTCGCGCCTCAACCTGAGCCGTTCTTCTTCGCGCGCACGCACGAGCCGTTCACGCGCCAACTGCAGATCGGCGGTCAGCTTGATCGACTGGGCGGCCGGGGCGGTGGAACGGGCGAGGTCGACGAGCAGCGACAGCTCGCGATCACTCAGTCGTTCGTCGGGTGCGCGCGGCTCGACCACGAGGTCACCGACGAGAGAACCCCGATAGGTCATGGGGAAGCGCAGCTGCGGCCACCCGCGACTGCGCCCGTGTTCGGCCAGCACCGAACCACCGCGAATCGCCACGTACGGCAGCTTCAGCGACTCGGCCACCGTGGCGGCCACCGTCGGGAGGACGTCCTGCGAGCGTTCCAGCTTCTCGCTCAATGTCGACAAAGCGCTATAAGGATCAGCGCGCTGCCCGAACAGCCACCGGTCGAGCTTGCGTTGCAGCCAGCTGCGAATCGGTGCGAACACCAGTCCCGCGGCCACGACTCCGATGACCTCGGCGTCGTTCGTGAGCAACTCGCCGGCGCCGACCATCACGCCGAGGTAGACCAGCAGCAGCACGACGGTCAACGAGCCGTAGAGCAACGACCGGTGGATGAGCAGGCTGATGTCGTACAAGCCATAACGAACGATCGCGATCACCGCGGCAGCCGGAAACGCCAGCACACCGATGATCCACGCGACGTGCCCGTCGGTGGTCTCCACGACGGTCGCGACAACGGCCAACGCCAGCAACGCGACGGCCCACACGAGCAGACGGCGTTCGTCGCCTTCCGCCCGCCGCCATCGCAAGAACAAAGACACCACGGCCGCGATGACCGCAACACCCGCAGCGAGCACGGCGACCAACGTGATCGTCTTGGCGAGCCCACCACCGGGCGTCTGCCAGAACGTGACGGGATCACCCCACGAAGCCCACGCGATCCCAAGCGTGCCAACGAGAGCGCTGAACAGCGACGCGCCGATGGCGATCCACCAGCGCGGGCTCAACGGTTTGCCGTTGGGGAAAACCAGTGCCACAGCGGGCAACAACGCGTAGGTGGGCCACCAGACCCACGCCTCGACCCAGCGGGCGGGGTGATCGGGAGCCTGGCCGGCGACCGCGACAGCGACCCCGCCGAACACCCCCATGACCAGTAGCAACCACCCGACAGCCGACCTGCGGACGTGGCCGATCACCCGCACCCCGAGCAGGGTGCAGGCGAACGCGACCAACCAGTTCCGCGGATGCGAAACCGCGCCGGTGACCGCTGTGTGCACGACGGCGAAGAGCACACACGCGGCCACCAGCGCGCCGATGACGCGGGCGAGGAGTACCTCGCGCCGCGTCAGTCGCTGAGCCAGTGCCACAGGTTGTGGAACGGCGAACCGGCGTCGAGCGTGGAGATTCCGCCCGGCCACCCCTGAAAGGTCATGATCCGGTGACGCAGCTCTTCCACGGTCATCGGCTTGGCGGCCTGGTGCGAGTGATCGAAATCGACGTCCCCAGGCTGCGGGCTCATCGCCCGCGCCTGAAGCTCCGCGTACCACGACAGGAGCTCTTCGTCGGACATGTGCGAAAAGTACGGCGGTACTACTTTCTGCCCGGACTTCGACATGTCTGGAAGGAGTCGTGGGCACTCGGCTGGATACACGAGTGCCCACGAACATTTGCGAACCTAGTGAGGCAGCACCTGGATCTTGCGGCCCTTACCCGCCTTGAACTGGTCCAACGCCCCCGCGTAGTCGTCCAGCGGCACCCTGTCACTGATGAAGATCTCGGGGTCGAGTACTCCGGTCGCGAAGAGGTCTGCCGCCCGTTCGAACGAGTGCAGCACCGCCATCGAGCCGGTGATCGTGATCTCCTGGTTGTAGATCTTGTACGGCTCGATGGTGACCCGTGCGGAGTAGTCCGATACTCCGAACTGGAGGAACGTGCCGCCCTTCGCGACCCGGCCGAGCCCGTCCTGGATGGCCTTCTCGTTGCCGGTGGCGTCGATGACGACGTCCCAGCCGGAAGGCCGGTCCAGCTCGTCGGCGGACGAGGCGACCGCCGTGACGCCGAGCTGAACCGCCGTCTGCAACCGTTCCGCGTTCAGGTCCACGACCTCGATCGACGACGCACCCGTGAGCTTCCCGAGCTGCAACATCATCAAGCCCATGGTCCCGGAACCGTAGATCAGCACCCGCGAGGCCATCTGCGACCGCAGCACGTCGTACCCGCGCACCGCACAGGACAACGGCTCGATCAGCGCCGCGTCCTCGGTCCGCACGTGGTCCGGCAGCTTGACGCAGTTCGCCACGGGAGCTTTCGCGAACTCCGCCGCGCCACCGGACGTCGTGACGCCGATCGCGGCCCAGCGCTCGCACAGGTTGTTCTTGCCCGCACGGCACATCCGGCACTCGTAGCAGTAGAGCGACGGGTCGACGGCCACGCGGTCGCCGACCTTCAGCTCGTTGACGGCAGAACCGATCTCGACGATCGTGCCCGCGAACTCGTGGCCCGGCACGACCGGCAGGGTGGGCGCGAACTCACCCTGCAGGATGTGCAGATCCGTGCCGCAGAGTCCGCAGGCCGCCACGTCGACGATCACCTCGCGCGGTCCGCACACAGGATCGTCCACAGTGGTCACTTCGACGGACCCGACGCCGGTGATGACCGCTGCTTTCACTTGACTGCTCCCAACGAAAGGCCCTGGACCAGCTTGTCCTGGGCGGCGAACCCGGCGATGAGCACCGGCAGAGAAACCACGACCGCGGCCGCGCACACCTTGGCCAGGAACAGGCCCTGGGAGGTGACGAACCCGGTGAGGTACACGGGCGCGGTACCGGCGACGACACCGGTCAGGACCCGTGCGAAGAGCAACTCGTTCCAGCTGAAGATGAAGCAGATCAACGCCGTCGCCGCGATCCCGGGCATCGCGATCGGTGCGACCACGCGGCGCAGGATCGTGATCAGCCCGGCCCCGTCGATCGACGCCGCCTCGAGAATCTCGCGCGGCACCTCCGACAGGAACGACCGCATGAGCCACACCGCGATCGGCAGGTTCATCGAGCAGTACAGCAGCGTCAGGAACGAGATGTTGTCGAGCATCCCGGAGAACTGCGCGATCAGGTAGATCGGCAGCAGCGCCGCGACGACCGGCATCATCTTGGTGGACAGGAAGAAGAACAGGACGTCGGTCCACTTCTCGACCGGCTTGATCGACAACGCGTACGCGGCCGGGATCGCCAGCAGCAGCACGATGATCGTCGACCCGATCGAGGCGCTGAACGAGTTGAGCAACGGCGGCCACGCGCCACCGTCGAAGAACTCGCTGTAGCCGTCCAGCGTCAGCGGCGCCGCGAGCGAAGGCGGGTTGGTAGCCGCGTCCGTCTCGCTGTGCAACGACGTCAGGAACATCCAGGCCACCGGCGCGAAGAACACGATGCCGGCGAACCACGCGAGAACGCCCCAGATGCGACTCATCGCTTCTCCTCCTTGAACAGCGAGGACACCGTGCGCAACGCGAACGTCGCGATGACGATCGACCCGGCGACCACGATCACGCCGGCCGCGGAGGCTTCGCCGTACTCGTGGGCCTGGTAGAAGGTCTGGTAGATCATGTACGGCAGGTTCGCCGTGCCCAGACCACCGGACGTGATCGTGAAGACCGCGTCGAAGTTCTGCACGATGTAGATCGACCCGAGCAGCCCGCCGAGCTCCAGGTACTGCCGCAGGTGCGGGAACGTCAGGTACCGGAAGATCTGGAACGACGAGGCGCCGTCGATCGTCGCCGCCTCGACGGGTTCGATCGGCTTGGACTGCAGGCCCGCCAGCAGGATCAGCATCATGAACGGCGTCCACTGCCACACCAGCGACAGCACGACCGCGCTCATCGGCATGGAGCTGATCCAGTCCGGCTGGGCGGAGAAGCCCAGCCAGTTCAGGATTCCGTTGAACAGGCCGTACTCCGGGTTGTAGAGCACGTGCTTCCAGATCAACGCCGCCGCCACCGGCACCACCAGGAACGGCGCGATGAGCATGGTCCGCACGAACCCGCGACCGCGGAACTTCTTGTCCAGCAACAGCGCCAGGCCGAGACCGAGCACCAGGCTGATCAGCACCACCGATGCCGTCAGCACGATCGTGTTGACCACCGAGGAACGCAGGTCCGGGTCGGTGAACACGTTGACGTAGTTGTCGATCCCGGCGAACCCGCGGTTGGTCGGGTCCAGCGAGTTCCACTTCATGAACGAGATGACGAGCGTCGCCACGAACGGCAGCTGCGTCACGATGATCAGGAAGATCAACGCGGGCAGGAGCGGCGCCCGCGTCGACCACTTCTTGTACTTCTGGCGGGGGACGGGCGGCGGCCGGTCGACGACCGACCGCTCTGCCCGGGTGATCACAGCCATCCCGGCGCTCCCATCACTGACCCTTGTACTTCGACGCGACCTTCTCGGCGAGCCCCTGGCCGTTGTTCAGGGCTTCGTCCACCGACACCGCGCCCGCGATCGCCGAGCTGATCTGCTGCGACACCTGCGTGCCGAGGTCGGTGAACTCGGGGATGCCGACGAACTGGATGCCCGGCGCCGGCCGCGGCTGCACACCGGGGTCGAGCGGCTTCGCGCCCTTGATCGCGGCCTCGGCCTGCGCGGAGAACGTGCCGGACGACTGCTTGTACTCGGCGCGCTGGTAGGTCGACGAACGCTTGCCGTCCGGAACCTTCGACCAGCCGAGGTTCTTGCCGACCAGTTCCTCGTAGCCCTTGCCGGACGCCCACGAGATGAACTTCCAGGCGTTGTCCTGCTTCTTCGACGCCTTCTGGATGCCGAACGCCCACGTGTAGAGCCAGCCGGAGCTTTCCGTCTTCACGACCGGCGCCTGGGTGAAGCCGAGCTTGCCCTTGATCGGCGAGTCGTTGGCTTCGAGCAGACCGGCGGCGACCGTGGCGTCGTACCACATCGCGACCTTGCCCTGCGTCATGTTGTTGAGGCACTCGGCGAACCCGGCCTGCGGAGCGCCCGCCTCACCGTGAGTGCGCACCAGATCCACGTAGAACTTGGTGGCCTCCTTGAACTCCGGCGCGTTGACCTGCGCCTGCCAGTCCTTGGTGAACCACGTGCCGCCGAAGGTGTTCACGACCGTCGTGAGCGGCGCCATGACCTGGCCCCAGCCCGGCTGGCCGCGCAGGCAGATGCCGCGAACCTCAGGCGTGGCCACCTTCGCCGCCGCCTCCGCGACCTGCTGCCACGTCGGCTTGTCTGGCAGCGTCACGCCCTTCTCCGCGAAGATGTCCTTGCGGTACATGAGGAACGACGACTCGCCGTAGAACGGCTGCGCGTACACCTTGCCGTCCGCCGCGGTGAGCGACTGCTTGATCGGCGGTAGGATGTCGGCCTGGTCGAACGCGCTGTCCTTCGCCACGAAGTCGTCCATCGGCGCGAGCCAGCCGTTCTTGGCGTACATCGGCGTCTCGTAGTTGGAGATCGTCGCGACGTCGTACTGACCCGCCTGGCTGGAGAAGTCCTGGCTGATCTTGTCGCGGACGTCGTTCTCCGGCAGCACCGTGAAGTTGACCTTGATGCCGGTGTCCTTGGTGAAGTTGTCCGCGGTGAGCTTCTGCAGATCCTGCATCTGCGGGTTGTTCACCATCAGGACGTTCACCGAGTCGGCGCCACCGCCACCGCCACCGGCACCCGAACAGGCGGAAGCCAGGAGCAACACAGCGGTGGCGGCGCCGAATGTGCGTAGGGGTGTGCGGATAGACAACATCGTCTTTCCTTCCGGGGGATTGTTTCCGGGCATGCTGCGGACAGGCCCGTAAAAATTTCGGGGGGTGGCGTTTTGGGGCCGGCTGGAAAGTGCTCAGGCTCTGAGCACTTTGGGCCCGAGCAGGGAGTAGCGGTGGGCCTCGTGGGCGGAGAGGCCCGAGTCGGTGACGATCGCCTCGAGGTCGCTGACCTCGGCGAATCGATGAAAACTGGAGACGCCGAACTTGGTGTGGGTGCCGACGAAGATCTTCCGCCGAGCCACGCCGAGCGCCTTGGCCTTGACCGCACCGACCGCGGGATCGGGTGTCGTCAGGCCGTGCTCGCGGGAGATCCCGTTCGCACCGATGTAGGCGAGGTCGATCACCATCTCGCCGAGCATCCTCGTGGTCCAGTGGTCCACAGTGGCCAGTGTGTGGCCGCGAACCCTACCGCCCAGCAACAGAACCGTGCAGGACGGGTGCTCCGACATCGCCGCGGCGGTCGGCAGCGACGCCGTGATGATCGTGAGCGGGTTGGTTGTGGGCAACGCCTCCGCGACGAGCTGCGGTGTGTAGCCCTCGTCGATGAACACGGTCTCGGCGTCGTCGATCCGTTCAGCGGCGGCCTTCGCGATGCGCCGCTTCTCCGGCACGTGCGACCCGGCGCGGAACCTCAGCCCCGTCTCGAAACCGGCGCTCTCGACCGGGATGCCGCCACCGTGCGTGCGGCGCACCAAGCCGTGTTCGTCGAGCACTCGCAGGTCTCGCCGGACCGTTTCGGGTGCGACGTTCAGTTCCTGCGCCATCTCCACCACGTCGACGCGGCCGTCGGCGCGGGCCCTGGCCAGGATGCGCCGCTTGCGTTCTTCGGCTCGCATGTCACCTGCCCACTCGGCTATCCGGGTGCCCGTTCGGGCTGTGCATAGATGAAACACCCTCGAAACATTGTGGTGGCCGCCACAACTGGGTGACATCCTGCCCGGTTTTCGCCCGGTTCGCCGTGCGTAATCGCCTGTTCACGCAGTTCGGGCAGACCGGGCATGCCCGAAAGCATGTCCCCGTCTGCCCGAATTGACCCCTCGGTGATGTGGCTAGGCGAGCCAGGCGGCCGCGTCGTGCGGCAACTTGCCGTCCTCCAGCGGGATGCTTGACAACGTTGGCGTGCCCGGCAGGTCGATCGGTGCGCCGGACAGGTTCACCACGCAGGTGTGGGCGCCGCGCTTGAACGCCAGCACGTTCTCGCCCAGGTCGAGCCACTCCAGGTCGCCGTCGATCGCGCGGCGCTGTGCGAACACCTCGCGGTAGAGGGCGAGCATCGATTCAGGATCGTCCGTCTGGGCCGCGACCGAGAACTCCTGCCAGTTGGCAGGTTGGGGGAGCCAGCTCGGACCGTCCTCACTGGACCAGGGGAGGGGCACGCGGCAACCGTCGCGGCCTCGGTCGGTGAAGCCGGAGCGGTGCCAGACCGGGTCTTCACGGAGCTCGTCCGGCAGGTCTTCCACTTCCCAGAGGCCCAGTTCCTCGCCCTGGTAGACGTACACGCCACCGGGCAGCGCTGCCGTGAGCATGATTGCCGCACGGGCTCTGCGCGTGCCGAGCTCGAAGTCGGTCGGGGCTGCATGTTGCCTGTCCGCGAAGGAAAATCCGGTCTTCTCGCGGCCGTAACGGGTCACGTGCCGCGTCACGTCGTGGTTGGAGAGCACCCAGGTCGGTGGCGCGCCAACGGGTTCGTGCGCGTCCAGCGTGTCGTCGACGACCTGGCGCAGCTCTTGGGCGTTCCACGGGCAGCAGAGGAAGTCGAAGTTGAACGCGGAGTGCATCTCGTCCGGGCGCAGGTACCGGGCGAACCGGATCGGGTCCGGCAGCCACATCTCGCCGACGAGAATCCGGTCGCCGTCGTACTCGTCGACGATCTCGCGCCAGCGGCGGTAGATCTCGTGCACACCGTCCTGGTCGGAGTAGGGCTGGTCGGCGTCGGGCTTCGAGAAGTCCTTGACCAGGCCGTCCGCCACGTCGATGCGGAACCCGTCGACGCCGCGGTCGAGCCAGAACCGCAGGATGTCCTCGAACTCGTCCTCGACGGCCTGGTTCTCCCAGTTGAAGTCGGGTTGTTCGGCGGCATAGAGGTGCAGATACCAGCGGCCGTCCGGCAGTTTGCTCCACGCCGGGCCGCCGAACCGCGACTTCCAGTCGTTCGGGAGCTCTTCCGTGTCGCGAATGTGGAAGCGGTCCCACAGGCCGTCCTTGAACCACGGGTGCTGGTCGCTGCAGTGGTTCGGGACGAGGTCGATGATGATCCGGATGCCTAGCCCGTGCGCGTCCGCGATGAGTTTTTCCGCGTCCGCAAGGGATCCGAAGACCGGTTCGATGTCGCGGTAGTCGGCCACGTCGTAGCCGCCGTCGGCGAGCGGGCTCGGATACCAGGGGTTCAGCCAGATCGCGTCGAAGCCGAGGCTCGCGATGTGCTGGAGCTTGGCGCGGAGGCCGGCCAGGTCGCCGATGCCGTCCCCGTTGCCGTCCGCGAAGCTCCGGAGGTAGACCTGGTAGATGGATGCGTTGCGCCACCAACTCATCTGGGGTCCTTTCAGCCTTTTACGCCGCCCGCGGTGAGCCCCGCGAGGATGTGCCGCTGGAACGCCAGGAACAGCGCGACCATCGGCAGGCTCGCGAGCACGAGGCCCGCGAGCAGGAGGTTGATCGGGGTGTCGGGGGCGAAGCGTTGAAGCGCGACGCTGAGCGTCTGCTTCGCCGGGTCGGGAAACACGAGCAGCGGCCAGATGAAGTCCTTCCAGGCCGCGACGACCGCGAAGATCGAGACGACGGCGAGGATGGGCCGCGAGATCGGCAGGATGATTTTTATGAGCGTCGTCCACGTGTTGGCGCCGTCGATCTTCGCTGCTTCCAGCAGTTCTTCGGGGATCTGGTCGAAGAAGCGCTTGAGCAGGTAGACGTTCAGCGCGTTCGCGGCGGCCGGGAACCAGATGCCCGCCGGGTTGTTGAGCAGGTCGAGGTCGGTGAGCGTGAGGTAGACCGGCACCAGCAACGCCGTCGCCGGCAGCATGAGCGTGGCCAGCATCAGGCCCATGATCACGTTGCCGAAGATCGGTCGCAGTTTGCTGAGCGCGTAGGCCGCCGGGACGATCACGGCCATCTGCACGGCCCACGCGCCGATCGCGACGACGAACGTGTTGAGGAAGAACCTGCCGAGGTCCATGTAGTTCCAGGCGTTGACGTACGCGCCCGGTTCCCAGGTCTCTGGCAGGATCGTCGGGGGTTGCTGGGCCAGTTCGGCCGGTGGTTTGAACGCGCCGAGCAGCACCCAGATGAGCGGGAGCAGGAAGGCCGCGGTGAACAGGATCAGGGTGATGCTGAGGACGACCCAGTAGGCCTTGCCCGTGCCTTTGGTGACAGTCCTCATGCGTCGGCCTTCCTGGTGATCTTCAGGTAGAGGAAGGAGAAGACGGCCAGCACCATGAAGAGGATCAGGCTGAGCGCGCTCGCGGTGCCGAAGTCGTTGTAGTAGAAGGCGTAGCGGTAGAGCAGGAGCAGCACGGTGACCGTGGACTCCTCCGGGCCACCGCCGGTCATGACGAACGGCTCGGTGAAGATCTGCATGGTCGCCACGACCTGGAGCAGCAGGAGCATCAGGATCACGAACTTGGTCTGCGGGATCGTGACGTGCCAGATCTTCTTGAGGATTCCGGCGCCGTCCAGGTCCGCTGCCTCGTACAGCTCGCCGGGGATGGTCTGCAGCGCCGCGAGGTAGATCAGCGTGGCACTTCCCATGTTCGCCCAGGTGATGACGAGCACGAGGCTGATCATGCTGGTGCTGCTGGAGTCGAGCCATTGGGACGTCGGCAGGCCCAGTCCTCTTAGGACTGAGTTGAACAGGCCTGGTCCCGGGTCGTAGAACCACTTCCACAGCAGTGCCGTGACGACCGGTGGGAGCATCACCGGCAGGTAGACCAGGAGTCGGAAGTAGCCCTTGGCGTGGCGGAGTTCGTTGAGCACCACGGCGGTGATGAACGGGACGCCGAAGCCGATGATCAAGGCCAGGATCGTGAAGTACAGCGTGTTGCGCCACGCCACCAGGAACAGCGGGTCCGCGAAGAGTCGTTCGAAGTTCTCCCAGCCCACCCAGTCAGGGCTCGTGACGAAGTTGACCTGCTGGAAGCTCAGGACGACGCCGCGCACGATGGGCCACCAGGAGAAGATCGCGAAGACGACCAGCGCGAGGCTGAGGAAGCCGTACGCGGTGACGTGGCGCCGCACTTACTTCACCTGTGCCAGAACGGCGTTGACCTTGGTCTCCGCGTCCTTGAGCAACGCGGCGTGGTCGGCGTCCTTGTTCGTCAGCGCGGCCTGCACGACGGTGTCGAGGATCGCGTAGACCTGCTGCGCCTGCGGCGGTTCGAGCGAGCCCTTGGTCTGCTCCGAACCGTCCACATAGGCCTGGAAGTTCTTGACCGGCATGGTGGCGAACTTGGCCTTGAGCTCTTCCTGCTTCTTGCGCGGCTCACCGGTCCAGATGTCGGCGATCGGCGGGATCGGCAGGCCGACGGGCTGGCCGCGGTCCTTGTACTTCTGCAGGTTCTCCTCGAGGCGGTCCGGGTTCAGGTACTTCCACTGGACCCACTTGAGACCTGCCTTGATCTTCTCCGGCGTGGCCTTGGGGTTGATCATGTAGCCCTCGCCGCCGAGCAGGGTGCCCTTCTGGTCCGGGATCGCGGCCAGGCCGTAGTCGTCGTACTTGCCCTTGAACTGGTTGACGATCGTGGCGACGTTGTCGGGTGCGGCGAGGTACATGCCGAGCTGACCCGCGCCCATCATGTTCTGCACGTCGCCGATCTCCAGGAGCTGCTTCTCGCCCATGGAGTTGTCGTCCCAGCGCATCTCCTTGAGGCGCCGCAGGACTTCCTTGCCCTTGTCGTTGTTGAAGTCGGCTTTGTAGGAGTCGCCGTCCTTGCGCGCGATGTCACCGCCGACGGACTTCATCCACGTGGTGAAGTGCCAGCCGCCCTGGTTGCTCTTGCTGTACTCGGCGAACCCGGTGACGCCGGCGTCCTTGAGCTTCTTGGCGGCTGTTCTTACTTCGTCCCACGTCTTCGGTGGTGAGTCGGGGTTCAGGCCGGCCTTGGTGAAGTTGGTGCGGCTGTAGAGCAGGCCCATCGTGTAGTTGGCGGTGGGCAGGCCGTAGACCTTGCCGTCGGCCGTGAAGACGTCCTTGAGCTCCTGCTTGAGGTCGCCGTAGTACTTGACGTCCTTGACGTAGGGGGTCAGGTCGGCGGCCTGTTTCCTCGCGATGAGCGCCGCGGGGTCGGTGAAGTAGACGTAGAAGACGTCCTCGAGCTGGCCGCCGGCGAGCTTGGCGGAGAACGTCTTCGGGTCCATGAACCCCTCGTGCGGCACGAGGTCGATGTCCGGGTTCTGCTTCTCGAACTCCGCCACGTCCTCGTCGAAGACCTTGCGGTCGAACGCCTGGGTCTGCGGTGGCTGGCCGTTGATGTTGATCTGGACCTTGCCGCCGGGCTCGGTCGTGGAACCGCTCCCACAGCCAGCGACCAGGACACAGCCCAGCAGCACGGCAGCGGACTTCTTCATGGTGGGGCCGCCCTTCTCGCGAGCGCGTCGATGTGACGGCGACCATAAGTCGTCGTTACATCTGAACGCAATATCTAGACGAAAACTCGCAAGAAGCTGACTTCGTTTAGCGGGCGGGTGCGCTGGACGCCCTCACCACCAGTTCGGGCTCGAAGAGGAGCTCGTCCGGCGCGACCGCGTTGCCGGAGATCTGGTTGGCGAGCAGCTCGACCGCGGCCCGTCCCATGGCCTCAATCGGCTGGCGGACCGTGGTGAGGGGCGGATCGGTGCAGGTCATGAACGCCGAATCGTCATAACCGATGATCGACACGTCCTTGGGCACATCGAGCCCTGCTCTGCGGACGGCCCGGATTGCTCCAAGTGCGAGTGGGTCGCTCGCGCAGATGATCGCCGTGACGCCGCGTTGTACGAGCTTCGTCGCCGCCGCCTGTCCGCCCTCAAGGCTGAACATGGCGTGCTCGACGTCGGCGCCACCCTGCCTCGTGATGGCCTCCAGTTTTCGTTGGCTGGGCACGTGGTCCGGCGGTCCGAGCACCGCGCCGATCCTCTTGTGTCCCAACGAGGTCAGGTGGCCGTACGCCTGCTCCACGGCCACCGCGTCGTCGCACGACACCCTCGGGAACGCGAGGTCGTCTATGGCAGCGTTGACCAGGACCGCGGGCAGCTTGCGGCTCATCATCTGCTGGTAGTGGCCGTGGCTGGCGTCCTTCTGGGCGTACAGGCCGCCGGCGAAGACGATTCCACTCACATGCTGCTCGAGCAGCAGCTCCAGGTACTCCGCCTCGGTCACCCCGCCCGCCGTCCTGGTGCACAGAACGGGCGTGAAACCCCTTTGCGCAAGCGCGTTGCCCACGACGTCGGCGAACGCGGGGAAGATCGGGTTCTGCAGCTCGGGCAGAACCAGCCCCACGAGCCTCGCCCGTTCACCCCTGAGTTGAGTGGGTCGTTCGTATCCGAGCACGTCAAGCGCGGTGAGGACGGCGCTCCGCGTGGCGTCCGAGACGCCCGGCTTGCCGTTCAGCACCCGGCTGACGGTGGCCTCGCTGACCCCGACCTTGGCCGCGACCTCGGCCAGCCTCCGTTGCGTCATGGCGCAAGTGTACGCAATTTCTTGCGCCCATTTGCGTAGGCCAGGCCGAACGGGTGAAGGCGTTGCAGGATGCGACGTCGCACTGCCTACGCTGAACGACCTGTTGATCGAGCCACGAGGAACCGCGATGGCAGATCCAGTCCGGCCTGGCACGTCACCCGCGATCGCAGCGTTCTTCTCCGGCGCCGTCTCCGTGTTGCTGACGGTTGCCGCGACCCTGGTGAGCCTTCGCAACGAAGCCGACAAGAAGCAACTGTTCGACGTTCTCAACCTGGTCATGTACGCCACGAGCGCGGCGACCTTCCTGGTGCTGCTGTGGGTCATCAGCCTGGGTCTGCAACGTCGTCTGAGCCGGCTCCGGTCTTTGCGCGACATAGACCGGCACATCACCTGGCACGTCCGAATGCGCAAACGCACCGACCACCTCGAGGTGTTCGAGGACGGCACCGGTAGGTGGATTGCTGAGTGCGAGGTGGAGGCAGAGCCGGGAGTGGCGGTGGGCTGGGTGGCGTTCCCAGTGTTCTCCGCTGCCGCGAGGAACGCCGAACCGTGGCAAAGCGTCCGGGTGCGGAGGCTGGCGATCGACGGCAGGGATTACGACGCGCAGCGGTCGTACATCCGATTGAGCCGCGGATTTGTCGAAGGACCGCTGTTCGAGGGTCTCGTGAGAGAGGAGGGTGTTATCCGCGTCCCGGTGACTCTGGAGAAGGGACAGACGAGGCGCCACATCAGGCTGGAAGTCGATTTCAACAAGAGCATGCCCGCGTTGTTCACGGAGGAGTCGCACTCGGTGGACATCTCCTACATCACGGACGAGATCGACGTGCACGTGATCGGCGGTGACGGTCTGGAGATCTTCCCGTCCTCGAGCGCGTCGCATCTGGTTGAGGCTAGTCAGAACAAGGGAGAGCACGCCGACGCCCTGGAGTCGATCCTGCAGTCGAGTACCTGTCGGCACCGCGATGGGATTCACTGGCGCTCGAACACCGCCAAGCTCGGCTACCGCTACGAGTTCAAGTTCGTAGCACGTCGAGCGGAGTCGTCAGGCCCGTCGTCCGGGTAGCCTTTGCAGGCAACAGGGAGGGGACGAGATGACCTCCGACCGCGAGTTGCCAGGCGATGCCTCGACCACGGGTGCACACCCGTTCCCAGGCATTCCTCCGACGCCTGAACGGCCGGCACCTCAGGGCGAGCCGGTGCTGCCGGTCGACTGGTTCCGCCGCGCCCCGAACGGCGGCACGGTCAATGTCGCGCTTCCCGCCACATCAGAGCCACTCCATGACCCGGCAGCAGCCACGACCGAACCGTGAGGTCGTCGAGGTCGTCCGCCTTCAACCACTGCCCTGTCACGGTGTTGGAGCGGAACAGGAACGGCATGATCGAGAACTCGTGCATGGGGGACTGGTCGACCGTGAGCCCCTTGGCGTCGAACCTGATCTGCTCCACATAGGACGGATAGGGCGCCTGCCAGTAGCAGAAGCCTTCGTTGGTGCGCTGCAACATCCGTGACGTGACCGTGAGCCCTCGGATCGCTCTCACCAGGTGGTCTTCCGCGATACCGCTCAGATCGCACTCGAAGATGCGCAGATCGCCGAGATGGTTGTGGGGACTCAGTTTCGGCAGCGAACCCATGGCTTCGCGGAAGAACGTCAGGTAGTTCGGCCACTGGTCGAACTTCACCTCGAGCGGCGGGATCTGGCTCGGCGCGGCCGAACGGCTGGCACCGTCGTGGTCGATGTAGTCGATCGCGATCTGCGTCGAGTGCAGGACGTCGTCCACCGAGTCGAGGAACAGCGACGGGTCGGTGATGTAGTACAGCTCGAACAGCGGGTAGCGGCACGCCGCGCTGATGGTGTCGCGCAACAACACGTTGCTGGTGACGAAGATGACGAACCTGTCGACCGGGACGCTGTGCCGGAACTGATAGCTCTGCGTCGTGATCAGGTGGTACGTCTTGGCGTTGATGCCCTGCAGCTCCAACTTCACCGTCGTGTTCGTGCTGATGGTGAGGTCTTTGCCGTGCGGGCGCAGGCCGTCGCCACCGAGCACGCCGGAGACGACGTCCTGGTTCGCTTCGTTCGAGCCGTAGATCGACGAGAGGAACGTGCGCAGGACGTCGCTGGGCAGCAGGTGCTCGACGATGCTCGGGCCGGAGATCACGCTGAGCTCGGTGATCAGGCGGCGGTGCAGGAAGAGCTCGTAGGCGAGGAGCAGGAAGCCCGCCAGTGCCGGCAACGGCCACAGCACCACTAGGACGTCGTGCAGAAGGCTGCGCGCGGAGGGTTGCCACAGAAATGCCACGGCCACATCCGCTGCGGCGAGACCGAGGAGCGCGAACGCGACGGCCAGCGCCTGCTTGTGCCTGCGCGCCGCCACCACTCGTCGCCCGCCCCCTCACACCACCGGTTGTGCATACATGGTGGGAGTGATGCGGGGCGAGCGCCAGACCCTTTCGGTCAATGCCGTATCAGCGGCCCTGGCTCCAGATGGGGTTGTCTGACACCCCCACGTAGGTGCTGAGCGTGGCTCTCGGCGTCGAGTCTTCGGTGGCAACGTCGTTGTACAGACCCAGCAGGTGGGTGGTCATGGCGCTCTTCGCGCCCACTTCGTCGTGCCTGCGCAGGAACCAGATGATCTGGTCGTGCTGGTCGGCGGATCTGTTGTGCACCTCGCGGGACGGGTGCGCGTGCCGCTTGCAGTCCTGCAGGCCCGGCACGAGCGCCTGGTACATCTGCTCCAGCAGCTCGTTGTGGCTCGCCCGGATCACGGCCGAGTGGAACTCCTCGTCCGACTCGATCACTTCCTGCACGTCGTCCACTGGCGCGACCCGGTACCGGCGGTTGACCTTGGCCAGCTCGTCGAGTTCGCCGTCGCCCGCGCGGACCGCGGCGAGACTCGTGGCCGTGGTCTCCAGAGCAATGCGCACTTCCAGCAAATCGGTGTGCGAGAACTGGCGGGCCGCGAGCTTGCCCTCGAGGTGTTCCTCGACTGCCGCGAGGTCGGTGCGGCGCACGTACCAGCCGAGCCCGCGCCGCACCTCCACGATGCCTTGGAGCTGCAACCGCTGCAGAGCTGTACGCAGCGACGACCGGGCGACATCCAGTTTGCGGGCCAGTTCCGGCTCGGTGGGGAGGCGGTCGCCGGCCTTCAGGGTGCCGCCGATGATCTGCTCACGGAGCTTCTGCTCGATCAGCTCCGGCAGAGGCCGTCGCGAATCAGGCGAGAGCGACCAGCTCTCGCCGAGATGTGCGTCGTCGGCGGGCATTGGTCCAGTTTAGGCCTGTTGCCTCCGGGTTGCAACTTGTCTGGCAACCCGGCGACCGTTGACAGACAACCTACAACGCGAGATCCTTCTACCAGGCAAGACGCCCAGGACCGCCCACACCTGGGAGCACGTACTTGCCTAGTCGGGAGGGAATCGAGATGTCTGCACAAGGTGCACTCGGAATCGCCGCCGCCGTAGCAGTCGCCGTCACCGCTATCGGCTGGCGCACCGTGATCACGATGATCGCAGTCTCGGTCGTCGCGCTTGCCGTCGTCGGCTTCGTGAACGTCACCAGCATCATGTTCGGCTGATGAGCAGATCCAGCAGCAACAACCCGGTGCCCGGCCCGCGTCGCTCCCGACGCAGGCCGGGCACCGGTCTTTTGGGGGTGTCCCGTCGGCTTTCGTCACGGTGAGCGCTAGTGTTCCGCGCCATCCGGGCGCGGGACGTTTGTGCGCCAGTGACTCCACACCGCCGGTAGTGAATACGGGGTCTTTGATGTTGAGTTCTGAGTCAACGGCGACGCACGTCCTGCACGCGGCGATCGCGCCCGCCGAAGAGCTGGTCGACGAGCGGCGCACGCTCTACCGGCTTGCCGCCGACCTCTTCGGGGTCGATCCGGCCGAGTTGTCGGACAACCTCGTAGATCACCCGATCGTCCGATACGAGATCGGACGAGCACTTGCGGGTCACGGAGACCTGACTTCAGAACAACTGCGCGCGGTCGCTGCCATGGGCGTGCGGGACGCCGGTGTCCCGGTCGCCTCCGATGCGTCGGCGGCGGCACAGCTCGAAGCACCACTTCGCATCATCAAAGCCCCTGGCACCACCCCCCTCCCACTGACCGAAGCCGACGGGCAGCGGTTCGAGTCCGCGGTCGAGATCGTCGCCGAGGGCGTGGCGCTGCTGCGCCGCGTCGCTCCCGAGATGGCTGGCGACCTGCTCGCTCACGTGTCGATGGTCGCGGTGCTGAACCGCGACACCTCTGGTGGTGTCGTTTCGGCGTCTTCCAGATACGCGCCCGGAATCGTGCTGATCGACGAGCCGTCAACGCCGATCGAGGTGGCGGAGGCTCTCGTGCACGAGGGCGCGCACGAGAAGTTCTTCGACTTGGCGATCACCCGGGAGTTCCTGGACTCGCACGCTGAAGAGGTCGAGCCTTTCCGGAGTTCGTGGGGCGGCGTGCCATGGCCGCTCGAGCAGGTCTACGCCGCATGGCATGCGTACAGCTGCCTCGCCCAGTTCTCCAGGCTCTACGGTGACGGGCCGTTGGGGCCTGACTCCCTCCTGGCTGTGGCCGCGGGCAGAGCGACCGAGATCGGCCGCTGGCTGCTCGACCACGAGTCGGACATCGGTGTCCACGCGCGCTGGTTGCTGCGCTCGTTCATGGGGGAGCCGGGTAAACGATCCGAGGTGGACAGTGGCCTGCTGTGTCCGGAGGTGGGCGCGGACGACCGATTCCGTGTGCGTTCCGACGTGCGAACGAGACGGGCGGCCTCGGGTCGCGTCGTCGTGGGGCAGCTGGTGTCCCGGCCGCCTTCGATCTGCTGGCTCAGCGCGGACGCGAGCTGGCTCGTGTCCCGGCTCGCCGTGAGCGTGGCGTTCGGTTCCGTGCTGGACGAGGCGACCGAGTTGTGGGCAGTCGACTCCGGCACGGCGTCGCTGCGCTTGAGGGCGGCCCTCGGTTCACTCCTGTCGAGCTTGATCATCGAGCCGGTGTCATGAGATGAATGCGGAACAGCCGTACGGTTTATCGACGGCCTTGGTGATCTTGTCGGCAAACTGCACCTGTGCCGGAGAAGTTCTCGGCCAAATGAGAGACGTCGGCGAATTCTTCTATTCCCAGCGGTGGGTGGCGCACTTAGGATGGCCGCCGGGATCAGAGGTTCGCCTCATGGCGCATCGGTCGTGGTCCTGCGCGTTCTCCGTCCCAAGTGGAGGGTTTCGGCAGGCCTCACCCGGTTGTGGTCTCAATGCCGTAAAGCTGCAGGTAGAAGGTCCTTGCTGCAAGCTGCGCAAGATGTACACTGCCGCATCCCTGTCCGTCGATGCGGCAGGAGATACCAGTCGGAAGCGACGTGCCGCCACCAGTTGCACGGGAGTTTCCGGCTGGTTGCTGTATTTGTGCTCTAAGCAACCGCCAGCGGTGTTCCGGTGAGCGGGGGGACGATAGACGATCGATATCGTTCCAGAGCACACCTTCAAGCAAGCGGGCATACAAGTTCGACACCATGCTGTGGGGAGTCGTGTCTGAGAACTCTCGGGATGTCTCGAGAGTTCCTCCGGGCAGGGCCCCGACCCACTCGAGAAGGAACCATGACCACCCCGAACCAGCCTCTTCGCCCGCACGCTTCCCACGGCGCAGGCGTTCCTGTTCCCCACCTCCCGACCGGGGTGGGCCCGGTCGGCCAGCCGGTCAACTCCGTTGACTGGTTCCGGCGGATGCCGACCGGTGGTGGCACCGTGTTCCTGCGACCCGCTGGGGTTGAGCAGAACGACTGATCGTCGTTCGCGCGTGTTGCCAAGGGGTCGGTTCGCCGGCCCCTTCGGCGTTCGGTCGTTCGGGCATACAACTTCACAGGGGCATAACAACTAGGCCACAGGGCGTACCTCAGGCCCCTTGTTACCCCGTTAGGGGGACGTCGATGGTCTTAGATCTCGGCATCCCGCCGACCTCAACGGAGTAACCCCGATGCGCCTGACGCCCCTGAGAAGATCCGGCCTGCTCGGTGCCGCCACCGTGGCTGCTGTGGCCTCGCTCGCCCTGGTGACCACCGCGTTCGCCCAGCCCGACAAGCCGGCTCCGACCTCCGGTGACCAGCGTGCCGTCGCGTACAGCGGCAACGTCGACATCGCCCACCCCGACGCCTGCACCGTGGGCGGGCTGACCGGGACTCCGGTCGGGCCCGGCGAGTTCACCTTCACCGGTGGCGTGGACAAGCTGGACCTCGACATCACCGCCGCGCCCGAGGGCGTCACGGGTGTCGTGGTGAAGGGCGCCGATGCCTACAACGTCTACCTCGCCGACAAGCTCGGCGCGCTGCCCTGGAACGACCTGCGGGCGCCGGACAAGAACGAGAAGGCCCCGGCGATCAGCCACTGGTACGCCTGTGTGGTCAAGAAGACGCCGAGCAGCAGCAGCTCGAGCAGCAGCTCCTCCACGACTTCCAGCTCGACCGTGACGCAGTCGTCGACCCCGAGCTCGTCCTCGACCTCCACGCCGACCTCGTCCTCGGAGGTCGTGGCCACCACGACGACTACGACGGTGGCCGCGCCGGTCGTTGACGACGACCTGGCCTCCACCGGTTTCGGGTCCGCTTGGCTGGTCGGCCTCGGCGCCGCTCTGCTGGCCGCCGGTGCCGCCGTGCTGTTCGTGCTGCGCAGGCGTCGCGCCTAGGAGTTCTCCATCAGCATGCCCCAGAGCGTGCCGAAGAGAATGCGCACTTCGACGTGGAACTCCACGTCCTGAGGAGCCGCCCCGCCGCCGTAGATCTCCACGGCGCGCTGGGCGGCTTCTTTGCCTGCGGCACCCGCGAGACAGGCCAGGTCCCAGGCGACGGGGCCGCGCCACGTGTCCTCGAAGTCGTTCCACACCGGACCGGAGGACGTCATCAGCAGGTTGCCGTAGTGCGAGTCGCCGTGCAGCGGCTGGACGTCGTTGTAGTGCTCGTCCCAGAGTTCGAGGAGCTCCGCGCGGCGCGAGTGGAACGGCTCCAGCCCCGCCACGCCCTGCCCGGCCAAGTAAGTCAGCGTGTGGTCGACGTCGTCGAGAGGGCCGCGCGCGGGCAGGGCGCCTGAGTACAGCCGGAGCTCGGCGTGCAGGTCGGGCAGCATCTTCAGAACGTCCGCGCGCGTCAGCTCTACAGCAGGATCGTGCGGAACGTAGGTGCTGAACGAGATCACGAAGCCGTCGAAGACGTGAGGTCCCGGGGCAAGCTCGGCAGAAGGCGTCACGACCGGCACGCCACGCGAAGCTAGGAACGCGGACACGGACAGGTCGCGACCGAAATGATCAGCCACCGACGGGCGCACCAGGGCCGTGCGCGCGGCGACGCGGGCCACTACCGGGGCCGGGCGCAGGTGCACGATGACATTGCTGCCGTCCTTCAGGACCGCAGGATCCGTGCTGACCACGCCATGAGAGGCCGCCAGCGCGACCGCCGCCTGAACCGCTGAGGTGCTCACAGCGACGAGGCTGGCATCAGCCCTGCGGGAGAAGCGACTCCATTTCCGAAATCTCCTTCTCCTGGTGGCTGATCACGTCCTGCGCCAGCGTGCGGGCGGCCGGGTCGGTGCCTGCCGTGAGGTGCTTCTGCGCCATCTCCACGGCGCCGCGGTGGTGCTGGATCATCAGCGAGAGCCACTGGCGGTCGAACTCGGTGCCGTCCAACGAAGCGAGGTCGCCCAGCTCGACCATGCCGTGGTTCTCAGTGTGGCCGTGCGAGGTGTGCGACGACGCCTGGACGGGCGCGTTCCAGTCGCGCAGCCAGCCGTTCATGCGGTCGATCTCCGGCTTCTGCGACGAGGAGATCCGCTTCGCCAGGTCGATCACGTGGGTGTTCGACGTGCGGGAGGCGACGAGATCGCTCATCTCCAGTGCCTGTTCGTGGTGCGGCACCATGCCCTGGGCGAACGCGACGTCCGCGGAGTTGTGCGTGGCGGGGGAGCCGCAGGCGGCGAGCAAAAGGACGGAAGCGACAGCGAGGACCATTCGGAGCACGGCGGCAGGATACGTGTGACCTGCGCTACGCCGCTGGCAGGCGGCCATGGCCCACCCGAATGGAGCTGATCGACGCCGTCTAATATCCCGGGGAGTTTCCCGAACGAACTGGTCCCACCAAGGCCTGGAGGCACCGTGACGGCCGTAGCCCCGCAGCCGATCGCAACGCGTCCTTATCCGACGCGCACTGCGGTCAAGGGGTCCTTCCTGCTGCGGATGTTCCGCACCACGGACCACAAGCAGATCGGCATCCTGTACCTGGTCACGAGCTTCGCCTTCTTCATGGTCGGCGGCGCGATGGCCATGCTGATGCGGACCGAGCTGGCCCGTCCCGGCATGCAGTTCCTCAGCCAGGAGCAGTTCAACCAGCTCTTCACGATGCACGGCACCGTGATGCTGCTGCTGTACGCGACGCCGATCGTCTTCGGCTTCGCGAACTTCGTGCTCCCGTTGCAGATCGGCTCGCCCGACGTGGCGTTCCCGCGTCTCAACGCGTTCTCGTACTGGCTGTACCTCTTCGGCGGCCTGATCGTGATGTCCGGCTTCATCACCCCCGGTGGTGCGGCCGACTTCGGCTGGTTCGCCTACACCCCGCTGAGCAACGCGATCCACTCGCCCGGCGTCGGCGCCGACCTGTGGATCTCCGGCCTCGTCATCGGTGGTCTGGGCACGATCCTCGGTGCGGTCAACATGATCACCACCGTGGTCTGCCTGCGCGCGCCCGGCATGACGATGTTCCGCATGCCGATCTTCACCTGGAACATCCTGGTGACGTCGGTGCTCGTGCTGCTCGCGTTCCCGATCCTCACCGCGGCCCTGCTGGGTCTGCTGGCGGACCGGCATCTCGGCGCCCACGTGTTCGACCCCGCCAACGGCGGCGTGATCCTGTGGCAGCACCTCTTCTGGTTCTTCGGCCACCCCGAGGTCTACATCGTCGCGCTGCCGTTCTTCGGCATCGTGTCGGAGATCTTCCCGGTGTTCAGCCGCAAGCCGATCTTCGGTTACAACGGCCTGGTCTACGCGACGCTCGGCATCGCGGCCCTGTCCGTCGCGGTGTGGGCGCACCACATGTACGCGACCGGCGCCGTGCTGCTGCCGTTCTTCGCCTTCATGACGTTCCTCATCGCGGTTCCGACCGGTGTGAAGTTCTTCAACTGGATCGGCACGATGTGGAAGGGCCAGCTGACGTTCGAGACGCCGATGCTCTTCTCGATCGGCTTCATCGTCACGTTCCTCTTCGGTGGTCTGTCCGGCATCCTGCTGGCCGCGCCGGCGATCGACTTCCACGTGTCGGACACGTACTTCGTCGTCGCGCACTTCCACTACGTGCTCTACGGCACGATCGTCTTCGCGACCTTCGCGGGCATCTACTTCTGGTTCCCGAAGATCACCGGCCGCTTCATGGACGAGCCGCTCGGCAAGCTGCACTTCTGGACGACGTTCATCGGCTTCCACGCGACGTTCCTCGTCCAGCACTGGCTGGGCAACGAGGGCATGCCGCGCCGGTACGCCGACTACCTGGCGTCCGACGGCTTCACGACGCTCAACATGGTCTCCACGATCGGTGCCTACATCCTGGGCGCGTCGACGCTGCCGTTCATCTGGAACGTCTTCCGCAGCTACCGCTTCGGTGAGGTCGTGACGGTGGACGACCCGTGGGGCTACGGCAACTCGCTCGAGTGGGCCACCTCGTCCCCGCCGCCGCGGCACAACTTCACCGAGCTGCCCCGGATCCGTTCGGAGCGCCCGGCGTTCGAGCTGCACTACCCGCACATGATCGAGCGGATTCGGAACGAGGGTCACGTGACCTTCACCGGCAAGACGATCGCCCACAAGGACGCGAAGCACACGCCGTCCGAGCTCGCGACCGCGGCTGTGGTTTCGGGCACGGCGTCCGAGAAGGACGACGACCACAAGTAACCTGCGCATTACAGGTTCAACGACGAGCCCCGACTGCTTCGCGCGGTCGGGGCTCGCCGCGTCTTACGAGGAGACGACGACGTGAAAACGCCCGTGCTGATCACCGTGACCGGCCCCGACAAGCCCGGTGTCTCCTCGGTGCTCTTCGCCGTGCTGACCAGGCACGGAGTCGAGGTGCTGGACGTGGAGCAGGTCGTGATCCGGGGCCGGCTGGTGCTCGGCGCGCTGGTGTCGACCGACCACGACCCCGAGGGCCTGCAGGAGTCGGTCGAGCAGGCCATGGCCACGGTCTCGATGCACGTGGAGATCGAGATCGGCGCCGACTCGAAGCGCACCGCCCGCCTGGAGTCGTCGCACGTCCTGATCGTGCTGGGCCGCCCGGTGACGGCCAAGGCGTTCACCGAGGTCGCGCGCCGGCTCGCGTCGCTCGGCGTGAACATCGACGCGATTCGCGGTGTCGCCGACTACCCCGTCACGGGTCTTGAGCTGCGGGTTTCCGTTGCGGATGACACGCTGGAGAACGACGCGGAGCTCCGGTCGGCGCTCGCCGAGGTGTCGGTGCGGATCGGCTTGGACATCGCGGTCGAGCGGGCGGGCCTCACGCGCAGGGCCAAGCGGCTGATCGTGTTCGACGTCGACTCGACGCTGATCCAGGGCGAGGTGATCGAGATGCTGGCCGCGCACGTCGGGTGCGAGGAGCAGGTGCGCGAGATCACAGAGGCCGCGATGCGCGGTGAGCTCGACTTCGGCGAGTCGCTGCGGCGCCGGGTCGCGCTGCTGGAAGGGCTCGACGAGAAGGTGCTGGACGAGGTCGGGGCGTCGCTGGAGCTCACGGCCGGTGCGCGCACGACGATCCGCACGTTGAAGCGGCTCGGTTTCTACTGCGGTGTGGTGTCCGGCGGGTTCACGTCGGTGATCACGCCTCTCGCGGACGAGCTGCACCTGGACTTCTGCGCGGCGAACACGCTGGAAGTCGAGGACGGCAAGCTGACCGGTCGCGTGATCGGCGAGATCGTCGACCGGCCGGGCAAGGCGGTGGCGCTGCGGCGGTTCGCCGAGGAGGCGGGCGTGTCGCTGGCGCAGTGCGTGGCCGTGGGGGACGGCGCCAACGACATCGACATGCTCGGCGCGGCCGGGCTGGGGATCGCGTTCAACGCCAAGCCCGCGTTGCGCGAGGTGGCGGACACCGCGCTGTCGCACCCGTTCCTGGACGCCGTGCTGTTCATCCTCGGCGTCACGCGGGCCGAGGTGGAGGCCGCCGATGCGGCGGACGGGCTGGAGCTGACCCGGCTGTGATGATTCTCGACCTGATCGCCTCGCGGAACTACGCCGAGGAGTCCGAAGTCCGCGCGATGCCGATGGTGTTGCGCATCGAACGCGTGGATCCGCCTTCGCGGACGGCGTTGCTGGAGGCCGCGGCTGCTTCGGCGGTCGCGGTGTGCCTCGATCCGCGTTCGGACGTCGGCGGTGAGTGGCACGAGGCTGTGCGGGCCTGGGTGGCCGGACGGATTCGCAAGGTGTCGCGGCGGGCGCGTGGTGTGCAGTGGGAGGCGGTGCAGGACCTGCCGGGCGTGACCATCACCGTGGACGGTGCTTCCGTGCGGTCCTTGCTGCCCGTGCTGGTGTCCGAGACGCCTCGTGAGGTCGCGAAGCTGCAGATTTCCGGCTCGGACCTGCCGGTGGACTCGCCGGGGCCGGTTCCCGAGGGTGCGCGGCTGCTGTACGTGAACCCGCGCGTCGAGATGTCTGCCGGGAAGCTCGCGGCGCAGGTCGGGCACGCGTCGATGTTGCTGGCGCCGCGGTTGTCGGTGTCCGAGCTGAAGGCTTGGGCCTCGTTGGACTACCGGTGTGCCGTGCGGACGCCGTCCGTGGCCGAGTGGGACTCGTTGATCCAGCGCGAGGACGTCGTGGCGGTGCGGGACGCGGGTTTCACGGAGGTCGAGCCGGGCACGACGACGGTACTTGCTGTTTGAGATCTGTCCGATCGGGTAAATCCGCGAACTGTGGGCTTACTCGACGTGCTCGACGCACGGCTCGGTGACGGGCTGGAGAACGCGCTGTGCTCCCACCACACCCGCCGGCTGCGGCGGCTGGGGTGGGGCGAGGTGCTCGACGGTTCCTCGACGGGGTGGTTCACACCCCTGCGGCCGGTGTCGCGCGGGAACTCCATCGAGCTTCTCGTCGACGGTGCTCAAGCATTTCCCGTTGTGGCGCAAGCCATCGAGAACGCGCGGAAGTACGTCCACATCGCGAACTGGCACGCGTCGCCGGACTTCCGGCTGACCCGCGAGCCGGGTGCGCCGCAGCTGCGCGAGCTGCTTTCCGCTGCGGCGGAACGGGTTCCGGTGCGCGTGCTGCTGTGGGCGGGGCCGCCGATGCCCTTCTTCGAACCGACGCGGCGCCGTGCTTTGGCCGCGCAGAAGGCTTTCTGGGACGCGGGCGCGATCCGCTGCGAGCTCGACGCTCGCGAGCGAACTCTGCACTGCCACCACGAGAAGGTCGTGATCGTCGACGACGTGGCGTTCGTCGGCGGCCTGGACATGACCGCGGTGGAGGGCGACCGCCACGACTCGCCCGAGCACCCGCCGCGCGATCTCGGCTGGCACGACCACGTGGCCCAGTTGCGTGGGCCGGTCGTCGCCGACGTGGCCGCGCACTTCGCGGCGCGGTGGCTGGAGATCGCGGGGGAGACGCTGCCCGCTCCCGAGGTGCCTCCGGAGGCGGGGACGTCGTCCGTGCAGCTGGTGCGGACGGTTCCGGAGAAGACCTACTCGTTCGCGCCGCACGGCGATTTCAGCCTGCTCGACTCGTATCTGCGGGCGTTGCGGGCGGCGCGGTCGTTGATCTACATCGAGAACCAGTTCCTGTGGTCGCCGGAGATCACCGAGGTGCTGATCGAGAAGCTGTGCAGGCCGCCGTCCGCGGAGTTCCGGATGGTGCTGTTGTTGCCGCAGAAGCCGAGCAACGGCGCGGACACGACCCGCGGTCAGTTGGGCCGGTTGCTCGACGCGGACGTCGATCGGCGGCTGGTCGCTGCAACCCTTGTCGCACACGGCGATGCTCCGGTCTACGTACACGCCAAGCTGACCATTGTGGACGATGAGTGGCTCTCGGTCGGCTCGGCGAACCTCAACGAGCACTCGCTGTTCAACGACACCGAGGTCAACGTGGTGACCGACGACGCCTCGGTGGCCCGCTCCGTGCGGCTGCGGCTGTGGACCGAGCATTTGGGCGCGGACGTGTCGGGGCAGGTGGACGAGGTGGTGGATTCCGTGTGGAGGCCCGCGCTGGAGGGGCGTTCGCGGGTGACAACGCTTCCCGGGGTGTCACGGCGGTCCGGAAGATTGCAAGGACCGTTACGTGGATTGCTGGTCGACGGCTGAGCCGCAGCGCTAGTTTGGCGGCGTGGCCAACGAGGTGACAATCCCGCTGCTGCCGTGCGCCTCCATCGACGAGGTGGCCGAGTTCTACGTGATGCTCGGGTTCACGGTCACGTATCGGCAGTACCGGCCGAACGCGTACCTGTCGGTGCGGCGTGAGGAGATCAACCTCCACTTCTTCGGCATCCCGGGGTACGAGGTCTCGGAGTCGTACAGCTCGTGCTTGATCCAGGTCGAGGAACCGCGGGAGCTGTACGAGGCGTTCGCTCACGGCATGCGCGCGGTGTACGGGCAGGTGCTGCTCACGGGCATTCCGCGGATGACCCGGCCCCGGCGGGACGGCTTCCTGATGGTCGACCCCGGTGGGAACTGGATCCGGGTGGTGCCCGCGGTGAGGGAGCGGGAGCCGTCGCGGAACGGGCTTTCGCGGGCGTTGCGGAACGCGGTGACGCTGGCCGGGTCGCACGGGGCCGAGCGGCAGGCGTTGAAGATCCTCGAAGGGGCTTTGGTGCGGGAGACGCACGCTTCGGAGGATGAGCGGGCCGAGGCTTTGGAGTTCCGCGACGAACTGCTTGAACGGCTTAATCTACATAGGTAGTATTGGTCGTGTGGAGCCACTGCAACGCATCGGCAAAGCTACGGTTGACGTGCTCGAGGTGCTGCTGGGCGCCGATGAACCGTGCTGGGGCCTGGAGATCATCAAGCTGACCGGGCGGCCGTCGGGCAGCGTTTATCCGTTGCTGGACCGGTTGGAGCGCGCGGGCTGGGTCACGTCGTCGTGGGATGACGACGCGGACCGGCGCGGGCCTCGGCGGCGGATGTATTTGCTGACGCCTGAGGGTGCTGTGGAGGCCCGGAGGGTGGTGGCGCGCGCTCATTTGGCGCCCGTTGTGCGGCCTGTGCCTCGGACTGCGCAATGAGGGGCGCGTTGATCGTGGTGCGGTTCGCGGCGGCGGTCGTGGGCGATGAGCGCTATCGCGAGCAGTGGGAAGCGGATGTTGTCGGGGCGCGTGAACTCGGCATGACGCCGTTGAGGGTGGCGTTCGGGGCGTTGCGCGCTGTTGTTGCTATGCCGTCGAAAGGGGCTGTCGTGGCTGGGATCGGTCCGTTGGGTGTGGCGTTGAAGCACGCGGGGACGCCGCGTGGGCGAGTGCTGGTGATCGCCGTGGTGTCGGCGTTGCTGGTGCTCGGTGGTGTGGTGATGCTGCTGGTGTGAGGCTGTTCGCTTGAGCAAATTCCTCCGTGTCGTTTTGGCGGAACCGGGCTTAGCTTCGGGCGGTGGCGAACGAACTGACGATTCCCCTTCTGCCCTGTCCGGACATCGATGAGATCGCGTCGTTCTACGAGATGCTCGGCTTCTCGGTCACCTATCGGCAGACGCGGCCGAACCCGCATGTGGCTTTGCAGCGGGAAGACATCAATCTGCACTTCTTCGGGATGGACGGTTTTGATCCCGAGCAGTCGTACGGCACGTGCCTGGTCATCGTGCAGGACACCGGTCCGTTGTACGAGGCGTTCGCGGCCGGAATGCGTGCGGTGCACGGGAAAGTGCTCATCTCCGGCATCCCGCGGATGACCCGGCCTCGGGTGCGCAACGACAGGTACACCGGGTTCAGCGTGGTCGATCCCGGTGGCAACTGGATCCGGGTCAACAAGGCTGTGCCGGAGCCCGAAGCTACCTCCAAGCTCGCCAAGGCCATGGAGAACGCCGCGCGGCAGGCTGATGCTCGCGGAGACGAGCGCCAGGCGTTGAAGATCCTGGAAGGCGCGCTGAAGCGAGCCGTGGGCGACGAGCCGGAACTCGCTGCGGCGCAGGAGTTTCGTGACGACCTGGTCGAGCGGGTCAGGGCGTCTGAGCAGCATCCAACCGCTTGAGCGCGGCCCTGACGACCTCGGGGTCGTAGGTCGTCCAGAACGGGGGGAGTGAGGCGCGCAGGAAGCCGCCGTAGCGGGCCGTGGCCAGCCTGGGGTCGAGGATGGCCACCACGCCCTTGTCCGACATCGAGCGCAGCAACCGGCCCGCGCCCTGGGCGAGCAGCAGAGCGGCGTGCGTGGCGGCGACGGTGAGGAAACCGTTGCCGCCACGTGAGTTGATGGCCTTCTGGCGGGCTGAGGCGAGCGGGTCGTCCGGGCGCGGGAACGGGATGCGGTCCATGATCACGAGCTGCAGGGACGGGCCGGGGACGTCGACGCCCTGCCACAGCGACAGGGTGCCGAACAGGCACGTGCGCTCGTCCTCGGAGAACTTCTTGACCAGCAAGCCCGTCGCGTCGTCGCCCTGGCACAGGATCGGGTAGTCGAGCTTGTCCCTGAGCGCTTCCGTGGCCGCCTTGGCCGCGCGCGTCGACGAGAACAGGCCGAGCGCGCGGCCGCCTGCCGCGTTCACCAGACCCTCGATCTCGTCGAGGTACTCCGGGGGAAGGCCGTCGCGGCCCGGTTGCGGCAGATGCCTTGCCACGTAAAGGATGCCGCTGCTGCCGTGCTGGAACGGCGAGCCGACGTCGAGACCGGTCCACTTGGGACCCTCGACGTCCTTGATCTCCTTGTCGGTGGCCGCGCCCTCGATCTTGCGGACCTTCTCCGACGGCGGCAGGCCCCACTGGCGGGCCATCGTGTCGAACGCGCCGCCCAGCGTGAGCGTGGCACTCGTGAGAACTGTGGTGCGCTTGGCGAACAGGCGTTCGCGCAGCAGCCCGCCGACACCCAGCGGCGCGACCCGCAGCACCGGCGACTTCTGGTTGAAGTCGCCCGACACCCACACGACGTCGTGCTCCTCGCCGAACGCGTCGAGGATCCGCACCGCGCAGTCGTGCACCTCTTCGAGCAGGGAGAGCGCGAGCTTGCGCGCCGTCGCCCCGTCGACGTCCTCCTTGCGCTCCGGCCCCATCGCGGACACGCAGTTGTGCGCCGCGTCTCGCGTCGCGGCGAGGGCTCCGGCGAGTGCTCGCGGGAGTGCGTCGAGGCGACCCGACGGCATGTCCTCGAGGATCATCGCCAAGCCGTCGCTGGCCTCGGCGAGCCGATCCGCGATGTCCTGGTCGATCAGCCGGCCGCACCTGCGCGCCGCCATCGCGACCGACGCGCCGCTCAGCTCCTCCGTGGCCACCGACGTGACGCGGTCGACCAGGTCGTGCGCCTCGTCGATCACCACCACGTCGTGGTCCGGCAGAACCTGGTAACCCTCCAACGCGTCGATGGCGAGCATCGCGTGGTTCGTGACCACCACGTCCGCCTTGCCCGCCTGCGCCCTCGCCCTCTCGGCGAAGCAGTCGGACCCGATCGGGCACTTCGACACGCCCAGGCACTCCCGAGCCGTGACGCTGACCTGCCGCCACGACTGCTCGCTGACGCCGGGCACCAGCTCGTCGCGGTCGCCCGTCTCGGTGTCCGACGACCACTCGTGCAGCCGCTTCACCTCACGCCCGAGCTTCGACACCGCGAACGGGTCGAACAGCGCGGCCTCCTCCGGCTCGTCCGGCGCCCCGTTGTGCACGCGGTGCATGCACAGGTAGTTCCTGCGGCCCTTGAGGATCGCGAACGTGGGCTCGCGGCCCAGGTCTTTCTTGAGCGCCTTCGCCAGCCGCGGCAGATCCCGGTCGACCAGCTGCCGCTGCAGCGCGATCGTGGCCGTGGAGATCACCACCGTCTCGGCCTCGGCCACCGCGTGCCTGATCGACGGCACCAGGTACGCGAGCGACTTGCCCGTGCCCGTGCCGGCCTGGACCGCGAGGTGCTCGCCCGTGCGGATGGAGTGGTCGACGGCCTCGGCCATCTCCACCTGGCCAGGGCGCTCCGCACCACCGACGGCGTGGACGGCGGTCTCGAGCAGGCTCAGCGTGGGGGGAACTTCAGGCACGAGACAGACCGTACCCGGCAGGTCCGACAGTCTCCGCCAGACACCGATGTGGGGGAGGTGGAACGGTCAGATCGGGAGATGTGGGACTGCGGCGTGGGGGAAGGGGAGCGTGGGGGAGCGGCGGGTAGCGGGCGTGGGGAAGGGCGCTGGGGAACGCGGGGCTCGTGGGCGCGGGCAGGGCCGCGGGAACCGGAGCGCGGGGAAGGGGCGTGGGGGAACCGGGGCGCGGCAAACGGGGCGCGGCAACCGGAGCGATGCAACTGGGGCGTGGGTACCTGGGCGCCGCAAACGGGGCGTGGGTACCGGAGCGCGGCAAACGGAGCGCGGGTACTGGGGCGCGGGTACTGGGGCGTGGGAACCGGGGCGTGGGAACCGGGGCACGGGAACCGGAGCGTGGGGAGAGGGGCGCGGGAACCAGAGCGCGGGAGAGGAGCGTGGCGTGGGGGGCGTGCGGATCGGGGCATCGGGTGGCGTGAGGGCTCAGTCGCCGCCACCGCCGCATCCGCCGCCGCACCCACCCCCGCCGTCTCCGCCGCCGCTGTCCCCGCTGCCGCACGAGCTCGACGAACACCCGCCCCCGCAGCTGCTGCTGGACGACGTGTCGCGGTGCGGCAGCAGGCCGATCATCACCGGCGTGAGGCCGAACATCCCGGCGATCGCGACCCCGCCGACCTTGCCGCGCAGGCCCCTCGACGCGACCGCGCCCAACGGGTCCTGCACGCTGACCCGTCGTTGCGAGCGCTTCGCCAGCAGGTAGCCGGACCTGGTGCGGAGCCGTCCTGGGTCGCGGGCGCTCAGCACCTTCGCCCAGACGAAGACCGCCGCGCCGGCCGCGAAGAAGTACCAGGGCGGGTACTCGGTGATGTTCGGCACGGGGAGGTCCAGCAGCTGCTGTGGTGCCACGATCCGGAGCACGCCGGCGACCACGAGCCCAATCGCCAGCAGGTACAGCCAGGGGTAGAGGCGCGGACGCCACGACCTCGTGTGCCGCAGTAGGCCGCGGTCCGCCAGGTGGTGGCGCAGGCCGGAGGACTCAGGCGACGAAGCTGCCTCGCGCAGGACGTCGTGCAGGTACCGGCCCACCTGGACGCTGTTGAGGATTCGCGCTTCCAGAGGAGAGACGCGGCCTGGATGACGGTGGACGGCGCTCACCACGCCCTCGCGCGAGATGCGGACCGCGCCGATGTGCAGCAGGCGGGCCAGGGCCACCTCGGCGGCGCGGGAGGGGCCGCCCACCAGGCAGCCCAGCTCTTCCGGGGTATGCGTCGTCACGCGGATTTCTCGGGTGAAACCCTCAGGTCGTTACGTCGGCCAGGATCCGGTCGAACACCTCGAGCGACGCACGACCGTGGTCGACGACGAGGTGGCGGTCCTCGCCTCGGCGGGAGGCCACCAGGTCGAGGATCCGCGGCGCGAGGTCGGGCCACCGCTGGGCAGCGAGTTCGCCTGCCTGGGACTTGCTGATGATGTCGCCGGTTCGGATGGTGTGCCACAGCCGGGAGGGGCCGAGGCCGACCCACAGCAGCGCGTCCCGCCCTATCGGCTGTTCCGGGTCCAAGGTGGGGAGCACCTCGCGGAACCGGTCGAAGTCGAGCTTCCAGTAGCTGATCAGGTTGTCCCGGCAGTACGCCTCGACGTCAGCGGCGGTGCCGGGGCATGTGGGCCGTGTGCCGCGCACGGTCTGACCGACGGTTCGCAACTGTTGCCACAGCACGGGAGTGATCTCGCCACTAAGCGGTGTCACGTCGAAGACCGGCTTCTCCAACGAACCCGCGAGCACCACGGCCACGTCAGCGCCGGGAACCGCAGGCACCGAGGCAGGCGAGGCAAGCTCGATCACGATGTCCAGGTCGGAGTCGGCGACGACGTCGTCCAGCACGCGCGAGCCGTACACGTGCGCGCCCACCACGAGACCGGGCAGACGCGCGTCGAGAAGGTCCAGATAGTCCCCAGGAGTGATCACCTGGTTCAAGCTACCGACGCCGGAGGAGTGCCCTCAGTCGCCACCACCGCCGCAACCGCCACAGCCGCCGCCGTCCCCTCCACCACCACAGCCGGATCCGCTCCCGCAGCTGCCGCCCGACGTCCGGCCACGTCCCGGGATCATCGCGGGCGTGAGGCCGAACATCCCGGCGACCGCGACCCCGCCGACCTTGCCGCGCAGTCCGAGCACCGCGACCGCGCCCAGCGGATCCCGCGGCGAGGCCTTCGTCCGTTTCACCACCAGGTAGCCGGCTCTGGTCCGCAGTCTGCCGGGGTCACGCGCGTTCAGCACCGAGGCCCAGACGATCAGCAGGATCCCGGCGGCGAACACGGCCCAGCGCGGCACGAAGGCGAGCCACGGTTTGGTTTCCGCGAAGAACTCGAGGATCTCCGGGAAGAGGAGGACGACGAACCCCGGGAGCGCGAGCAGGAACCCCAGCAGGAGCAGCCACGGGTGCAGTCTGGGTCGCCGCGAACGCCGTCGCCGCAGCAGTCCGCGGCCCGCGAGGTGTTCACGCAGACCCGCGGCCTCACCCGAGGTTGCGGCGACGCGCAGCACGTCGCCGAGACTCCTGCCGTGTCCCAGCCCGCCGAGGATCCCGGCCTCCAGCGGGGTCGCCGGTCCGAGGCCGGGCACGCGGACGGCGGTGACCAGGCCGGTGCGGGAGACCCGGACCAGACCGGAGTGCAGCAGCCGGGCCAGTGCCACCTCCGCGGCACGGTGCGGGCCGCCGGTCAGGCAGCCGAGCTCCTCCGGGGCGGACGTGGTCACATGAGTTCAACGACGGCCGGGGTGGTGCCGATACGTCGAGCTACCGACGCCGGACGAGTGCCCAGGCTCCCGGCAGCACACCGGCCGCCAACGCGATCTTCAGCGCGTCGCCGAGCAGGAACGGGACGACACCGACGGCGACGGCTTTGGACAGGGACATGCCGGTCATGGCCATCAGCCACGGCACACCGACGGCGTAGATCGCGAGGTTGCCGAGAACCATCGTGCCGACCACGCGCAGAGGCGTGCGGTCACCACCACGTCCGGCAAGAGCGCCCACAAGCGCACCCGCGAACACGAAGCCCACGACGTAACCCAGAGACACCGGCGCGCCGGAAGTACCGCCCTGGAACCACGGCACGCCCGCGACGCCCGCGATCAAGTACAGGAGCATCGACGTCGCGCCGCGCTGCCAGCCCAGGGCGGCACCGACCAGCAACGCCGCGAACGTTTGGCCCGTAAGGGGAACCGGGCTGCCCGGGATCGGCAGAGCCACCTGGGCGGCGAGGCCGGTGAAGGCGGCGCCGGCGAGCACCAGGCTCAGGTCGCGGACGAGGGCGCCCGGCACGAAGTCGGCGAGCACGGTGCGACGGGGCGCGAGTGCGAGTGTCACGGTTCCCTCCCAGGCGGAATCGAGAGAACCTGAGGTTAACCAGGGCAACTCGAGAACGTCTTTGTTCGATCTCTACAAAGTGACCGGTCACACATCCACAGTGACCACACGGCGTTCGGTGTTGCGGCGGGTCTTGGTCCAGCCGTTGTTGCCGCGCACCAAGCGGATCAGCGCGCGCCACGACGTGATGTAGAAGGTGTAGATGTACAGCGCGTAGCCGAACCCGTACCCGATGGACTTCCAGAACGAGACGGGCACACAACGCGCGCGGTACACCGGTCCCCACAGGACGAACGGCAACAGACCGAAGGCGCCGTACACGGTGAAGAGGATCCACGCGCCGTCGAAGAACCACGCCACGACCTCGGAAGGCGACACCGCGAACCGGTAAGCCATGAGCGCCATCGGGATCGGGTAGATCAGCGTGCCGAGCAACTGCATCCACGGTTGCGCGAGGTAGTACATCATCTCGGCGGCACCGAGGGTCGTCAGGTGCTCGGAGTCCCAGATGCGCCGCAGATAACGCATGCACTGCATCGTTCCCTGACCCCACCGGGTGCGTTGGGCGAGGAAGCGGCGCAACGAGTACAGGGCTTCCTGGTTCACGTGCGTGTCCAACGAGAACCCGGTGTGCCAGCCCGCGGTCAGCAGGTGCACGCCGAGCTCGAAGTCCTCCAGCAACGAGCCGCGCCACGGCGACCCCGTCGGCCCGGCGATCGAGTCCAAAGCGGACAGACGGGTGAACTGGCCGTTGCCGCCCATGGAGATCGTGCCGGTGGCGCCGCGCGACATCTGGATCGCCGCGATCGCCGTGCGGAACTCCAGGTCCTGCATCCGCACCAGCGCGGCACCGAAAGTGCGCCGCCACAACGAGACTCCGGGCTGACGCAGGCCGGCGTTGATCATCCGCACGTCCACCTGCACGGCGCCGATCCGCGGGTTGCCGAAGAGGTGTTGTGCCGCACAGACTTCCAGGCAGTTCGGAGCGGGACGGCCGTCGGCGTCGACCACGACGATGATCGCGCGGTCGGCATCAGCACGCCGGCCCATCCACATCTTCAACGTCCGGTAGGCGTCGTTCAACGCGTTGCCCTTGCCGGTGCGGGCATACGGCCGTTGGCGTTGCACGAGATGGATGTGCGGATCGCGCACACCGCCGTTGCGCTTCAACATCCGCACGACACCGGCGGTGTGGTCGTCGGAGTCGTCGTCGATGACCCACACGTGCGCGATGGGGAACGTCGAACGCAGATACCTGATCGTGTCACCGATGACGGCCTCTTCGTCGCGGCACGGCACGAAGAAGTGCCACTCCAGCGACGACGGCTCCCCAAGCGGCGCGGGCTTGCGCCGCAGGTACGGCACCACGATCACGAACACGTACGTCACGAAGGCGACGCTCATCGTCAGAGCGAGGGCCTGCGTGAACCCGAGAACGAGGTCGAGGCTCACTTCCGCGTGGCCAGCCAGACGAACGCGACCAACGCCGCCGCGCCACCGAAGACGCTGACCATCGAGCCCAGCAGCGTGTGACCCCAGTAGTAACCGGTGTCGACGCCCAGCCACTGCACCAGCCCGACCAACGTCAGCACGCGGAACTGGTTCACGATCACGACCGCCAGGGCCGCGACCCCCAAAGCGAACAGCACGCGCGACTGGATGCGTGGCCTCAACGCGATCATCACGGCACCCACCACGATCAACGGCAGCACCAGGAACGCGGACGTGCACTCCGGCGTCATCCGCAGGCCCAGCGGCGTGTCCGAACCCAGTCCGAAGTAGACGGTCTGCCGGTCGGGGATCACGTCCACGCCATAGGAACTGATGACGCTGAGGATCGCGCCCGACAGCGAGATCTCCGCTGTGCGGTACAGGCGATGTGCGAACACGAGTCCCGTGGCAACCCCGAGCAGGACGACCACCGTCACCCGGCTCGGGAATGCGGTGCGGCGCACGGCAAGCGTCACCCTTGGATCCTTTCCACCGATTGAGGGAGCGCCCAGACGGGCTACCTGACGTTCCATCGGTAGACGCAACGTCAGCCCTCACCCCCGGATCGGGTGACGCCGTAACCGGAAATTGATCAAAAAAACCCACGATGAGTGGCGTTGGTTGGGCGAGTCGAGTGGTCGTGTCGCCCGATACGGGGAGTAACCCTCAGTTCCCTCGAAAGAAAGCCGATGCCGGTAATTGCCCCCGGAAAGCGTGAAACCAGATTGGTATCAACGCGCCTTGGGGCCGGAGGAAACAGAGGGAAGGAGTTTCATGCGTGTCCGAATGACGGGACTGGCTGGAGTCATCGCGATTGCCGCACTCCTGGTCGGTGCCGCACCTGCTTCGGCCGCTCCGGGGGACGCCTCGGCATACGGTGCGAGGCTCAACGTGACGCTGCTCGGCAACCCGGCGGTCAACGCCGAACCGTTCGCCGCCGCCAACGCGAACGGGCCGACGCAGAACACGTTCGTGGGCGTCGACCTCACCGGGATTCTGAAGACCGGTGTCATCAACGCCTCCGCGTCGCGCGACGACAAGTCCGGCGGCGTGTACTCGCGGGCGAGCACCGCGGACGTCCGGGTCGACCTGCTCTCCAAGGTCACCGGCAAGATCTCCGCCGAGCTGGTGGAGGCGGAGTGCACGGCGACCCAGAAGGGTCTGGTCGGCAAGTCCAAGCTCGCGGGCGTGAACCTCGGCAAGCTCGGCCAGGTGAACGCGGACCCGGCGCCCAACACGGTTCTCAACGTGGAACTGGCGGGCATCAAGATCGCCGAGGTCATCTTCAACGAGCAGTACAAGAACGACGACGGCAGCCTCACCGTGAACGCGATTCACATCAAGCTGCTGCAGGGCGCGCTCGGCGGAATCGGCACGGGTGACGTGATCCTGTCGTCCGCCACGTGCGGTCCCGCCGGTCTGCCGATCCCGATGGCCTCGGGCGCAGGCCTGTGGATCGGCCTCGGCCTGCTCGGTGTCGTCGCCGCTCCGGTCGCCTTCGTGGCGCTGCGCCGACGCACGTCGCTCAACGCGGCCTAAGAGGAGCGGCAGATGTACAAGGTCCCCGGTACCGGCATCGGTGTCGGCACGGGTGTCGGAGCCCTCGCGGTGACCGGCGCGGACGTGACGTGGTGGCTCGTCGCGGGAATCGTCCTCCTGCTCGTGGGCGCGTTCCTGATGCACAGCACGCGCAAGAAGCGGGTGCCGGCCGTCGCGAAGACCAGAAACCGAGCCGGCTGACGAAGGTCCGCCTGGGGTTGCCCCCGGCCCCAGGCGGATCTCCCGGTCTCCCCGAGAGAGGACTGCGGTGAAGAAGGAAGTTCTGCTGGTCGCCGGTACGCGACCGGAAGCAGTGAAGATCGCCCCCGTCGCCATCGCGTTGAAGGGCCACCCCGCCCTCCGCCCCACGATCGTCCACAGCGGACAGCACTCCGGCATGGTCGAGCAGGCGCTCGGCGCGTTCGACCTGGTGCCGGACGTGCGGCTGGACGTGCCCAGGATCAACGGAACCCAGGCCGAGCTGGTCTCCCGGCTGTTACCCGAGTTCGACGCCGTGCTGGAGGAGCGCGACCCCGCGGTCACGCTCGTGCAGGGCGACACCACTACCACCTTGGCCGCGGCGCTCGCCTCGTTCTGGCGCGGAATCCCCGTGGCACACCTCGAAGCCGGTCTGCGCACCGGCGACCTCTACGGCCCGTTCCCCGAGGAGGGGAACCGGCAGATGATCTCCCGCATCACCTCGCTGCACCTCGCGCCGACCGACGACGCCGCCAACGCGCTGAACACGGAATCCTTGCCGGACAGCCACATCGTCGTCACCGGCAACACCGTCGTGGACGCCGTGCAGCGTGTCGCGGCAGCCGGTCTGCCCGCGTCGAGCCCGGATCTCGTCGCCCTGGAACGGACGCTGGACGCGACCGGTGGCCGGCTCATGCTCGTCACCGTGCACCGCCGCGAGTCGTGGGGCCGCCCGCTGATGCGCGTGCTCAACGCCGTGCGCTCCATCGCCGACCGGCACCCCGACCTGCACGTGCTGATTCCCGCGCACCCGAACCCCGGTGTGCGCGAACAGGTCGTGTCGCTGCTGGGCGGCCACGAACGCGTGGTCATCACCGACCCGCTGGACTACCCCGACCTCGTGCGGGTGCTCAAGCGCTCGGCTCTCGTGCTGACCGACTCGGGTGGCATCCAGGAGGAGGCGCCGACGTTCGGCGTCCCGGTGCTGGTGCTGCGCGAGACCACCGAACGCATGCTCGCCGTCGACGCCGGGTGCGCCTGGCTCGTCGGCACGGATACCACCCGCATCCTCGCCGAGGCGGGCTGGGTGCTCGGCTCCCGGCTGCGGCTTCCCTTGGGGCGCAACCCGTTCGGCGACGGGCGTGCCGCGGTCCGGGTGTGCTCCGCGCTCGAGAGGTTGGCGGGCCTGCCGACTGCTCTGCCGCGCCGGGAGCCGTTCGCCACATTGGCAGGCGTTCGCTGATCAATAGTTTGCCTGTCACTCTTTCGTGTAATTGCGAATTCACGATCGAGTGACATGGGGTGCCGAACTGTTATCCGCGCCACGCCGCACAACCATTATCGGGTGGTGGGAAATAGAGCCATAGGGGAAACAGTGCGCAAGACATTGGTCGCAGGGGCGGTGGCCGTGCTGACGCTGGCGGCCGCGTCGCCCGCGCTCGCCAGCAACCCACCCGGCACCGCGTCCTCCGGATCCGCCGACTTCGCCAAAGCGGACCAGACGTTCAAGGTCGACCCGCTCGCCGTGTGCAACGTGAACCCGGACACGGCGGGCACGGTCTCCGGCTCCAGCCCGGCCGTGGCGAGGAGCGGGCTCAAGATCGGGGAGACCGGTTCGACGTGCACGACCGAGGTCGTGAACCCGAACGAGTTCCTCACCAAGACCAAGTCGATCGCGACCGGCAAGGCCTTCGAGCTGTCGGCGCTCGTCGGGAAGAACGGGCCGCGGCTCAAGATCGCCGAGTGGTCGATCAACTGCGACGCGGACGAGAAGGGCACGTCGGCGGGCTGGGTGCTCAAGGGCATGTCCGGCTGGACCGGGCTGCCGCAGAACATCCCGTCCGGGTACGTGCACGAGATCAAGGCGAGCGACGGAACCGTGCTCGCCAGGGCCAAGTTCACCGACACCGTGTTCCCGGTGCCGAACGACGGCAGCATCAGCATGACGCTGCTGAAGATCTCCTTCGAGCCGTCGTCCGGCTACACGGGGTCGATCACCGTCGGCAGCGTGGCCTGCTCGCCAACTCCGTAGGCATCAACTGCACTACGAGACAACGACACCCGCGGCGCGCAGCTCGTCGAGAGCGGCGTCGCGGGTGTTCTCGGCCACGGCGGCGGTCAGGTCGACGAGAACCGTCGTGCGGAAGCCGTTCCGTTGCGCGTCAAGGGCTGTGGCGCGGACGCAGTGGTCCGTCGCGATGCCGACGACGTCCACGTCGGTCACGCCCTTGTCCGTCAGCCATCCCGCGAGGTCGTTCTCCGCCTCGAAACCCGAGTAGGCGGCGGCGAACCGGCCCTTCGAGAACACCTGCTCGACCCCGGCCACGTCGAGCTCGGGGTGGAACGACGCACCGGGCGTCCCGGCGACGCAGTGCACCGGCCACGTGTCGACGTAGTCCGGCGTCTCCGAGAAGTGCGACCCCGGATCCACGTGGTAGTCCCGCGTCGCCACGACGTGGTCGTACGGCGTCGAAGCGATGTGCTGCGAGATGGCCGCGGCGACGGCCGCGCCACCCGCGACCGCGAGTGAACCGCCCTCGCAGAAGTCGTTCTGCACGTCCACGACGATCAAAGCCTTGGTCATGTCACGCCTCCAGGTAGATCGTCGGGATCGCGGGCTCACCGCGCGAGAGCTTGAGGCCCTCCCACGGCACGCTCACCAGCGCCGCGCGCAGCCGTTCGCGGCTCTGCTCCAGCGTGGGGACCTCGGGAGTGGTCTGTCCATCGCGCATCAGCGGAATCTGCACGAGCTTGTCGTACGGGCCGAGCTCGGGCTCCGAAACAGCCTGGAACACGACCTCCTCCAGCGCCGTGCCGGTGTCCTTGTGCCGCCGCAGCGCCTTCTTCCAGCCGCCGCGCGACTGCTTGGACGTGCTGCGCTTCTCGACGTGCCTGCCGTCGACCTCGACCAGCTTGTAGACCATGCCCGCGGCCGGTGCGCCGGACCCGGTCACGACCGACGTGCCCACGCCGTACGCGTCCACCGGTTCGGCGCGCAGGGCGGCGATCGAGTACTCGTCGAGGTCGCTCGACACGACGATGCGGGTGTTGCGGGCGCCCAGCGAGTCGAGCTGGTCGCGGGCCTGCCTGGCCATCACGCCGAGATCACCCGAGTCGATCCGGATCGCGCCCAGGTCAGGGCCCGCGACGGCGACGGCGGTCTTGATGCCCTCGGTGATGTCGTAGGTGTCGACCAGCAACGTCGTGCCGACGCCCAGCGCCTCGATCTGGCTGCGGAAGGCCTCTTCCTCGGAGTCGTGCAGCAACGTGAACGCGTGCGCGCACGTGCCGGCCGTCGGAATGCCGTGGCGGCGCCCCGCTTCGAGGTTCGACGTCGCGGTGAAGCCGGCCAGGTAGGCCGCGCGAGCACACGCCACCGCGGACTCCTCGTGCGTGCGCCGCGAGCCCATCTCGATCATGCGACGGCCGTTGGCGGCCGTGACCATGCGGGCGGCGGCGGACGCGATCGCGCTGTCGTGGTTGAGGATCGAGAGCACGAGCGTCTCCAGCACGACCCCCTCGGCGAACGACGCGCGCACCGTGAGGATCGGCGAGCCGGGGAAGTAGAGCTCGCCCTCGGGATAGCCGTCGATCTCACCGGTGAACCGGTAGTTCGCGAGCCATTCCAAAGTCGAATCGTCGACCACGGCGTTGCGGCGCAGCTGGTCGATCTCCTCGTCGCCGAACCGGAAGTTCCTGATCGCGTCCAGCACCCTGTTCGTGCCCGCGACGACGCCGTAGCGGCGGCCGTCGGGGAGCCTGCGGGCGAAGACCTCGAACACGCACGGACGGTCACCAGTGCCGTCACGCAGCGCGGCCGCGAGCATGGTCAGCTCGTAGTGGTCCGTGAGCAACGCCGTCGAGTTCATGGTCGCCAACCCTAAGGTCGCATCCGGTTTAGCCGCATGCGGTCTCCGCCACTGCGGCGAACATGACACCATTGGCGGTATGACCACGCCCGTCGAACAGGAACGGACGCAGCCGGAGGCCGTAGGCGCGGAGATCGCAGCCGAGGACCGCCCCTGGCAGACCGTGGTCTGGAACGACCCGGTCAACCTCATGTCGTACGTGACGTACGTCTTCCAGAAGCTGTTCGGCTTCAGCAGGGACAAGGCGACCAAGCTGATGCTCGACGTGCACCACAAGGGCAAGGCGATCGTGACATCGGGCACCAAGGACAAGGTGGAGGCCGACGTGGCGAAGCTCCACGCGGCGGGTCTCTGGGCGACCATGCAGCGGGCCTCGTGAAGAGGTGGATCCGCGACGGTGACGTCGTCATCGGGAGACTGGACCGCCAGGAGGCCGCGGTCGTGCGCGGTCTGGTCAGCCAGATCCAGGACATGCTGCTCGCGCGCGCCGAGGAAGCACCCCAGGACGAGCTCGCCGAGCTGACCGGAATCCGGACAGGCCCGTCGGAGGCGCCCGACGATCCGATCCTGGGCCGGTTGTTGCCCGACTTCCACCGTCTGGACGACGACGCGCCGGACCCGGACGAGGTCAACTCGGCGGCGGCGCTGCGGTCGTTGCACGAGCCCGAGCTTCTGGACCACAAGACGGGTGCGGCCGAGATCGTGCTGCAGACCTGCTCGCCCGACGGCGGGGAGATCAGGCTGTCGATCGGGGAGGCCGAGGCGTGGCTCGCGTCGTTGAACGACGTGCGGCTGGCGCTGGGCACGGCGTTGGACGTCACCGAGGACATGCCCGAGGAGCTGCCGCCGGAGGACCCGCGGTCGCCGCACCTGGGTGTTTATCACTGGCTGACTTGGGTGCAAGACACGTTGGTCGAAGCGATGATGCCGTGATTCCCGGCGTTCTCGTCGGTCACCACCACCGAATCGAGCCTGGCTGGGCCACCGGCACGACTGTTGTGCTGGTTCCTGGTGGCGCGGTTGGTGCCGTGGACGGGCGCGGCGGCGCGCCCGGCACCCGTGAAACCGACCTGCTCGACCCCTCGAACCTGGTCCAGCAGGTGCACGCCATCTGCCTGAGCGGCGGATCGGCGTACGGGCTCGCGGCTGCCGACGGGGTCATGAAGTGGTTGTCGGAACGGTCGATCGGCTTCCAGGTGGGCGCACAACCGCATCACGTCGTGCCGATCGTGCCGGGTGCGGTGATCTTCGACCTGCCGATGTCGGAGTGGGGCAACCGGCCGGACTCCTCGTTCGGCTACGCGGCTTGTGAGGCGGCTGGCCTCGAATTCGCTTTGGGGTGTGTGGGCGCGGGTGCCGGTGCGCGTGTCGGTTCGTTGAAGGGCGGCGTCGGAGTCGCGTCCACGACCGTCGGCGCGCATCAGGTCGGCGCTTTGGCCGTCGTGAACGCGGCGGGCGAAGTCGTAGACCGCGCAACGGGTCTGCCGTGGCTGTCGTCGCTCGGCACGTCGGCCGTCGCGCTGCCCGAACGCAAGACCGAGGGCCTCAACACCACGATCGGCGTGGTGGCGGTGGACGCGGCACTGTCCAAAGCGGAGTGTCAGCGACTCGCGATGGCCGCGCAGGACGGCCTCGCCCGCGCGGTCCGGCCCGCTCACACGATGTTCGACGGCGACACGGTGTTCGCGCTGGCCACCGGTGCGGTGCCGCTGGCGGAGCCGCGACCGTTCGCATTGGACGCTCTGTGCACCGCGGCGGCGGAGATGTTCGCGGAGGCCGTGGTGTCCGGAGCCCGGGAAGCGACGAGCCTCAACGGAGTCACGGCGTTCCGCGACCTCTAAGCGTTGTCGATGTAGGCCTTGAAGTTGTCGAGGTTGCGTTCGGACTGCTCGCGCAACGACTTCTCCAGGATCTTCCGGCCGAGCTTGAGCAGTCCGGCGAGCTCGATCTCGCTGTCGGACACCAGCCTGGTGGTGGAGGCGTCGATCGCCGAGTACCGGTTGGTGATCGTGTGCACCATTCCGCGTGTCTCGTAGCGGGAGGTGCGTTCGTCGGCGGTGGCGGCGAGCACGGTCTCGTGGAGCCTGAATCTCCGGTAGGTGAGCGTGGCCGTCGAGCCCGGTGCGCCGGGGGTCTCGCTGTGCTGGGCGATGCCGACCAGGTCGGGTTGCCAGTGGTGCAGGTGCGCGGGGTCGGACGTCAGGACCCGGACCTGCTCGATCGGCTTGTTCAGCACGATCTCCTTGGTGAACTTCACCCCAGTACTTCCTTCCACGCGTCGCTGATCTGCTGTGCCTGCACGCCCGCGGCCATGAGGTCCTCGGGGGAGGCTGTGGCGATCCAGTCCTGGGCGTTGCCTTCGGGGAGCAGACCGGACAGGAACTTCTCCAAGGCGTTCAGGCCCATCTCCCACCCGGCGCCCAGTCCCCACATCGTCGGCGACGCGTTCGGGATCAGCTCGCCGGGCACGGGGGAGTGCGACAACGTGAGCATCGTCGACTCGCCTTCTTCTTCGAGGCGCACGATCACCTCGGTGACGCCGCCGCCCATCTCCCACGTCAGGCCGATCTCGGACGGCCGGTCGCAGCGCACGATCTCGCCGCCCGCGTTGCCTTCGAGTTGGTAGCGGCCGCCCACCCGCAGGTCGCCGCTGATCGGCAGGAACCACCTGACCAGGCGTTCCGGGGTGGTGATGGCGTCCCAGACGTCCTCCCGGTCGGCCTTGTAGTGCCGCCGGATGACGAGCTTGCCGTCCTCATAGCTGCGGTCGGTCATCGGATGCCTCCCGGGATCTGCGGCCTCTGGCCAGTTCGGTCGCGAGTGCGTCGAGGTGCGGTTCCCAGAACCGCCGGAAGTGGTCGAGCCACGCGTCGATCTCCTGCAGCGGGTCGGGGGCCACCGAGTACAGCCGCCGGGTGCCGGCCGCCGTGACCTCGACGAACCCGTTCGACCGCAACACCTTCAGGTGCTGCGAGACGGCGGACTGGGTGATCCCGAACTCGGCCTGGACCACCGCGCCGACGTCGCCGGCCGCCCGCTCGCCGGACGCCAGCAGCTCCAGGATCCGGCGGCGAACCGGGTCGCCGAGAACGTCGAACGCGTGCACGATCGCCACTGTAGTAGCCGCCACTAATATTAGCCAGTGCTAAAACAAGCTGCGTGACGTGGGTATCTCGCATACCGAGACAACTCTCGCCAGCCCGTAGGATTGACCCGTGCTGGTGATTCGCCGTGACCTGGTGGACGCGATGGTGGCCCACGCGCGCCGCGATCACCCCGACGAGGCGTGCGGGGTGATCGCCGGGCCGTACGGGTCCGATCGTCCTGAACGCTTCATCGAGATGGAGAACGCAGAGAGGTCGCCCACGTTCTACCGGTTCGACGCCGCGGAGCAGCTCAAGGTGTGGCGCGAGATGGACGCCCAGGACGAGGTGCCGGTGGTCATCTACCACTCGCACACCGCCACCGAGGCGTACCCGTCGCGCACCGACATCTCGTTCGCGGGCGAGCCGGACGCCCACTACGTGCTGGTCTCCACGCGTGACCCGATCGAGCACGAGGTGCGGTCGTACCGCATCGTCGACGGTGTCGTGACCGAGGAACCGGTCAAGATCATCGAGTCCTGAGTTACGTTTCTGCGGAGGTAGAACCATCATGGCCGTCACCGTGTCGATCCCGACCATCCTGCGCACCCACACCGGGGGCGAGAAGTCGGTGTCCGCCACCGGCGCCACGCTCGCCGAGGTCATCGACGACCTCGAGAACAACCACGGCGGCCTCAAGGCCCGCCTGGTCAAGGAAGGCGCGCTGCACCGCTTCGTCAACGTCTACGTCAACGACGAGGACGTGCGCTTCTCCGGTGGCCTCGAGGCCGCGGTGAAGGACGGCGACAACGTCACCATCCTCCCGGCTGTCGCGGGCGGCTGATCCACCCATGGCCCGCTACGACTCGCTGCTGGACGCGCTCGGCGGGACACCGATGGTGGGCCTGCCGAACCTGTCGCCGTCCGAGAACGTGCGCATCTGGGCGAAGCTCGAGGACCGCAACCCGACCGGCTCGATCAAGGACCGGCCCGCGCTGGCCATGATCGAGGCGGCGGAGCGGGACGGCGTGCTGCGTCCCGGAGCCACGATCCTGGAGCCGACGTCCGGCAACACCGGTATTTCTTTGGCGATGGCCGCGAAGCTCAAGGGCTACGGCCTGGTGTGCGTCATGCCGGAGAACACCTCGACCGAGCGCCGTCAGCTGCTGCAGGCCTACGGCGCGCGGATCGTGTTCTCGCCGGCGGCCGGCGGGTCGAACCAGGCCGTCGCGACGGCCAAGGAGCTCGCCAAGCAGAACCCGGACTGGGTCATGCTCTACCAGTACGGGAACCCGGCGAACGCGGAGGCGCACTTCCGCGGCACGGGGCCGGAGATCCTGAAGGACCTGCCGTCGATCACGCACTTCGTGGCCGGTCTGGGCACGACGGGCACGTTGGTCGGGGTGGGGCGGTTCCTGCGCGAGGCCAAGCCGGACGTGCAGATCATCGCCGCCGAACCGCGGTACGGCGAGCTGGTCTACGGGCTGCGGAACTTGGATGAAGGCTTCGTGCCGGAGCTGTACGACGAGTCGGTGTTGACCGGGCGGTACTCGGTCGGCTCGTACGACGCGTTGCGCCGCACCCGGCAGCTGCTGGAGTCCGAGGGGATCTTCGCGGGCATCTCGACCGGCGCGATCCTGCACGCGGCGCTGGCCGTGGCGCAGAAGGCCGAGGTCGCGGGCAAGACCGCGGACATCGTGTTCATCGTGGCCGACGCGGGGTGGAAGTACCTGTCCACGGGCGCGTACGCCGGCACGTTGGACGAGGCGGCCGCCAGGCTCGACGGCCACCTCTGGGCGTAGTCGTTAGAAGGCGCCCTTCCAGGCGAGGTCGTCGCTCATCGCATCCCCCAGATGCTCGTGCGCCATCCGTCTCGACCCCCAGGTTGAGGCGGATGGAATGCGTATCAACTGACGTTGACCAGGCTACCCGGCGAAAGCGACGCCGGGCACGCCATTTCCGACGCCCGGCAGCACGAGCACAGAGCCGTTGAGCTGGCGTTCCATCAGCGCTTGGTCCGACAGGCCGACGCGCGCGGACGTGACGTAGAGGTCCGTGAAATCCGGGCCGCCGAAGCAGCACGCGGTCGGGTTGTCGACCGGGAGCTCGATCTCGCGGTCGAGCTGTCCGGACGGCGTGTAGCGGCGGACGGCGTGCCCACCCCACAGCGCGACCCAGACGCAGCCGTCGGCGTCCACGGTCAGCCCGTCCGGCCAGCCGTCGGTGTGACCGACGTGGGTGAGCGGGCGGCGGTTCGACGGCGTGCCGGTGGCGTTGTCGAAGTCGAACACGTCGATGCGGCGGGTCGGGGTGTCGATGTAGTACATGAGCGTGCCGTCCGGGCTCCAGCCGACGCCGTTGCTCGTGTTCACCTTGTCCACCATGACCTTCGCGGCGCCCTCGCCGGTGATCCTGGCGAGCCAGCCCTCGTCGGCGGCCTGGTCGTAGCGCATCGTGCCGGCCCACAGGCGGCCCGACGGGTCGACGCCCGCGTCGTTGCCGCGCACGCCCTCGCGCGCCCAGTAGACGAGCCAGGACTTGGTGCCGTCTCGGTCGATCAGCGCGATGCCGTCGCGGAGGTTGCAGACGATGCCGCCGTGTGAGCGCGGCTTGGCGGCGCCGACGTGTTGCGGGACCACGAGCACGGCGTCGTCGTCCCGCGCGGGGGCGTAGCGGTGGACCTCGGACGCGAGGATGTCCACCCACAGCAAGGTGGAGCTGCTGTGGTCCCACGTCGGCCCCTCGCCGAGCTGGGCAGATACCCGCACCGCTACTTCGATCGACACCCGATCAGCTTATGTGCACGTACTCTGGACTTGTGGACCGCACCGCCTTGGCGAAACGAGTCATCCCGCCGCACCCCGTGCTGTCGTTGGTCGTCGTCGCCGGGTTCGTGGGCCTCCTCTACGTGGTCGAGGCGTTCGACGTCGCGACCGGCGGCTCGCTGGAGGGCGACGGCGTGCGGCCGCGCGACTTCTCCCAGTGGGACAACCTGCTGTGGATGCCGCTGATCCACGGCGACTGGAGCCACCTCACCGGCAACGCGGTTCCGTTGCTGCTGCTGGGGTTCCTCGCGACCTCGGGCGGGCTGAAGCAGTTCTTCCAGGTCACCGCGGTCATCTGGCTGACGTCCGCGCTGGGCGTGTGGGTGTTCGGCAGCCCCGGCAGCCACATCGGCGCGTCCGGGCTGGTGTTCGGGTTCCTCGCGTTCCTGCTGGTGCGCGGGATCTTCGCGCGGTCGTGGCTGCAGCTGCTGATCGCGGTCGGCGTGTTCGCGTTGTACGGCGCGGCGCTGTGGGGTGTGCTGCCCGGCCAGCCCGGTGTGTCGTGGGAAGGCCACCTGTTCGGCGCAATCGGTGGCGTTCTGGCTGCGTGGGGTGTGTCTCGTGACAACCGGAAGACCGCGACACCGGCTACATTCACGGCGTGACGATCGGGATCATGGACTCGGGCGTCGGCGGCCTGACGGTCGCCCGCGCGATCATGGACCAGCTGCCGGGCGAGTCGATCCACTACATCGGCGACACGGCCAACGGTCCTTATGGGCCACTGCCGATCGCACAGGCGCGCAAGCACGCGCTGGAGGTCTGCGACCGGCTGGTCGACGAGGGCTCGAAGATGCTCGTCATCGCGTGCAACACCGCGTCCGCCGCGTGTTTCCGCGACGCCCGTGAGCGCTACGACGTGCCGGTGGTCGAGGTGATCCTTCCCGCTGTGCGCCGTGCGGTTCGCACGACGCATTCCGGGCGCATCGGCGTGATCGCGACTCTCGGCACGATCAACTCGCACGCGTACCAGGACGCGTTTCAGGCTGCGCGCGACGTGACGGTGACCACCGCGGCGTGTCCTCGGTTCGTGGACTTCGTCGAGCGCGGCATCACGTCGGGGCGGCAGGTGCTCGGGCTGGCGCAGGCGTATCTGGAGCCGTTGCAGCGGGCCGAGGTCGACACCGTGGTGCTGGGCTGCACGCACTACCCGTTGCTGACCGGCGTGATCCAGATCGTCATGGGTGAGTCGGTGACTTTGGTGTCGAGCGCCGAGGAGACCGTGAAGGACGTCGTGCGGCTGCTGACGGAGAGCGACTCCTTCGCCGTGGACCCGCCCGTGCACCGGGTGACCTGCACCGGTCCGCCCGAGCGGTTCGCGAAGCTCGCCGACCGGTTCCTGCCGACCTTCGAACAGTGGGGCTGATGTGCTGCTGACGGTGCTCGGCTGCTCCGGCAGCATTCCCGGACCCGGCGCGGCGGCGTCCGGGTACCTGCTGGAGGCCGACGGGTTCACGCTGGTGCTGGAGTTCGGGAACGGGGTGCTGTCGCGGTTTCAGGAGGAGCGCCCGTTGTTCTCGATGGACGCGCTGGTGCTGTCGCATCTGCATCCTGATCACTGCGTCGACGTGTCTTCGCTGTACGTGGCGCGGAAGTACCACCCTTCGCCGCCTGCTTCGGTGCTGCCGGTGTACGCGCCCGCCGAGGCTCCGTCGCGGTTCGTGGCTGCTTATGCGCCTGATCTTGCCGAGCGGTCTTCGCTGGACTTCAGCGACGTGTTCTCGTTCCACGGATTGGGTTCAACGGTCCAGATCGGACCGTTCACTGTGGACTCGGCGGTGGTCGCGCATCCTTGTGAGGCTTACGGGTTCCGGATTTCCTGCGGTGGCGTCTCGTTGGCCTACACGGGTGACAGCGGGCCTTGCTCGGCGCTGGACTCGTTGGCCTCGGGGGTCGACGTGCTGCTGAGCGAGGCGAGCTGGACGCACGCGCCGGATCGGCAACCTGATCTGCACCTGTCCGGACGTGAGGCGGGGGAACTGGCGTCGCGGGCGGGTGCCGGACAGCTGTTGATCACGCACGTGCCGCCGTGGACGTCACGCGAGGACGTGTTGAAAGAGGCCCAGGACGCGTTCGACGGGCAGTGCGAGCTGGTCGTGCAGGGCGGCCGGTACGAGGTGGGAGAGCAGCCGTGATCGAACTTGAGCGGGTCGGCGAGCACGAGTTCGTCGCTTCCAACGGGCGTGGCGCGTCCGTGCGGATCGGCCGCAAGGGGCAGGAGGGCTCGTTCAGCCCGGTCGAGCTCCTGGTGGCGGCCGCGGCGGGCTGCGCTCTGGTCACCTCGGAGACGTTGATCCTGCGGCGCACCGGCGGCTCGGAGCTGTCGGCGGTCGCGGACGCGGTCCAGTCCGAGAGCGGCAACGAGGTGATCTCCATCCCGGTGACGCTCTCGTACGACCTCTCCGCCGTGGACGACCCGGAGGCGCTCGAAATCGTCGTCCGGCGCGCCGTGGAGCAGTTCTGCACGGTCACGCGGACGTTGAAGCAGACGGCGACGGCGCCCCTTCAGCTGCCGACGCCCCTCCAGACCACGCCGGACCCGCTGTGACCGGTGCGCACGGTGTAGTAGACGGTGGCGACCGCGAGCAGCACGACCAGCACCGACACGATCACTGAGATCACCCGCCACGTCCTGGTGGTGGGTGCCTCCGCGCTGCGCTCCCGGTCCGCGAGCCTGCCCGCGACCAGCAGCGCGATCACCGCGACCCCGAACCCGAGCGCGATCGGCAACAGCATCGTGCCGAGGTCGCCGTGGGCCTGGATGGCGGGGTTGGGCCCGACCTTCGCCTCGAGCGAGGCCATGAGGTCCTCACCGGCCTGCTTGGCCATCGGAACCGCCGCGACACCGGCCAGCGTGACCCCGAGAACGGGCCACGCGTACTTCTGCCGCCAGCGCGGGACCAGGGCGATCGCGACCGAGCTCAGTGCCGCGAGGGGCAACAGCACGACCACCGCGTGCACGAGCAACGGGTGAAGCGGAATACCGTCGATCGTCAGCATGTCTCTCCCTACGCCAAGGCGCTCAGCGGGGTTCATCCACAGGTCTTCGAGGCGACGTTGCTAGATTGTGATCTGTGTGCGGTCGGGTGCGGAGGGCGTTCAAGTACCGCTTCTACCCGACTGACGAGCAGGCTGCGGAGTTGTCGAAGACGTTCGGTTGTGTTCGCAAGGTCTACAACCTGGCGTTGGAGGCACGCACCGAGGCGTGGGACCAGCGTCGCGAGAGAATCGGCTACATCGGGACGTCGGCGATGCTGACCGCCTGGAAACGCACCGAGGAGCTGGCGTTCCTCAACGAGGTGTCTTCGGTGCCACTGCAGCAGGCACTTCGGCACCTCCAAGCGGCGTTCTCCAGCTTCTGGGCGAAGCGCGCGCGGTATCCGCGGTTCAAGTCGCGGAAGAAGTCGCGCGAGAGCGCCGAGTACACCCGCTCGGCGTTCAGATGGCGCGACGGCTCGCTGGTGCTCGCGAAGATGTCCGAGCCGCTGAACATTCGCTGGTCGCGACCGTTGCCGATGAACGTGACGCCCTCGACGGTGACTGTTTCGCGCGACGGGGCCGGACGCTGGTTCGTGTCCCTGTTGTGCGAAGACCCCGCCGTTCAACCCCTGCCGCCCTCGGGCCGCGCGGTGGGCATCGATGTCGGCCTCGATCACCTGCTCACCCTCTCGGACGGGGAGAAGGTCGCCAACCCGCGTCACGAGCGCGGCGGCCGGCTCGCCCTCCGCAGAGCTCAGCGAGCGCTGCACCGCAAGCAGAAGGGCAGCAACAACCGAGCCAAGGCCCAACTGAAGGTTGGTCGAGTGCACGCCCGGATCGCGGACCGGCGTGCCGACCACCTCCACAAGATCACAACTCGGCTCGTGCGTGAGAATCAAACGCTCGTGATCGAGGATCTCGCGGTGGCGGGAATGGTCTCCAACCGCCATTTGGCCCGTGCGATCGCTGATGCCGGTTGGCGGCGGTTCCGGGAGCTTCTGGACTACAAAGCAGCCTGGTACGGACGAACCGTGATCGCTGTCGATCGTTGGCTCCCGTCCTCCAAGCTGTGTTCGGCGTGTGGCGCGCTCGCGAAGACGATGCCGCTGCAAGTGCGCGTGTGGACGTGCGGCTGTGGAGCAACCCATGATCGGGACGTGAACGCGGCACGCAACATCCTGGCCGCTGGGCTGGCGGTCGCAGTCTGTGGAGCCGGTGTAAGACCTCAACGGAGCACTCCGGGCGGGCAGTCGGCGGTGAAGCAGAAAGCCCTACGGCGCGAGCCGTAGGAATCCCCCTCGTTCGCGGCGGGGAAGGAAGTCAATAGGGTAGGCCGCGTGGTGCGAAGCGACGGCCGAAACGATGACGTGTTGCGTGACATCCGGATCACGCGTGGATATCAGACCTGGCCCGCGGGCTCGGTCCTGATCGAGTTCGGGAACACCCGCGTGCTGTGCGCCGCGAGTGTCACCGAAGGTGTCCCCCGCTGGCGGCAGGGCTCCGGCCTCGGCTGGGTGACCTCTGAGTACGCGATGCTGCCGTCCGCGACGCACACGCGCAGCGACCGCGAGTCGGTGAAGGGCCGCATCGGCGGCAGGACGCACGAGATCTCGCGCCTGATCGGGCGCTCTCTTCGCGCGTGCATCGATCTCGCGGCTCTCGGCGAGAACACGATCGTCATCGACTGCGACGTGATCCAGGCCGACGGCGGCACCCGCACCGCGGCGATCACCGGCGCGTACGTCGCCCTGGCCGACGCGGTCACTTGGTTGGGTGCGGCCGGCCGTCTCGCTGATCCGTCGCCGCTGTCCTGCGCGGTGTCCGCCGTGTCGGTCGGCGTGGTCGACGGCCGCGTGCGCCTGGACCTGCCGTACGAGGAGGACTCGCGCGCGGAGGTCGACATGAACGTCGTCGCCACCGACGCCGGCACGCTGATCGAGGTCCAGGGCACCGGCGAGGGAGCGACATTCGCTCGGTCCACTTTGGACCGGATGCTGGACGTGGCGCTTTTGGGTTGCGCCGAGCTGAACCGCATCCAGGCGGCGGCGCTTTCCGAGCCCTACCCCGGTGTGCTGCCGGAGCCCAAGGCGAGCCGGCGATGAAGCTGCTTCTCGCCTCGCGCAACGCGAAGAAGCTGAAGGAACTTCAGCGCATCGTCGTCGCGGAGGGCCTCGACGGCATCGAGGTGCTGTCTTTGTCGGACGTGCCTGAGTTCCCCGAGGCACCCGAGACCGCGCCCGACTTCGAGGGCAACGCGCTGGCCAAGGCCCGTGACGCCGCCGCTGCCACGGGCCTCGTGTCCGTGGCAGACGACTCGGGCTTGGCCGTTGACGAGCTCAACGGCATGCCGGGCGTGTTGTCGGCTCGGTGGTCTGGGAAGCACGGCGACGACGACGCCAACCTGGATCTGCTCTTGGGGCAGCTCGGCGACGTACCTGACGAACGCCGTGGCGCGGCATTCGTGTCGGTGGTCGCTCTCGTCGTGCCCGGCGGCGAAGAGGTCGTCGTGCGCGGCGAGTGGCGCGGCACGTTGCTGCGGGCTCGGCGCGGCATCAACGGCTTCGGCTACGACCCGATCTTCGTGCCCGAGGGCTACGAGATCACGTCGGCCGAGATGACGGCGGAGCAGAAGGACGCGGAGTCGCACCGCGGCCGCGCCCTCAAGCTCCTGGTCCCGTACCTCCGCAAACTCGGTTAGTCCACCCAGGTGATCCGTACGTCGGGGCCGAGTTCGTCGACCCCGACGTATAGGTAGCGTCTGCGGAGGCGCAGATGCAATGACGTGCCTCGCAATGGCCTCAGACTGGTCGGACGTGAGCGCCAGCCAAGGATGTCGAGGTACCGCAGACCTGGTGGCGACGGTAGGACGCTCAGGTTGGTCCAGCCGTAACACTCCAGCTTCACCAGGTGCGTCATACCGGCGATCGGGTTCAGATCGCAGTTCTTATCGATCTTGCTCAGGCCGAGCGAGTTGAGGTGTCGCCCGCGAGCGAACCCAAGCTCGCGCCAAGGCTCCTGTTGGATGAGAGCGAGCCGGTTCGTGACATGGGGCAATTGATCGGTGTTGGTGAACTTTCGAGCGCCGACCAAGGAGACGGTCTGTGGACTCATCGGTTCGAGCGGCGCCAAGTCCACGTCACCTGACACCAGTGCGCTCAACAGGCGAATCTTTGGTGTGTGCTCGACGAAGCGCAGATTGGACTGCACTTCGTGCACTGGCAGTCGAACGGTCGTCCCTGCGAGCCGATGTAGCCGCGAAAGGTAAGGAATCAGCCGGATCGAGGTGATCCGGGCGTGCCCGTTCTGCAGGGGGGCATCTGCCAGCACCTCCTCGGCATAGCGTTCCGGGTCGAAGTGGAGCCACGCCTTCACCAGTTCCTCTTGGACGTTGTCCCGAGGGTCATGTGCGTAGCCCGCCAACCGGGCTATCGCCTCAGGCGACCCCACCAAGGCCGTGCTGCGGACCGTTGCGCCTGCGGCTGCATCTGACAGTTCGTCAAGCGTGGTCGGCAGGTATCGGAGGAGCCTGTGGCCGATCGATGCCAGTGACACCGTCTCCCTGGTGCTACGAGGCGGCACCAGCCTGTTCTTGATCACTGCGTCGATGCGGTCGTGCACGGTCGCATCGATGTCCCTGACAGTCTCGAGGCAAGCCGCAGTGAGCAAGCGCAACCTGCGGGCGTGTCTTGGCTCCCGATCGGAGCGGTCGAGAACATTCGCCAGCAGTTCGCTTACGTCGGCCCTGCGGCCATGACCGCAGGCGAGCACGATCGTCTGCGACCAGGAGTCGAGGTGAGCATGGGCGACCAGCGTGTTCACCTGGTTGTCCTCCATGGCCTCCTCACCGGCCAGATACTCCTGGAACGTCCTGTGCACAAAGTCGACCTGGCCCGGAGCTGGTTCGCGGACGACGCCACTGCGTTCCAACAGGTGAGTAACCACAGCATCCGCATCCTCGTCGACATTGGGCATTGAGCGGATCTTGCGAGCGACCTGCTCGCGCACCTTGATGGTCGGCAGCTGACTGAGCCCGCCCAACGTCAGCCGCCAGGCGAGATCGCGCAGCAGCACTGTTTTGTCAGACGTAGTGAGCATGCGGGAGATACCGCGTTCGGCGTCGCGGAAGTCCAGGAGCATGGTGAGGGCAGCCGCGTACAACTCCATGCGGTTTTGTGGCAGTTCGGAGGAGCGTCCGAGGTTGAGCGCGCACAACATCGCGCACAACAGTGGCGAGGAAGCCAAGGCTCGCAGGTGTTCCCGACTTTCGAACTGTCTGAGCAGCCGGCGTTGCGCTTCTTCCGGCGCTTCTGCGGCTTCGTGCCAGCGCTTGAGGAACACCCTCACATCGGTTGGGCTCATGGACTCCAGTACGACTGAGGAGAAGTCCAGCTCTGCCAACCACTTCTCGTCAGTCGCTGCTGGACGGGCGGTTACTACGACCTTTGCTTCGGGGAAGGCACTCATCAGGTTGCGAAGCCACTCGCGAACGCTGTGCCGTTTGGGCGGTGGTACCTCGTCAACGCCGTCCACCAGCAACAGGCCATTGCCCGCTCGTAGCACGCGATGCACCCACCCCGCAGGCATGACTCCGCTCAGCAGCCCGCTGACGAACTCCTCGGGCTTCGCGGGCAGCGGAGAGTCGGCGTGGGCTCGGAGCCGGATCGGAAATGGGACCAGTCCGTTCCACTCCTGAAGCGTGCCGGCGAAACGTCCTCGGGCGGCGGTGACCGCGAGCCAGTCAAGCAACGTGGTCTTGCCCGAACCGGCGTCCCCGCGGACGAAGGTGCGATTGCACAGTGCCGACTCCACGCGCACGCCCGAGTGCTGCTGATTGTCGGCCTCTCCGAACCACCCGTGCCGGACCTGGTCCTGGCCGGACACCGTGAGGCTCAGGTAGGCGACGCTCAAGGCGAGCCGGGGGCGGTTCTCCATGGACAGACCGAGGAGTTCCAGGCGGTCCAGGTTCGCGGCTATGTAGCGGAGGTACTCGGCGCGGAACTCGTCGTCGTTGTCGGTGCCTTGCGGCGCGTACAAAGACGTCCGGGGGAGGCGGGCCAGGACGTCTTCGAGCAGCGCGGTCTGGGCGGTGGCGCGAGAGAGGACCTCGGCCAAAGCACGCGGCTGGAAAGAGGGCAGGTGGCGGATGATCTGCACGAGGTAGCGGCACGACTGGTCGAGCGCGATGTCGTAGCAGCGGCCCAGGTCCGTGCGCGGCAGTGAGCGGCGGATGCGCTGGGCCAGGACCTCGGGGTCGGCGTCGTCGGCGAGCAGGGCCTCGTCGGACAGGTCGACGGACTCCAGGGCCACCTCGACGGCGGCCAGGGAGGCGTCGACCTCATCGGCGGCGAAGCGTTCGAGGACGGGTTCCAGCTGCTCGGTGACCTGGTGGCCGATGTGCTGGACCAGGGTGTCCAGCTTGGCTCGTTGGGTGGGCTTGGAGAGTTCCGCCGCGGCTAGGTCGGCCAGCGAGAGGGTTCTGGCCCTCTCGTTCGCACGGCCGGCGAGCCAGGCGGTGGCGGCGCGAACAGCTACCGACTGGCCGAGCTTGGAGACTGCGACGATTTCTAAGCCCACCCAAACGAGGTTAAACGGTGGCGTGGGCGTGCGAGGCCACGGACACGACGCAGACGCCGGCCGCGATCAACGCCATGCCGGTCAGCATGGCCAGGTTGAGAGGGTCGGCGAACAGCACGCGGCTCGTCAGCGCGACCAGCGCGATGCCCGCGCCTGCCCAGATCGCGTAGGTGATGGCGACGGGCACGCCCATCCGGATCACCTGCGACTCCAGGTAGAGGGCGGTGAGAAAGCCAAAACCGAGCCCTGCGACGGGCCACGGTTTTGTGAAGCCGTCCGAGTATTTGAGACAAAGGGTCGCGAAAACCTCCGCGCCCACGGCGACGGCGAGCAATATCCACTTGAGCATTGAATTTTCCCAGCACGAAATGCACGTACGCAAAGCGCACGTGTTTGATGACGAACGGACGACGGGGCCTAGAAGGCCAGGTCAACCGCCTCGCGTGGGAAAGTGGACGCGCAAGACGAAATCAGACGGGATGTCGGGACCGCGAGGAGCCGTCAAGCGGCACACGGTGTATCACCCTCACCGGAACAAGGGGCGGCATTTGTTGCACGCCCTCACCTCGACCATACCCGAAGAAGGGGTCGCCGTCGCAACCAAGGCGACGGCGACCTCACAAAATCAAGCCGGGAGTTCGCGCAGCAGCTTGGCGACGTGGCCGGTGGCGCGGACGTTGTACATGGCCTTGACGATCTTGCCGTCGGGGCCGACGAGGAACGTCGAGCGGATGACGCCCTGGACGGTGCGGCCGTAGTTCTGCTTCTCGCCGTAAGCGCCCCACGCCACCAAAACGCCCTTGTCCGGGTCGCCGAGCAACGGGAACGTCAGTCCCTCGGCATCGCGGAACTTGGCGAGCTTGTCCTGCTTGTCGGGCGAGATGCCGACGACCTCGTAGCCCGACGAAGCGAGGACGCCCAGGTTGTCGCGGAAGTCGCACGCCTGCTTGGTGCAGCCCGGCGTGCTGGCGGCCGGGTAGAAGTACACGACCACGGACTTGCCGAGGTAGTCGGACAGGGACACCGGCTTGCCCTCGCTGTCGGGCAGCGTGAAGGCGGGCGCGGTGTCTCCGGGTTCGAGACGAGTCATGCCAGCAGACTAGGCGCTGTCCTGCGAGTCTCGTCCGGCGACAGTGGCAGCCGAGGGACCCGGAGGCGGCACCGCCGGAACGCCCGAATACGCCCGGTATGAGGGCGTCCCGGCGGCACCGCCTCCGGGTCTCTCGCCCGCGCCTCTCACCGAACGAACGCGCAGGACAGCGCCTAGGCCTGGCCCTCGAAAACGGTGGCGACGTCCTGGCCCTGTCCACCCGGCTGGACGGTCAGCCGCAGCTGCACCGGCATCTCGGACACGGCGAACGCGACCTGGATCTGGGTGTCGCGGCCCGGCGGAAGCTCCGCCACGGCGCCGGCGAGGCCGTTGAGGCCCTGGACCGAGTCGACCAGTTCGGCGGCCGCGGTGTCGCCTGCGGTGGCGCGCACGGAGAGCTGGGACGGGTGGTACGAGGTCTTGGAGCCGTTGTAGACGGTGATCGTGAAGACCGCGGTGCGCTTCGCCGCCGGGATCGCGGTCTGAGAAGGCACGAGCGAGCGCGGGGCGGAGACGACGACGGAGAGGCCCGAGGCCCACACGCGCTGGGTGCCGAACGCGGCGGCGCCCGACGCGCTGGGCGTCTCGGCTCGCTGTTCGACTGTCAGGTTCTCGTTCGGGGTGACGGCGACACCGGGGCCCGCACATCCCGCCACGGCCAGCAGCAGGCAGATGCCCGCGGCCGATTTGGCGAACTTCACGAACTCCCCTTTCCCACCCCGGCGGTGGGTGTGGACGACTCCCGTCAACTGTGACGGTGTCCAAGGGGTGGTGGGGACCGAAAAGGGGCCTTGAAGCGCACCTGGTGCCGGGCCGTGGCCGTCTCGTGATGGGCGACGTGGGCGGCGCCACACAGTGCGCCGGCCCCACGTCGTCCTAGCGGCGGCGGCCGCTTGGTGTAGCTAGGGAGCGCGTCGGGGGGCGTGCGCGCTCACACCGATCATCGCCCACAGTGTGTCTGGCGCTACAAGCGGAGCCGTTTATCACCCGTTCAGAGCAGTGTCAGTCGTACGAAACGTGAAGGTCAGGCGTGACCGACTCACGTATGTGCGGCTGAACGGCCCAGCGACGGCGTCCGTTCGGCCACTTCGCTGAGCAGTTCGAAGGAACGGAGACGGTCCGAGTGCCCGTGCACGATGGTCGTCACCATCAGCTCGTCGGCGGCCGTCGACTCCATCAACTCGTCGAGCCCCGCGCGGACCGTTGAGGGGGATCCGATGATCTGGGTGGACATGCGGTCCTCGATCACGAGCTCGTCGATCTCGGTGTACGGGTAGTCCGCGGCCTCCTCCGGCGTGGACAGCGGCGCGGGACGTCCCTGGCGCAGACGCACGAACGACAGCGCGCCCGGACCGGCGATCCACCGAGCGTGCTCGTCGGTGTCGGCGACGATCACCGACGCGCAGACCATCGCGTACGGCTCGGACAGCACCTCCGACGGACGGAAGTGCTTCCGGTACAGCTCCAGAGCGGGCAGCGTGTTCTGCGCGCTGAAGTGGTGGGCGAACGCGAACGGCAGTCCCAGCGGACCGGCGGCCTGCGCGCTGTAGCCGGACGAGCCGAGCAGCCAGATCGGCGGCTTGTTGCCCGCGGCGGGCACGGCGTTCAGCTCGTTGGTGCTCTCGAAGTACTTGATGAGCTCGGTGAGCTCCTGCGGGAAGTTCTCGGCGGAGAGTCCCGCCTCGGTGCGGCGCAGCGCCCGTGCCGTCTTCTGGTCCGTCCCAGGCGCGCGGCCGATGCCCAGGTCGATGCGGCCGGGGTGCAGGGCTTCGAGCATGCCGAACTGCTCCGCGACGACGAGCGGCGCGTGGTTGGGCAGCATCACGCCGCCGGAACCGACCCGGAGCGTCGACGTCGCGTCCGCGATGTGCCCGATGAGCACGGCGGGCGCGGACGACGCGATGCCCGGCATGTTGTGGTGCTCGGCGAACCAGTAGCGGTGGTAACCGAGGCGTTCGGCCTGCTGAGCGAGTTCGCGAGAGTTTCGCAGCGCGGTCGTCGCGTCCGAGCCCGACGTGATCGGGGCGAGGTCGAGAACGGACAGCGGGATCTCACTGAGACGGCTCATGCATCGATCAACACCGATGCTTGCCGACTTCTTCCGTGACGCGGGTAACTGTCTGAGCGAGGACGATTCCCGGCACGGATTCGGTTGACCGTGGTGTGACGGACGTGGTGGTGATCGGCGCGGGACAGGCGGGCCTGTCCGCCTCCTACTTCCTGCGGCGGCGGGAGGTCGATCACGTCGTGCTGGACGCGAACGACGCTCCCGGCGGCGCGTGGCTGCACCGCTGGCCGTCGCTGCGGATGAGGACCGTGCACGGCATCCACGAGCTGCCCGGCATGCCGTTCGAGCAGCCCTCGCCGGACGAGCGCGCCAACGAGGCCATCCCGGACTACTTCGCCCGCTACGAACAGCTCTTCGACCTGCCGGTGGTCCGCCCGGTCAACGTCACGCAGGTGCACGACGACGGCGAGCTGCTCAAGATCGAGACCGACAACGGCGTCTGGACCACGCGTGGACTGATCAACGCGACCGGCACGTGGCGCCGCCCGTTCTGGCCGTACTACCCCGGTCAAGAGACGTTCCGGGGACGCCAGCTGCACACCGCGGACTACCAGGGCCCGGAGGAGTTCGCGGGCAAGCGGGTCGTGGTCGTGGGCGGCGGTGCTTCCGCGACGCAGCTGCTCATGGAGCTCGCGCCGTTCGCGTCGGAGACCCGGTGGGTCACGCGGCACGAACCGGTGTGGCGCGAAGGTCCGTTCACCGAGGACTACGGCCGCTGGGTCGTCGGGATGGTCGACGAACGCGTCCGCAAGGGACTGATCCCGCGCAGCGTCGTCAGCGTGACCGGGCTGGCGCTCACCGATCAGACGCGAGCCGCGATCGCATCAGGAGTGCTGGACCGCAAGCCGATGTTCGAACGAATCACGCCCGATGGCGTCGAATGGGCTTCGGGCGAGCACTTCGACGCCGACGTCATCCTGTGGGCAACAGGGTTCCGGCACGATCTCGACCACCTCGCGCCGTTGCACCTGCGGGCGGCCGGCGGCGGGATCAAGGTCGACGGCACCCGAGTGGTCTCGGACCCGCGCATCCACCTCGTCGGCTACGGGCCGTCGGCGAGCACTATCGGCGCGAACCGAGCCGGTCGGAGCGCCGTCCGCGAGCTGATGAGGCACCTCGACGGCGTGCCAGCCGGGTGATCACGAAGATCACTCCGGCCACGACCGCCAGGCCCAGCACGACCTTCGACGCGATGCCCACGTACTGCTCGACCAGGTGCCAGTTGTCGCCGAGCAGGTAGCCCGCGAAGATCAACGCCGTGTTCCACACCAGGCTGCCGGCGGCGGTGTAGGCGAGGAACGGCACCAGCTTCATCCGCTCGACGCCCGCCGGAATCGAGATCAGGCTGCGGAACACCGGGATCATCCGGCCGAAGAACACCGCCCGGTAGCCGTTGCGCAGGAACCACGCCTCGGTCTTGTCCACATCGGACACTCGCACCAACGGCATCCGCGCGGCGATCCGGCGCACGCGGTCGCGGCCGAGCAGCGCGCCGACCCAGTAGAGGATCAAGGCGCCGGCTACCGAGCCGAACGTGGTCCACAGGACGGCGTCGAACAGCGACATCTTTCCCTGGCCCGCCGTGAAACCGGCCAGTGGCAGGAAAACCTCGCTCGGCAGCGGCGGGAACAGGTTCTCCAGCGCGATCGCCAACGCCGCTCCGGGTGCGCCGGCCGTGTTCATCAGGTCGGTGACCCAGTCGACGAGGTTCATGCGATCCAAGCTACGTGGAGGCCGGGGTGAGCAAGCCCACCCCGGCCTCCGCGCAACCACCGGGCTAGGTGCAGCGAATCCTTGCGTCGCCCCAAGAAGCGTGGTCGTTCTGGGTGCCGTCGCCGCCGTCGAGAACGCGCAGGGTGAGCGTGCTCACGCCGGTCACGTCCACCGCCAGGTCGCGGGCAGGCGTGCGCACGCCGAGCACACCGGTGTCGGCCAGGACCTTGCCGTCACCGATCACCTGGAACGCCACCGTGCCGCCCACGCGTTGCCGGGCCACGTCCAGGCCGGCTTCGTCGTCGACGCCGACCGAAGCCGCGAAACCACTGCAGCCCGCGAGCTGGTAGGTGATCTCGGACGACGCGTGCGTGCCGAGTCCCTTGCCGAACGTCGTGCGGCGGATCGCGATGCCACGACCGTCACCCGCGGCCGCGTTGCCGTTGGTGAGGTCCTTCTCGACCGGACCGTCACCACCCACCGCGGACACCCACGACCGATCCGACAGGTACGACCAGCCGTCGGGCAACGGCTTCACCAGGTGTACGCGCGCGGTCTTCTCGGACTCCACGCCACCGTTGAACGAAGCCACGACCGGGATGTCGAAGTAGCCGTAGGACGAAGGCTGCGCGGGCGGCACGACCGTCCACGAGCCCGACAACGCCTGTCCCTGGCGGACGTTGCGAGCCTTCACCGGCGCGCCCTGCACGGACCAACCGGCGGGCACGCGCGGTGCCAGCGTCACGCCACGCACGTCCTGCTTCGTGGTGAAGAGACCCGTCACCGTGAAGCCCTTCGAGGCCGTGGACACCGAAGTCGACGGCACCGCCGACACCGGCCGCTCACAGGAGTTCCCGCGGCACGCGATGGCCGCGAAGCCACCGTTGGCCGCCACGTCCAGCGTCACCACGTCGCCGGCGCGCACGGACCGAACTTCGCGCACGAGCCCTGCGGGACCGTCCCGGGTGATCTCCACCCGCCACCGTCCGGAAGGCAGCGAGAACGGCACCTGGACCGTCCTGGCGGCACCGGAGTAGCCGCCGCCGATGAACCACCGGTCACCCGACCGCCGTGCGAACACCGAGTGGTCGGCGGGACGTCCGGACAGCAGTCGCGTCTCGTCCCACGCGGTCGGCACCTGGTCGATGAACCGTTCCGCGACGGGCCGCGCCGCGTAGTCCTCCGGCTTGCCCGCCAGGTTCGCGAGACCCGACTCGTAGATCACGGTCAACGCCAGTTCGTGCGCGTCGGACGTGGTGCGCGACGGACGGTGCCAAGCCAATGGCGTGTAGTCCATGCCACCGACGACACCGCGCGTGAACGGCAGCGACGTCAGGTGTGTCCCGGTGAGACCCGAGGACTTCTCACCACCGTGCACGGCTTCCATCGTCATGACGTGCGGCCACGTGCGGTGAAGACCGTGCGGGATCGTCGAGCCGTGGAAGTTCACGAGCAGATGGTGCTGCGCGGTCTCCGAGAGAATCCGGTCGTACCAGCGGTTGCGGTCCTGCCCGTCGGAGTCCATGAAGTCGATCTTCACGCCCGCGATGCCCCACTTCTCGAACAACGCCAGGCGGGCAGCGCTTTCAGCGGGAGTGTCGAGCTCGTCGTAGTGGATCCACAGGTGGATCTTCACGCCACGAGCGCGCGCGTACGAGACGAGCTGTGGAATCCACGATGTCTGCTCCCACGACGGGTCGTAGTCCCAGTTCGGGTCGAAGTACCAGCCCGCGTCGACCAGCGCGTACGGCCAGCCGTGCTGCGCCGCGTAGTCCACGTACTGCTTCTGCATCGCGAGGCTCTGACCGGCTTCCCGGCCACCGGCGAGCCAGCTCCAGAACACCTTGCCCGGCTCGATCCACGACGTGTCGCGGACCTTCGAAGCCGGTGCGAGGTCGTCCACGAGCGTCGACGTCGAGACGTCCGCGAGGGTGCCGATGATCGCCGTGCGCCACTGCGACTGCCACGGCCCGTCGACGAGCACCTTCTCGTCCCAGTACTTGATCGAGTAGACGCCGGAACCGGCGGTGTGCACGAGATGGCTGCCCGAGTGCCGACCGTCCACAGAGGACTCGGTCAGCAACGAGTAGACGCCCTGGTTCTCGAACAACGCCGGGTGCAGGTACTCGGCGGACTCCGCGGTCGCCGCGTTGGTCTGCACGAACGGGTTCTCGTAGTCGCGCCGGTACTTCGCGATCCACGCGGTCGAGGCCGCGGGAACGGTGAACGCCGACGTCTCGCGCAGCACGTTGCCCAGTCCGGCCGGCAGCTCGTACCGGTACGCGACCCCGTCCGCCGCTGTCCGCACGACGACGTCGAGGTTCGCGGCTCCAGCGAACGTGTAGCGCTCCTCCTTGTGCTGGACCGAGCGCTGCTTCTGCTTGCCCGACGACGCCGTGTAGTGCTCGAAGACGCGTCGCTCGGACCGGCCGATCAACTTCAGTCCACCTGAAAGATCCGCTCTTTCCGTCACCACGCCCAGCGGGCTCGGCTCCAGCACAGTCGTGCCGCCACGGGTCACCGAGAGCGTCGGCACACCGTTCGACAGCTCCACGACAGCCTTCGGCCAGACGCCGGTTGCCGCTGGTTCTGCTGCTGTCACAGGGGTTGCGACACTCGCTGCCAATACGACGGTCAGTGCTCCTGCCGCGCGCCATCGCACGGGGATCAACCGCATGTCCAGTCCTCCCAGAACCTCGGTCGCGGCGGCGACAGATCCGATGTATACGCGTTGACGGGCCATTGGTCCACAACGTGCCGGGAAAGGCCTTTCCGCCCAGTAATCGTGTGACTACGATGAGTTCGATGGCCGAACAGGTGGGAACGTGTGCGACCTGCGGCGCCGCGACCGCCACCTCCCGGCGCAGACACGCGCGGTACTGCTCGAACGCCTGCCGTCAGCGGGCTTACCGGCAGCGCGTCAACGAACCCGTGACGGAGTTGGACAGCTTCATCGGCCGTGCCGCGGAACTCGATCGTCTCGAGGGTTTTTCCGACGCTCGTGTTCTGACTCTCGTCGGACCGGCCGGTGTCGGAAAGACCAGGCTGGCCAAGGAGTTCACGCGGGGTCTCGCGGAACGGGTCGAGCTCTCCTCGGTTTCCGGCCAGGTGGCGCGAGCGTGCGCGACGGCGCTGGGCATCGGCGAGGTCACCCGCGAACCCGTGCTGAGCACGCTCGTGCACGCGCTGGCGAGCCGGACGATGGTGCTGGTGCTGGACAACTGCGAACACGTCGCCGCGGAGTGCGCGGCGCTGCTGGAGCCGTTGCTGCTCGGCTGCCCGGGAATCCGGGTGATCGCGACGAGCCGCGAACCGCTGAGGGTGCCGGGCGAGGTGCTGTTCCCGGTGCAGCCGTTGCCTCTGGCGTGCGCGGTGGAGCTGTTCACCGACCGCGCGCAGGCCAACCAGCTGGACCTGAGGTTCGACGATCTCGAGGCACTGCACGCGTTGTGCGCCCGGCTGGATCGGCTTCCCCTGGCGATAGAGCTCGCGGCCCGGCTCGTGACCGTCCTGCCGGTGCCGGAGCTCCTGGCGCGCCTTCCCGACCGGCTCGAGCTGCTCAACCGCGGCAACCGCACCGCGGCCGAACGCCACCAGAGCCTGCGTGCCGCGATCGAGTGGAGCTACGACCACCTCAGCTTGGACGAGCAGCACGCGTTCCGGTGCCTCTCGCTGTTCCCCGGCGGCTTCGGTCTCGACGTGGCGGTGGCGGCGTGCGACCTGCCCGCGGACCGAGTGCTGGCGCTGCTGTCGTCGCTCGTGGCCAAGTCGCTGCTGACGTCCGGCGGGGCAGGCCGGTTCGAGCAGCTGGAGTCGGTTCGGTTGTACGGCAGGGAAAAACTCGCTGAACAGTCGGAGGTGGTGCTGGGGGCGGTGGCGCGCAGGTTCGCTGAGGAGTGGACCCGGTTCACCGCGACCGTCTTCACGACGCCCGAGGTCGTCGACCCGTTGATCACTGAGTGCGGCAACCTGCGGTGTGCGGTCGACTGGGCTGCTCGGGTTTCGGATCCGAGCTATCTGAAGCTCGCGACGATGTTGTCCGCGGCGTGGAGGGACCAGGGACAGGTGTCGCAGGGGAGGGCGCTGCTGGAAGCCGCCGTGAGGTCGGCGGTCGATGAACCTGCCGTGCGTTGCCTCGCCTTGTGCCACCTGGCTTATCTCGCGGGCACCGAGTCGAACGAGGGCATGAGCTGGGCCGAGCAGGCCGTGGCGCTAGGCCGTGAGCTGGGCGAGCCGGTGCTGCTCGCCCAGGCCCTCAACGCGCTGGCCGGCGAGCATGTCCGGGCGGACCGCAACGGCGAGGCCCGCAAGTACTACGAGGAAGCCATCGCGCTGCTTGCCCCGACGGCGGACCCGCTGGACCTCGCGATCATCGAACACAACCTCGCGTGGGCGGCACTGCGCGCGGGCGATGTGGAGTTCGCGGACGGACTGATCGCCGACGTACTGCCCGTGCACCGGCGTCTGGCGTCACCGCGCAGGTTGTCGGTCTTCCTGCACACGGTCGGTGTGCGCGCGTTGCAACGTGACGAGCTCGCGGTCGCCGCCGAGTTGTTCCTGGAGTCGCTGCGGTCGTGGCACACGGGGTTCTGGGTGGCGGACGTGCTGGAAGGCCTCGCGTTGATCGCGTACCGGCGTGGCGACCCGCGCCGGGCACTGAGGCTCGTGGGCGCCGCGTCGTGCCTCAGAGAGGGTGCGTTCGCGGTCGATCTGGTGTGGCACGCGGACGTCATCGAGGTCGTGCGCGCGTCACGGGCGGCGTTGCGCGGTGCGGACACGTGCCTCGCTGAGGGGCGGGAGATGACGCGCGAACAGGCCGTGGCCTACGCGCTGGCGGACGAGCCGCCGGAGCTCAGTGATCGTGAGCGGCAGGTCGCGGCGCTGGTCGGGGCCGGGCGGACCAACGTGGGGATCGGGGAGGAGCTGCGGATCTCGCAGCGGATGGTCGAGACGCACCTGCAACGGGTGCGGCGGAAGCTCGACCTGACGACGCGGTCCGAGGTGGCTCGGTGGGCGGCGAGCCAGTCGACGCGATGAGCTTCGCGGGGTGGGCGATCGCTGAACGGGCGGACCGACCGCAGGGGTCCGGGGGCGCAGCCCGCCGGGTGGGGTCTGGGGGCTTCGCCCCCAGAAAACACGACGAGCGACCTGGGCGAATGCTCCCCATGAGCACAGCTCACCCAGTTGCGAGTGAGGTCGGGGGGACTCGAACCCCCACTGGCTGGGACCTAAACCCAGTGCCTCTGCCAATTGGGCTACGACCCCTCACGTGGAAGCCTATAGGCCCGCCATGTACTCGCTCTCCCGGGTCGCTCGAAGCCGCACACCCGGCCGTCCACTACGGTTGCTGGCAGAACCGCTGCTAGGAGGACATGTGGCCCGCGATCCCGACACCATCCAGCGCGAGATCGAGCAGGCTCGCACCGCGCTGGCCGCCACCCTGGACGAGCTCAGCGAGCGGGCGAACCCGCAGAAGCTCGTCGAGCAGGGCAAGTCGTCCGTGCTCGACGTGCTGAGCCAGCCCAAGGTCAAGTACACGCTGATCGCAGTGGGTGCGGTGGTCGGCTTCGCGCTCGTGCGCAAGCTGTTCCGTTAGTGCCATGACCGTCAGCCTTTGCCCCGTATTTCGCCGGTCAGACGGGTGCATCGCGGCGCTGGCCCCGCGCCTTCATATCGGGCATATGGGGGCGCGGGGCCGGCGCCGCGAGGTGCCCTGCTGAGTGGTGAAAGACGCGGTGAAGGTTGGCGGTCATGGCACTACACGTGCACCAACGGTAAGAGGACCTGCTCGACGACCTTCTCCACGAACGGCTCGTCGAGCGGGTCGCCGGTGAGCATCAGCCGGTAGATCAACGCCGCGCCCGCGATCTCCACGGCCATGCCGCGCGGGGCGTCGGCCTTCAGCTCGCCCCGTTCGGCCGCGCGGTCGAGGATTCCGCGCAGGACGTCGCGCTGCGAGATCAGGAACGTCTCCCGGAACGCCGAGGCCAGCTCCGGCTCGTGCGGCAGTTCGCCGACGAGTGCCTGGGCTGCCTTGCCGATCGGTCCGGAGAGGAACGCGGCGAACGACGAGAGGAACTCGCGCAGGTCGCCGGCCAGTGAGCCGGTGTCCGGTGCCGCGAGGTTCTGCGTGGCGAGCTGGGTGCACGTGTCGATCACGAGATCGAGCTTCGACTCCCAGCGCCGGTAGATCGTGGCTTTGCCCGCGCGGGCGCGTGCTGCCACGGCGTCCATGGTGAGGGCTCGGTACCCGACCTCCGCCATCACCTCGAGTGCTGCCTGACGTAATGCGTCGTCCCTGCTGGCGTCGCGAGGACGGCCCCGCTGGGGGACCCTGCCCTCGTTGAACGCCGTTGTCGACACGGCCATGCCACCTCCCAATAGCAAGGGCACGGCTCGTGCGACTTCTCCCCGCCCCTTTGGCGGGACATCCTAGGCGTTTTGCCCATCGGGCAGGAGCAACAGCACCCGGTTGTTGCTTCGTGTTGCGTGTAGTGGGGTCTTGCGCGATATGACCCAGAACTCCTACCTTTCCCGTTGTCTGGACCAGGCTGCACCGCCGCGCAGCAAGACGTGAGGGTTCGTCATGCGCGGGCGAGGAGTGGGCAATGGTCGTTGACAGGCGGGGGTTTCTCGGTGGAACGACAGCGGCGGTGCTGCTCACCCACACGGGGGTAGCGACCGGGAAAGAGGCCGTGTCCTCGGATGTCTTCGACTGCGACGGCATGTCGGAGCGGGACTGGGAAAAGTTCATCGGGGCGCAGGATCTCGTTTGGCAGCGGCCGCCGACCCAGTACGGGCAGGCGCCGTTCCTCGGTGACGGCCGGCTCGGCAGCGTCGTGTACGCGGAGGGCAACACCGTCCGCTTCACCGTGCAGCACGCGGATGTGCAGGACCATCGGACGACCGGCGGCAGCCAGTTCGGCGTGTGCAGACTGCCGGTCGGCAACCTGAAGCTGACCGCGGCGGGCACCGTCACGGCCGTCGACTGGCGGCTCGACCTGTGGAACGCCGAGCTGCGTGGAACCGTGACCACCTCGCTGGGCGTGATCTCGTTCGTCGCCTACGTCCACTCCACCCGGTCCGTGCTGTCGTTGCAGGTGACGGCGTCGAAAGACGAGAAGCCGGTGCTGGAGTTCGTGCCGTCCAAGGCGATCCCGCCGCGCGCGGACTTCAACCCGCTGCCGGACGGGTACGTGCTCAACCCCGACCCCGTGACGAAAGCCGACGGCCGCGAGACGCTGGTGACGCAGGCCCTGAACGCGGGCGGGCAGACGGCAACCGCTTTCCGGATCATCACGACCGGACGCACGCAGCGCATCCTCCTGTCGGTCGCGCACACCTATCCCGATGCCGACGCCGACCAGCGAGTGCTGAAGGCGGTGAGGGAAGCCGCGGTGCTCGGCGGGCTGCTGACCAGGGAGCACCGCAAGTGGTGGAACGCCTTCTACCGGAAGAGCTTCCTGTCGTTCGGCGAGCAGCGGCTGCAGTCGTTCTACTGGATCCAGCTCTACAAGGTCGCGTCCGGTTCGCGCGCCGGCAGCCCGGTGATGGCGACGACCGGGCCGTGGCTCGAGAAGACGCCGTGGGCCGCCGCGTGGTGGAACCTCAACGTCCAGCTGGAGTACTGGCTCATCCACGGCTCCAACCACCTGGAGCTGGACTCGATCACCAGCACTCTCAAGAACAACCAGGAACAGCTGGCGCTCAACGTCAAGGAGCAGTACCGGCACGACTCGGCGGGTGTCGGCCGCAGCACCGACCGCACCACGTCGAACGCCGGAACGCTGTACGAGCCGGGCAGCGGCGGCACCGGGGTGAAGGAGCTCGGCAACCTCACGTGGGGGCTGCACAACGTCTGGCTGTCGTACCGGCACAGCATGGACAGCCGGATCCTCGCCGACGTCGTGTTCCCGCTGCTGCGCCGGTCGATCAACTACTACCTGCACTTCCTGAAGAAGGGCAACGACGGGAAGCTGCACCTCGACGTCACGACCTCGCCCGAGTACGGCGACGCGCCGGACTGCAACTACGACCTGCAGCTGATCCGGTGGGGTGCGCAGACGCTGATCGACTCGGCGAAGCTGCTCAAGATCAACGACCCGCTTGAGCCCAAGTGGCAGGAGATCCTGCGCGACCTCACCCCGTACCCCGTGGATGCCAACGGGTTCATGATCGGCGCCGGTGTGCCGTTCGTGAACTCGCACCGGCACTTCTCGCACCTGCTCGCCACGTTCCCGCTGATGACGGTGAACTGGGACCAGCCGGAGAACCGAGAGCTGATCGAGAAGTCGTTGCACCACTGGATGTCGCTGGAACCCGCGCACCGCGGCTACAGCTACTCCGGGTCCGGCTCGATCGCCGCGCGCATGTTCCGCGGCGACGAGGCCTACGGGTACTTCGTGAAGATGTTCGACACCACGAAGCGCTACCCGGTGCTGGAGAACACCATGTACACCGAGGCCGGGCCGGTCGTGGAGACGCCGTTGTCCGGTGCGCAGACGATCCACGACTTCGTGTGCCAGAGCTGGGGTGGCGTGGTCCGGGTGTTCCCGGCGGTGCCGTCCGCATGGCCGGACGTCGTGATCGCCGACCACTCGGCAGAGGGTGGTTTCTCCGTCACCGCGAAGCGTTCCGGTGGCAAGACGCAGTTCGTGCTCGTCCGCAGCCGCGCGGGTGAGCCGTTGGTGCTGAGGCACGGAATCGAAGGCCCGGTGTCCGTCGTGACGCCGGGTGGTCGGCCGGTCCGGTACCACGACCGCGGTGACGGGACGTTCGAGATCCCGTTGCGCCGCGGTCAGGAAGTCCTGGTGCATCCCAGGGGCCGCCGCCCCGACCTGGCTGTCAAGCCGGTCAGCATCACGACCCCGGGCAAGCCCTGGGGTCTGCCAGCGTGACCCCCTGCTGTACTCCGAGAGGAATTTCCATGCGCACTCTCGCCTTGGCCGTGCTGTCCACAATGGTCAGCGCGGTGCTGGTGGCGCCTGCCGCACAGGCGCTGCCGGACGGTCTGGCGTTGACCCCGCCGATGGGCTTCAACAACTGGAACACCACCGCCTGCCGCGGTGAGTTCAACGAGGCGATGGTCAAGGGCATCGCCGACATCTTCGTGAACAAGGGTCTGAAGGACGCGGGCTACGAGTACGTCAACATCGACGACTGCTGGGCCGAGAAGACCCGTGACGCCAACGGCAAGCTCGTCCCGAACAAGACGCGGTTCCCGAACGGCATCAAGGCCGTCGCGGACTACGTGCACTCGAAGGGTCTGAAGTTCGGCATCTACACGAGCGCCGGAACCAAGACCTGCAACAAGGACAACGGATTTCCCGGCGGCCTGAACCACGAGGAGTCCGACGCGCAGCAGTTCGCGTCGTGGGGTGTCGACTACCTCAAGTACGACAACTGCAACAACCAGGGCGTGGACGCCAAGCAGCGCTACCGCAAGATGCGGGACGCGCTGAAGAAGACCGGCCGGCCGATCGTGTTCAGCCTGTGCGAGTGGGGCCAGAACAAGCCGTGGGAGTGGGCTTCGGACACCGGCCACCTGTGGCGCACGACCGGGGACATCAACGACACCTGGCCGCGCACGATGGACATCTACGAGAAGAACGTCGTGCTGGACTCCTATGCCGGGCCTGGGCACTGGAACGACCCCGACATGCTCGAGGTCGGCAACGGCAAGATGTCCGCCACCCAGTACCGCAGCCACTTCTCGCTCTGGGCGATCATGGCCGCACCGCTGCTGATCGGCTCGGACCTGCGCAAGGTCAACCAGGACACGTTCACGATCCTGGAGAACAAGGACGTCATCGCGGTCGACCAGGACAAGCTCGGCAAGCAGGGCAAGCGCATCAAGACCACCGGCAAGACCGGCGTCGACGTGATCGTGAAGCCGCTGGCCAACGGTGACAAGGCCGTGGCGCTGTTCAACAAGTCCGGCTCGACGCAGACGATCTCGACCTCCCTGTCCGAGATCGGCATGTCCGGGCCGGCCGTGCTGAAGGACCTGTGGACCAAGTCGACGCGCACCACGACCGGTGCGATCTCGGCTTCGGTGCCGTCACTCGCCACCGTGATCTACCGCGTGTCGAAGGGCGACACCGGTCCACGCCCGACCCCGCCGGCGGGTACTTCGGACCTGTCCGCGTTCGAGGCTTCCTCGTCCACGAACGGCTGGGGTCCGGTCGAGATCGACAGGTCCGTCGGCAACCAGGCCGCCGGTGACGGCAAGACGCTGACGATCAACGGTGTCACGCACCCCAAGGGCTTCGGTGCGCACGCCGCGTCGACGATCGAGTTCTACCTCGGCCGCAAGTGCTCGTCGCTGACGGTCGACGTCGGCATCGACGACGAGGTGGGAGCGGGCAAGGGATCGGTGATCTTCCAGGTCTTCGCGGACGACACCAAGGTCGCCGACTCGGGCACGCTGACCGCCGACAACGCGGCCAAGAAGCTCACCGCGTCGCTGACCAACGCGGAGACCCTGCGCCTGGTGCTGACCGACGCGGGAGACAACATCAACTCCGACCACGGTGACTGGGCGACCCCGCGCATCACCTGTTCGTAGTGTCTTGTGGACGGTCCGTGACCTGGTGTAACGCGGGTCACGGGCCGTCCTATATCTCGGGCATGAAAGCAACTCGGCTCCTCCCTGCCCTCGCGGCCGCCGCCGCGCTGGCACTGGCGCCCGGTCTCGGCATGGCACTCGCCGACCCCGGCAACGGCCAGGGGAACGGGATCACGAACAACCCGCACGTCTCACCCACACCGTCCCCTCAGGACACCTCGGTGCCCCAGCCGCCGTCGAACGCGGACTTCAGCGGCAACGGTGCGAACGTGCACGGCCCGTACGACTCGACGCGGGACGGCTCGCCGTCGTTGAACGGCAACGGCAACGGCGAAGCGGTCGGCAAGCCCTGCGCGGGCTGTGTCGGCAAGGCGGACAACAAGAACCCGAACGGTCAGATGCCCGGCGGCTCGGACGCGAACAAGGGCTACGAGTGCGACGCCAACCACGGCGTCGGCCGCTCGAACCCCGCGCACACGGGCTGCAAGCCGGGCGAGACCCCGACCTCGACCCCACCGACGACCCCGCCGACGACTCCTCCGTCGACGAAGACCGAGACGCCGCCGCCACCGCCTGGTGGAGGTGCGCCCCAGACCCCGGCCGCGCAGTCGGCCGATGTCGACGACCTGGCGTTCACCGGCTTCGACGTGGTGCCGTTCGGTCTGGCCGGCCTCGTGCTGGTCGGTGCCGGAGTGGTCATGACGAGGCGGGCGCGGCGGCCCTGACACGAGCGACGGCGAGCTGGGTCAGGTACCGCTTGGTGACCCAGCCGCCGTAGCGCGTGTCGATGAGCTGCCGGATGTCCGCGATCAGCTCGTTCTGGCTCGGTAGCGCGATGTGGTTCGAGTACGTGAGGAGCAGGTCGACGTACGCCTCGGTGTCGTAGGCCTGCTCCCACTCGTAGCGGAAGAACTCGGGTGCCTCGAACGCAGCCGACTCGTCGAGCTCCCGAGGGATGTCGTCGGCTCGGGACAGCCGAAGATTCGGGGGAGTGGATGGATCCCAGCGCTCGTAGCAGTCCTGGACGTCCACGAAGAACTGTTCGGTGCCGCCCGCGACGTGGTGCGTGGAGATCACGGCCAGCGCCCCTCCCGGCCGCAGTGCCTCGGCACAGCGGGTCATCCGGGTGGCCGGGTCGAGCCAGTGGAACGCCGTTGCGGACACCACCAGGTCGAACGGGTCCGGAAGTGGCCACTCGTCGAAGTTCGCCACCACCACGTGAGCTGCGGGAGCGTGCTGACGTGCGACGGCGGCGAGTTCCGGGCTCAGCTCGACCGCCGTCACCTCGCCGAGAAGAGTCAGCGGCAGGGTGGCTTGGCCCGTGCCTGGGCCGATCTCCAGGATGCGCGGGCCGCTGAGCCGCGCGAACAGCTCGGCGGGATAGGTGGGACGGGCCCGGTGGTAGCGGGCCGCGTCCTCGCCGAACGTGGTGCGCAAACGCTCGCGGTCGGTCATTCACCGAATTCAAGCGAGCGCGACGGCAGCGCGTCCAACCCGTTTCGGGCGAACCCCGTCCACAGGCTCCGCATGGTCTTCGCGAGGTCGGCGTCCGGTTCCTGGCCAGCCAGCATGCCCGCGCCCTCCCAGCCGGGAGCGTCGAACAGGAACGGCAGCTCCATGCAGTGGCACGCGCCCCAGGGAGCGTCGGAGGGCTTCCACTTGAAGTTGTAGGTCGCGACCTGACCTCCGGCCGCGGTCCAGTCCTCGGCCAGCTGACGGGCAGGGCCCGCGAAGATGAGCTCGGTCGCCGCCTCCCAGTACTCGCGGCTCGGCACGTACGGGCTGCCGTCGTCCGCGGTGTGACCGATCAGAAGCTCGACGCGGGACGCCGCGGCCGAGAGGTCGACGGAGTCCAGCACCGGCGCGAACGGCATGCCACCTGAGGGGGAGAAGCGCGCCGCGGCCATCGCCATGGCGTCCTTCTGGACGGCCAGCACCTCGTCCACCGAGGTCGAGGTGTCGACGTCGATGAAGTCGCGCAGGGCCGCCGTCATCTCCGCACGATCGCCGCCGCGGGCACCCAGAGGCGCGCTCTGCAGGATCGCGCGGTGGAAGAGGTTCTCGGTGTCGCCGAGCATCAGCGCGTAGACCGAGTCGGCGCCCGCGGACTGGCCGAACGCGGTCACGTTGGACGGGTCGCCGCCGAAGGAAGCGATGTTGTCGCGCACCCACCGCAGCGCGACGAACTGGTCCTGCAGGCCCAGGTTGTCCCGCAGGTAGCCGAAGACGCCCACGCGGTAGCTGACGCTGACCACCACGACGCCTTCCGCGGCCAGCAGGTCCGCGTCGTACTTCACCGACTCGCCGCTGCCGGTCACGTAGGCACCGCCGTGGAACCAGACCATCACGGGCAGTCCGGCGGCGTCCTCGGGGGCGGTGACGCTCAGAACGTGGCAGTTCTCGTCGAACGTCAGGCCCACCGTCGAGTCGCCGACCACCGGGAGCAGGCCGGACGGCGGCTGCGGGCAGGCGGGGCCGCGCTGCGAGGAGCCCCGCACGCCGTCCCATTCGACCGGTGTGGGCGCTTCGAACCGGGACGCCTTCGCATAGCGGATACCGCGCGTGTTGATCAGCACGTTCTCGATACTAAGCATGAGTAAGCAATTCCACAGTGTCTCGATTCGGCGCGAAGGCCGGTGCAGGAGGACCATGTAACGGTTGAGCAACGAGACCAAGGAGGCGCCCGGTGCGGGCTACGACGATCTACGGCACCCGTGACATCCGCGTCGAGGAGGTGCCGGACGCATCGATCGTGGACGCGACCGACGTCGTCGTCCGGGTCGAGCTGGCGTGCATCTGCGGCAGCGACCTGTGGGCGTACCGGGGTGTCGCCAAGCGCGAGGGCGGGCAGCGCATCGGGCACGAGTTCCTCGGCATCGTCGAGGAGGTCGGCGGCGCGGTGAAGACCGTCAACGTCGGCGACCGCGTCATCGCGCCGTTCGTGTGGAGCGACGGCACCTGCGCGTACTGCGCGGCCGGCCTGCAGACGTCGTGCCGCGCCGGCGGTTTCTGGGGCAGCAAGGGCAGCGACGGCGGCCAGGGTCAGGCCGTGCGCGTGCCGCAGGCCGACGGCACCCTCGTGCGCGTCCCCGCCGACGCCTCGCCCGACCTGCTCCCCGCGTTCCTGAGCCTGAGCGACGTCATGGGCACCGGCCACCACGCGGCCATCGGCGCCGGTGTCGGGCCGGGCAGCACGGTCGCGGTCGTCGGTGACGGCGCGGTCGGCCTGTGCGGCGTGCTCGCGGCCAAGCGCCTCGGTGCCGAGCGGATCATCGCGATGGGCCGGCACGAGGACCGCGCGAAGATCGCGAAGCTCTTCGGCGCCACGGACCAGGTCGCCGAACGCGGTGAGGCCGCGATCGAGCGCATCAAGGAGATGACCGGCGGCCTCGGTGCGTCGGCCGTGCTGGAGTGCGTCGGCACCGAGCAGTCGTGGGAGACCGCGATGGGCATCGTGCGCGACGGCGGCAAGATCGGCTACGTCGGCGTGCCGCACGAGATGAAGGGGTTGCCGCTCGGCAAGCTGTTCGGGCGCAACATCAACATCGGTGGCGGGGTCGCGCCGGTGCGCGCGTACCTGCCGGAGCTGCTGGCCGACGTGCTCGCCGGGCGGATCGACCCCGGTCCCGTGTTCGACAAGACGGTCTCGCTCGACGATGTCGCCCTGGGCTACCAGGCGATGGACGAGCGGACCGCACTGAAGGTCATCGTGAAGCCGTAGTTCTGGCGGTGGTGAAGGCGTAGTCCTCGGCGCGCAGGGTGCTTGGTGTGGTTCAAGCCCTGCGCGCCGAGGCTTTTTCCGGCCTGTTCGAGCAGCGGTCGATGCAATTCGAATTCCGGACAGTTTAGTATTTGACGGGAATGCGCCGAGGCGGGGAACCGGGTCCACACTTGACCGGGTCACCCTTTCGGCGGTGTCTGGCCTTGAATGATGCGCGCTAACGGTCGAGATTATGTGCGCGAGTCGCCAGGTTCGGTTGTCGCAATGTTTGTTTCTGCGGTAACGTCTGTGCCGGGGGGTCGCTTGGTGAATGGCCGGCGACTGAATTGGCAGTGAATGAACTTCTGGCGCGCGGTGTTCGCGACCCTCCATCCGATGAATCCATTCATGGAGGATGTAAATGCGCAAGTTCTTGATTTCAGTGGCGGTGGTGGTCGGTCTGGTGACCGGCGGCGCCGGCGTCGCGTCCGCGGCACCCGCCGTGGTCCAGTCGATCGAGCACGTCACGTCGGCGCCGGCTGCGGCTCCGCTGGCCGTGCAGACCGAGCAGGCGCCGCTCGCGGCGGCTGCCGGGACTCAGGCGGCCACCGGCGACGTGGAGACCGCGGGGATCGGTCAGGCGATCATCGCGATCCTCAAGACCCTCGGCAAGTGGTTCGACGACCTCGTCAACGTGGCCAAGAAGGGATGGGCCGCGTTCCTGAACTTCTGGACCAACACCGTCCCGGGTTGGATCAAGTGGCTGCTCAACGGCTACGACGCGTACGAGATCTACAAGGCCATCGCGTGCTACGTGCTGGGACAGAGCTGGGCCTGCTAGCAGTTACCTGAGGTAACGGGGGAACCCGCCGATTGGACCTCGGCGGGTTCCCGCGTCCACCTTAACCTGCGGAGTTGACCTCTGGTGCCGTGCCATGGGGTGGCGTCGTCGTCGCTGCCGCCGACGAGGGAGTGAGAGGAAGCGGAACGTTGTGATCGAAGTTGCGGGTTTGACGAAGTCGTTCGGCAGGCGGGTCGCGGTGCAGGACCTGCATTTCCGTGCTGATCCCGGCCAGGTGACCGGATTCCTCGGGCCCAACGGCGCGGGGAAGTCGACGACGCTGCGGATGGTCACCGGGCTGATCCGGCCGGACGCGGGTTTCTCGACCGTCAACGGCGTGCGCTACCAGGAACTGGCTGAGCCACTTCGTGAAGTCGGTTCGTTGCTGGATCTCGGCGCCGCGCATCCGGGGCGCAAGGCCCGTGACCATCTCCTGTTGCTGGCGGCGACGAACGGAATCCCCGCGAGGCGCGTGGACGAGGTCCTGGGGTTGACCGGACTGGAGTCGGTGGCGCGAAAGCGGTGCGGGACGTTCTCGCTCGGAATGAAGCAGAGACTGGGCCTCGCCTCGGCGTTGCTCGGTGATCCGCCGGTGCTGATTCTCGACGAGCCTCTCAACGGCCTCGACACGGCCGGCATCCGGTGGACGCGTGACCTGCTGCGCGGGTTCGCGAACGAAGGACGGACGATCCTCGTGTCGTCGCACATGATGGGCGAACTGCAGCACACCGCGGACAAGGTCGTCGTCATCGGCAAGGGCAGCCTGATCGCGGACACCGACACGGCCACCTTCATCGCGAACACGATCGGGCACCACGTGCGCGTGGAAACCGCCTCGCCGGAGCAGTTGGCCGGCGTGCTGCGGGACGCCGGGGGTGTTGTCGAAGCGGTCGGGGCCTCCGAGACGTTGGACGTCAAGGGGCTGCCACGGCGCGAGATCGGTGAGCTCGCCGCCGCGCACGGCATCACCTTGTACGGCCTGGCCGACAGGGAGACCTCGCTCGAGCAGGCTTTCCTGGAGAGCACCGACCACGCCATCGAATACCATCCCGCGAGCCGGTGAAGCAGATGAGTGAGAATCTCGAAATTTCAGAGTCGGACGAAGTCGCCGGGCGCGCTGTCACGGGGAAGCCGCTGTGGTCGGAACTGGGTAATCTCGTCCGCGCGGAATGGATCAGGCTGCGCACTCAGCGCGCGGTCTGGTGGTCGTTCTTCGGTTTCATGGCGCCCACCACCGTCCTGATCGCTGTGGTGGCCATGCAGCAAGGGCCGGCTGCCACAGATGGTGTCGCCCTGATCACCCTTTCCCTGCTGCTGTTGCAGCTGGGATTCGCGGTCGTCGGCGCGGTCTTCGTGGGCACGGAGTTCGGGCACGGCACAATGCACGGCACTCTGCTCGCCGCACCTCGAAGGCATCGGGTGGTGGCGGCGAAATGCGTCACGATGGCAATCTTCGGATTCGGTCTCGGCGTCTTCAGTGCCGTGTTCATCGTTCTCGTCGACGCGGCGGCCCGCGGGCAGGCTCCGGCGGTGGACCTGAAGGTGATGAGAACGATCCTGGGGATGGGGGCGTACCTCTCTGTTCTCGGTGCCTTCACCGTCAGCGTGGCGATCCTGCTGAGGAACACGATCGGCGCCGTGCTCACCATGATCGCGGTGGTGTACGTGATCCCGGTGGCAGCGGCTCCGCTGCTGGGGATTCCGAACCTCACGGACCTGTGGCCCACGATCGCGGGCTTGGCGTTCGTGGTGCCGGAGGTCAACGCGACGCTCAGCCCGGTGCTCAGCTTCAGCGTCTTCCTCTTCGAGACGCTGATCATCGCAATGGCCGCGTCGGCTTACTTCAACAGGCGTGACGTATGAGCGGGTCGAGCGAGTTCTCCCTGTGGGTGCTCGCGGTGGCGATCATGTTCGGCGCTTATCGGGCGGCTCGCTACTTCTGGCCCGAAGTACCGCATGGAACGCTCTTCGCCGTCGTCCTGGCGGCGTTCGGAGTTCTCGTCGTCACCGTTGTGGTGGTGCGTGTTCGCGCTCGGAAGTCTGACGAGAAGTGAGCACGTAGTCCTCGGCGCGCACGCGCTTGGTCCGCTGCCAGTACCGCCAGGTGAACCCTGGCCACACGGTGCGGTTCACGCCCTGCGCGTCGAGGTACCAGCTCTGGCAGCCGCCCTGGGTCCACACGCCCTTGCGGAGCTTGCCCTGGATCTCGCGGTTGAACTCCTGCTGGGCCTCCACTCGCACGTCCAGCTCCGCTGCGCGGTGTTTGTCGAGGAGCCGGAGGCACTGCGAGATGTACCGGATCTGCGACTCGATCATGAACACGACCGAGTTGTGCCCGAGTCCGGTGTTGGGGCCCAGCAGGAAGAACAGGTTGGGGTAACCCGAGACCGTGATGCCGTAGTAGGTCTCGATGCCCTCTTCACGCCACTGCTTCGCGAGGTCGACGCCGCCCTTGCCCTGGACGTCCAGGTAGTCGAACGAGTCGGTGACGTGGAAGCCGGTGCCGTAGATGATGACGTCGACCTCGTGCTCGACGCCGGCACTGTCCACAACGGAGTTCTCGCGCACCTCGGTGATCTTGTCGGTCACCAGGTCGACGTTCGGGTATCCCAGCGCGGGGTAGAAGTCGTTGGAGATGAGCACGCGCTTGCAGCCCATCGTGTAGTCGGGCTTCAGCTTCCGGCGCAACACGGGGTCCGGCACCTGCTTCTTCATGTGCCGCAACGCGATGCCCTGCGCGAGTCGCATGATCTTCGGGTTCACCGCGAACCCGAGAGCGCTCGACTCGCGCGTCCAGTACACGAAGTCGCGGTACAGCCGTTGCGTGAAAGGCAAGGCGCGGAACAGCTTCTGCTCCCAGCCGTTGATCTCGCGGTCGGCCTTGGGCATGATCCACGGCGACGTGCGCTGGAAGATCTTCATCGAGCCGACCTGCCCGGCGATCTTCGGCACGAACTGGATCGCGGACGCTCCGGTGCCGACGACGGCGACGCGCTTGCCGGTCAGGTCGTAGTCGTGGTCCCACTGCGCTGAGTGGAACGTCCTGCCGTTGAAGTTCTCGATGCCCGGCAGCTCGGGGATGTTCGGGATGTGCAACGCGCCGACGCCCGCGACGAGTGCCTGGGCGGAGTACGTGTCGCCCTGCTCGGTCGTGACCTCCCAGCGCTGGGTGTCCTCGTCCCACTGCGCGCCGGAGACCTTGGTGTTGAAGCGGATGTGCGGCCGCAGCCGGTACTTGTCGGCGACGTGCTTGAGGTAGTCCCAGATCTCGCCCTGCTGCGCGAACATCCGCGACCACTTCGGGTTCAGCTCGAACGAGAACGAGTACATGTGCGACGGCACGTCACACGCGCAGCCGGGGTAGGAGTTGTCCCGCCACGTGCCACCGAGGTCGGCGGCCTTTTCGAGGACCACGAAGTCGTGCTCACCGCGCCGCTTCAACTCGACGGCCATGCCGAGGCCGGAGAAGCCGGTGCCGATGACCAGCACTTTCGTCTCTCGATGCATGGGGGAGTCCCTCCGCTCGCTGAGCCTACTTCGCAGTAGGTTACTCGAAGTAAGTTACGAGCGGTAGACTCCGTTCGTGACTGCTCCAGCACCCCGGCGGCGCATGCCCAAGGCCCAGCGCATGGCGCAGATGCTCACCGTCGCGGAGGAGATCTTCGCCGAGCAGGGGTATCTGGCCACGTCGATGGACGAGATCGCCGAACGGGTCGGCGTCTCGAAGCCGATGCTCTACGAGTACTTCGGCTCGAAAGAAGGCCTGCTCATCGGCTGCATCCACCGGGCGCGCACGGAGCTGCGGGAGAAAACGGCGGCGGCGATCTCGGGCGCTGGGTCGCCGGAGGAGTTCCTGCGGCTGGGGCTCTTGGCGTTCTTCGAGTTCATCGACCAGCACCGCCGGTCGTGGGCGTTGCTGCGGCAGGAGGCGGCCGTGGCCGTGCCGTCGGCTCAAGAAGAGGTGGAAGGCATCCGTCAGCAGCAGACGGACATGATCGGGGCCGTGCTGGCGTCGTTCACGCCGGACATCGACCCGCTGGAGGCCGAGGCGTTCGCGGAGATCGTCGTCGGGGCGACGGAACGGCTCGCGGTGTGGACGGAGCGCAGGCCCAAGGTAGGGCCCGCGCTCGCGACCGAGTACGTGATGGGCGTGATCTGGCCAGGCGTGGAGGCGAGGCTCAGGAAGCTGCCCGAGCCCGCCCCGCGCGCATAGACGGCTCTACGACGCTGCCTTGACCCGCTCTGCCCTCATGGCCGAGACAGCGGGCAGGTCCAGCGGCGCCACCTTCGTGCCCGTCGCCCACTCGATCAGCATGTCCGCGAGCGCCGGGTTGCGCGGCAGCACCGGCCCGTGCAGGTACGTGCACACGATCCGGCCCTGAACAGCACCCTCGACGCGGCCGTCGTTGCCGGTGCCGACCTTGACGTGCGCCAGCGGCTGGGCGGACGGGCCCAGCGTGGTGCGGCCCTGGTGGTTCTCGAAACCGAGCAGAGGGCCCTCGAACAGGCCGTTCGCGGGCTCGGCGACGACCTCGCCGATCGCGCGGACACCACCCGCGTGCGAGGACGAGTCGATCAGGCCCATGCCGCGGTGCGTCTCGCCGTCGGCACGGGTGAAGCTCTCGCCGAAGATCTGGATGCCGGCGCAGATGCCGAACACGACGGCGTTCTTCGCCGCGGCGCGCTGCACGCCGGGGTGCGCCATCAGGTGCTGCACCGCCAGCGTCTGCGCCGTGTCCTCCCCGCCGCCGACGACGTAGATGTCGCACGAGTCCGGCACCGGCTCGCCGTAGTTGATCGGCACGATCTCTGCTTTGATCCCGCGCCACGTCATGCGCTTCTCGAGGACGACGGCGTTGCCGAAGTCCCCGTACGTGCCGAGGAGATCCGGCAGCACGAGCGCGATCTGGATTGTCGACTCACTCATCAGCGGCAGCCCTGGCATTCAAGTCGCGGAACGCGGTGTAGTTGGCGATGACCTCGACCGCCCCCTGCGGCATCTGGTCGATGGCCTTCAGCGGGTCGGGCACGATCGTGTGCTGGACCTCGGCGTACGTGAGGCGAACGGCGAGGTCGGTCGCGCGCTCGCCGGACGCGATGACCGTCCGGCCCTGCAGGCGCTCGAACGGGACGTCCCACAGCCACGAGAGGTCGCGGCCGTCGGCCTCCTGGGCGTTGATCACCAGGACGGCCGGGTGGTTGGCCTCCTTGACGACCGTGAGGGTCTCGCTCCAGCCCGCGGGGTTCTTGGACAGCAGCAGGCGCGCGCTGCGGCCGTTGCGCTGGATCGTGCGGTAGCGGCCGCTGACGTTGGAGACGCCGCGCAGCCGGGCGATCGCGTCCTCCGTGCGGACACCCATGGCGTGCGCGGCGGCGGACGCCATGACGGCGTTGGCCTGGTTGAACTTGCCGGGCAGCGTGAGGCGCAGCTCCAGCTTCTGGTGCTCCGGCGTGATCATCGACTCGTCGGCCGTGATCCAGTTCGGGTGCGGGCGCGCGAGGTCGCAGCCCGTGCAGTGCCAGTGCTCGCCCTGCCAGCGGATCGGGTTGCCACAGCGGGGGCAGCTCGCCGAGTCGTGGTGCCAGCCGGTGCCGGTGGCGACCCAGACGACCTTGGAGGCGTTCCACGCCGCGCTCGTCACCATCACGTCGTCGCAGTTGGCGACGATCGTGCAGTTCTGCAGCTGGCTGATCGAGTCCCGCAGCGAGCGCTCGATCGTGCGCACCTCGCCGACGCGGTCCAGCTGGTCGCGGCTCAGGTTCAGGATCACGCAGACGGCCGGGTTGCTCGCACCGGCGACCGCGGGGAAGTAGGCCTCGTCGCACTCCAGCACGGCGTACGGGGCGTCCGGCTGCTTCGAGAGCGCCGTGACGTGACCGTCGGGCATGTTGGCGCCGCTGTGGTTCGTGGCGACCTCACCCAGCGCCGCGACGGCCCTGGCGAGCATCATCGTGCTGGTGGTCTTGCCGTTCGTGCCTGTCACCACGGCGACCTTGCGGCCCTGCGTCAAGCGGTTCAGCGCCTGCGGGTCGAGCTTCAGCGCCACCCGGCCGCCGATCATGCCGCCTGCGCCGAGACCCATCTTCTGGGACAGCGAGGAGCTCAGGTTGCCCAGTTTCACTGCGGCCGCGGTGCGCAATGGGAGGCGGGCGGGGGAATCGTTCACCCCGGCGATGCTACCGGCGGTGGAGAAGTGACCGTTTCGGGCGGTCGTTCCGTTGGCGTGAACTGGGTTCGGTACAACTAGCGGCTCAGCGCACGCAGGGTTCGGATGAGCTCCACCGTCGGCAACTGGCACAGCTGGGCCATGTTCTCCAACGCGGGCAGGTCGAGATGCACTTCCGGCGACGCTCCGGGTGGCAACGCGTGCAAACGCCCTGCGGCCCAACGCTTCAACGGGATCAGCCGCGGGTTGTCGGACGCGGCGACGGCGGCGAGGTTCAGGGTCAGGTGGCCGGCGGGGGTGTCGCCGAAGAAGCGTTCGTGCACACGAGCGAGGACTTCGTGTGCCGGAACGTCCAGGGCGTGGCAGATCTCCACCAGGCGCACCACCGAGCACTGCCGGGTGCCCAGCTCGTAGGTCGCGAGCGTCTGCAGCGAGATCTCGGTCTGCAGCCGCTTGTTCAGCTCCTTGCGGGTCCATCCGCGCTGCTTGCGAAGGCTGCGGATCTCATCACCGAGCACGCGCTGGTACGCCGCTGTGTCGATTTGGCCGTTCGCAGTAGGCACTGGTCCCTCCACCCCGTGAGCAGGTCTCACGGTGATGGAAGGCGCGAGTTCTTCGGCGCTTACGCAACTTACTGCCGGAATCCCCCGAATGGGGTATATATCTCTACTCTCAGTATCAGTTTACGCAGCGCACGCCGTCTGCGGTGATGGGTTTCGGGGCAGCGGGGTCAGCCGGTTGCTGACGGGCACCGTCCAGGGCGAGTACTCCGGAACCGGTGAAACCCTGGGAGCCGGGGCCCGAGTAGTCCGAGCCGAGGAACACGCGGACGTGTCCTGCGGGCACGTTGACGTCCTCTTCGATCTTGACGCCGCCGAGGGCCTTCTGGACCGCGTTGGCGCCGTCCTCGCCACCCTTGCCGTAGCGGACGACCGACTTGGTCATCGCCTCGGCATTGCCGGTCTGGCCAGAGCCGAAGCCCTTCGCGACGAGCGACTGCAGCACGGTGGCCGCGAGGCCGGGCGTGCCGGAGGCGTTGCGGACGTCGACGGTGACCGAGGCGTTGTTGAACTTCGGGTCCGGCGCGTTCGACGACGCCGCCGCTTCCTTGCCGAGGTTCTTCACGAACGTCTTGACCTCGGACTCGTCGACCTCGACCGCGGAGCCGTCCTCGGGGGTCTGCAGGTCCGGGTTGCCGGTGGGGATCGTCTGGAACGACATGTTGCCGCCCGTCAGGTCCTTCATCTGCAGGGCGAACTTGGTGATGTCCCAGCCCTCGTCGAGCACGATCGCGCCGCTGACCGCCTTGATCGTCTCGGTGCGCTTGGTGCTGTCCGTGAGCACGCCGGCCGACAGCATCTTCTTGGCGAGGCCCGCCATGAAGACCTGCTGGCGCACGACGCGGTCGAGGTCGCCCATCGGCAGGCCGTGGCGCTGGCGGACGAACGCCAGCGCGTTCTTGCCCTCGATGGTCTGCGGACCGGCGGGGAAGTTCGCGCCGGAGAAGCTGTCGCGGACCTTGGCGTTGAGGCAGACGTCGATGCCGCCGACGGCCTTGGTGATGTCGTAGAAGCCGACCAGGTTGACCTCGGCGTAGTGGTCGATCGTCACGCTGGTCAGGTTCTGGATGGTGTCGATCAGGTTCTTCGCGCCGGCCTTGCGCGACTCCATCTCGATCTCCGGCGCGGGCTTGCCGCTGCCCTGCAGCTTCTCGGCCGCTTGACCCTTGGCGTAACCGTAGGCAGAGTTGATCTTGTGACGCCCGTAGCCGCCCGCGATCTTCACGTAGGAGTCGCGCGGGAACGACACGGCGTAGGCCTTGCCGCTGTCGTTCGGGATGTGCAGCAGGATCAGCGTGTCGGTGTTGAACCCGCCGTCGTCGCTGCCGCCCGCCTGCAGTTCGTTGAGGATGTTCTGCGGCAGCGGGTTGCCCTTGGAGTCCGTCCGGCTGTCCATGCCGACCAGCAGGATGTCGATCGCGCCGTCCGCGGGCTTCTCGCCGGCGTCCGCGATGCCCAGGTTCTGCGTGGTGAGGTTCTCCGTCAGGCTCTTCAGGTTCTTCCACGCGACGCCCGTGATCAGCAGGACCACCGCGGACAGCATGCTGACGAAGATCTTGGCGCCGGTGGAGGCACCGCTGCGCTTGGGCGGCGCGGGCCTGCGGGTCGCGGGCCTGGGGCGGGGAGCCGCGGCCTTGGCCTTCGCGGGTGTCGTGCGGACCGTCGGGCGGTCGGCGACCGGACGCGGGCGCGGTGCCGAGGAGCCGGCGCGGCCCGGTTCACGGCGCGGGGAGTCCCGGCGGGGTGGCTCGGCGCGGCTCGCGGACTCCCGTCGCGGTGGCTCCGAGCGCCTGGGCTGCTCGCGGCGGGGCGGTTCGGAACGCTTCTGGGGCTCCCTGCGGGGCGGCTCCGACCGGTCGGACGGCTGCCTGCGCGGGGGCTCTGAGCTGCTGCGCGGTGGTACCTGAGGACGGCGGGGCTGCCCCGCCTGGGGACGCGGGGCGGAGGGTCGCCTGGGAGTACCGTTCGGTTCTCCTGGCCGCGGCGGCCGGTTGTCCACACCCACTCCTCTCAGCACATCCGGGTACTCCAAGTAGACGCGCGGAAGCTCCACTCGGTTGTGCAAAGGGTGACACAGTGGCGGAGACCACCTGATCAAGGCCCCTTGACCAGCGGTTTTGTCTGTTTCGTAGACTCGTGCCGTGTTGACGATGCAGGACGCGCTGCTCGCGCTGACCAAGTACTGGACCGATCGAGGCTGCATCGTCGTGCAGCCCTTCAACACCGAGGTGGGCGCGGGGACGCTGAACCCGGCGACCGTGCTGCGCGTGCTGGGTCCCGAGCCGTGGCGCGTCGCGTACGTCGAGCCGTCGGTGCGGCCGGACGACGCCCGTTACGGCGAGAACCCGAACCGCCTGCAGACGCACACCCAGTTCCAGGTGATCCTCAAGCCGGATCCGGGCGACCCGCAGGAGCTCTACCTCGGTTCGCTGGAAGCCCTGGGCATCGACGTCCGGGCGCACGACGTGCGGTTCGTCGAGGACAACTGGGCCTCGCCCGCGCTGGGCGCCTGGGGTCTCGGCTGGGAGGTCTGGCTCGACGGCCTGGAGATCACCCAGTTCACCTACTTCCAGCAGGCCGGCGGCATGACGCTCGACCCGGTGTCGGTGGAGATCACCTACGGCATCGAGCGGATCATGATGGCGCTGCAGGGCGTCGACCACTTCAAGAAGATCGCCTACGCGCCGGGTATCTCCTACGGCGAGGCGTTCGGCCAGGCCGAGTACGAGATGTCGCGGTACTACCTCGACGACGCGGACGTGGAGCGCAACAAGAAGCTCTACCAGGAGTTCGCGGGCGAGGCGCAGCGCATGATCGACGCGCGGCTGCCCGTGCCGGCGCACAGCTTCGTGCTGAAGTGCTCGCACCTGTTCAACGTGCTGGACGCCCGTGGCGCGATCTCGACGACCGAGCGGGCTCGGGCGTTCGCGCGCATGCGAGGCCTGGCTCGTGGCGTCGCTCAGCTGTGGGCTGAGCGTCGTGAGGAGCTCGGGCATCCGCTCGGCGTGGCCGAGGTTCCGGCTCTGGCTCCTGTTCCCTCGTCCTTTGAGGACGTTGTGGCGCCTTCGACCCTGCTGTTCGAGATCGGGACCGAGGAGCTGCCGCCGCACGAGGTGCTGCGGACCGTCGACGCGGTGCGTGACGCCGTCACGTCCAAGCTCGGCGCTACCCGGTTGACCTTCGGCGCGGTGACCGTGCACGGGACTCCGCGCCGGATTGTCGTTGTGGTGCCTGCTGTTTCGCCGCGCGAGCCGGATGCCGAGCGCACGGTGCGCGGTCCACGGGTCTCGGCTGCGTTCGACGCTGACGGCAACCCGACGAAGGCCGTGCAGGGCTTCGCTCGTGGCCAGGGCGTGGACGTGTCCGCGCTGGGTCGTGTGGTGGAGAACGACGTCGAGTTCGTCGCTCTGACCAAGACCGACGCCGGGCGTGGTGCCGTCGAGGTGCTGAGCGGGTTGCTGGCCGAGGTCGTCTCGGACCTGCGTGCCGAGAAGAACATGAAGTGGAACGACCCGAAGCTGTCGTTCACCCGGCCTGTTCGCTGGCTGCTGGCCCTGCTGGGGTCGACGCCGGTGCCGGTCTCGGTGTCGTCGCTGGCTTCCGGGACTGTCACTCGGGTGCACCGCACCGCTTCGTCGCCGGTCGTCGAGGTGTCCACTGCGGACGGTTACCCGGAGTTCCTCGCGTCGCACGGCATTCAGGTCGACGCCACCGCTCGTGCCGCGTCGATCGTCGAGGCCGCGCAGGCGCTGGCGGCGTCGGTCGGCGGTGTCGTCGAGGTCGACGGGCTCTTGGACGAGGTCACGAACCTGGTCGAGTGGCCGACGCCGATCCTCGGGTCGTTCGAGGAGCGGTACCTGGAGCTGCCGGGTCAGATCCTGACCACCGTGATGCGCAAGCACCAGCGGTACCTGCCGGTGCGGTCGGCTGACGGGTCCTTGTTGCCGCACTTCGTCGCCGTGGCGAACGGCGAGGTCGACGTCGATCTCGTGCGGGCGGGCAACGAGGCCGTGCTGCGGGCGCGGTACGAGGACGCGGCGTTCTTCTGGCGGGCGGACCTCAAGACTCCGCTCGAGGAGATGAAGTCGGGTCTCGCGAAGCTGACGTTCGCGGACAAGCTGGGCTCGATGGCGGACCGCGCTTCTCGCATCGCTGCTCTGGCAGGTCGTTTCGCTTCGGTCGTTTCGGTGGATCGCGAGACTTTGGACAGGGCTGGTGCGCTGGCCAAGTTCGACCTCGGCTCGCAGATGGTGATCGAGCTGTCGTCGCTCGCGGGTGTGATGGCGCGCGAGTACGCGGAACGGGCGGGGGAGACCCCGGAGGTCGCGCTGGCCCTGTGGGAGATGGAGCTTCCGCGCTCGGCCGGCGACGCGCTGCCGTCGTCGGTGCCGGGTGCCCTGCTGTCACTGGCGGACCGGTTCGACCTGCTGGCCGGTCTGTTCGGCATCGGCGCGCAGCCGACCGGTAGCTCCGACCCGTTCGGCCTGCGGCGTGCGGCTCTCGGCGCGGTGACCGTGCTGCGGGCGTTCCCGGACCTGCGGGAGATCACGTTGCCGGTGGCGCTTTCGCTTGCCTCGGAAGGCCTTGAGGTCTCGGACGAGGCGCGGGAGACGGCGCGCGAGTTCGCGGTGCGGCGCTACGAGCAGGCCCTGCTCGACGCCGGCCACGAGCACCGGTTCGTCCAGGCGGTGCTGCCGCTCGCGGACTCACCGGTGCTGGCCGACGAGACGCTGACGCAGCTGGAGTCGTTGGCGGGCAACGAGTCCTTCGACGCTCTCGCTGCGGCTCTGCAGCGCGTGCGCCGAATCGTCCCGGCGGACGTGGTCGCCTCCTACGATGCCTCGGTGCTGACCGAGCCGGCGGAAGTGGCGCTGCACAAGGCGTTCGACGGTGTGTCGCGCGATGTCGCCGGCCTGGCGGCGTTCGTCGCTGCCGCCGAGGGGCTGACCGCGCCGATCAACACCTTCTTCGACGAGGTGCTGGTCATGGCCGAGGACCCGGCCGTCAAGGCGGCCAGGCTCGGCCTGCTGGCGTCGATCCGCGACTTCGCGGCGCCGGTGCTCGACTGGACCCAGCTGTAAGCGGTGGAGCAGGAGGGTGAAGCCTACTAGTAGACCGCGCCCTTCTGCACTTCTACAGCCAGTGTGGGACGACGGCCATCTGAAGTGGGTGTCCGACCTGGCTGTTCCGGCGGAGGTGAACTACTCACGTCGCGCTGACCTGGGAGTACTGCTCAGTAAGGCATTCGTGTGAGGCCCCCGGCTGTTCTGCCAGCCAGTTTCGCTGTTGGGCGAAGTGGCTGCGCGGCGTGGTTACCGAAACTCGGCCCGCGGCCGTCGCGCCGACTCGACATCGCTGGCCGGTTTCGTGCGATCGTTGGGGTGCGAAGACAACGAAGCGCGGGAGGTGCCCATGTGGTCGAGCATCGCGATCGTCGGCCCGTTGGTCACCGCTGTCGTCGTCGCGGCACGAGCGATGAGCCGCAGCCGGGCGCTGGAACTGCTGATCGCGTTGCGCGGCACGCGCCCCGAGCAGCGGCCCGCCATCATCCAGGCGTTGAACGCGAACGCGCCAAACCGAAGAGGGGCGCCCCGCTCGGAGCGCCCCTCTTCGTCCACTACCCGGCGATCTAGTTGATCGTGTAGCTGTCGCCGTAGACCTTCCACTTCAGCGGCGTCTTCAGGTCGAAGTTGCCGGCCTTGAGCCACACGCGCTGCGCGGTCTCGATGCGGGAGACGTCCTCGTGGGCCGCTTCCTGCTTCATGGCCCACACGCGGGCGTCCATGAAGGCGTTGAGCCACGTCTTCTCGTCGCCGCCCTGTGACGGGGGCTTCGCCTTGCCGAGGGCGCGCTTGCGGATGTTGCTGAAGCTGGTCTTGTCGCCACCGTCGCCGTGCACGACGATCGCGTCGTAGTAGGCGAACTGGCCCAGGGCGCGCACGCCGTCGGCCTTGCCCTGCTTCACGGCCGGGTTGAAGTACACGCGGTCGCGCTCGGACTCCTGCGCGGCCTTGAACACGGAGTCCTTGGCCGCGGTCTTCCAGTCCTTGGTGTAGTTGGGGTCCAGGCCGGAGTGCGAGGACGTCCCGTTCACCTTGCGCAGCGCGGGGAGGTACTTCTCCAGCACGTTGCCGGGTTTGCGCGTCTTGTAGAGCTCGACCAGGTCGAGCATGTCACCGGTGCCACTGCAGAACCCGATGATGCCGGCGGTGTAACCGCGGCCGTCCTTGATGTCCTCGATGTAGCCGAACTGCGCTTTCCAGTCCAAAGAGGAGTTCTCCGCGCTGGACACGATCTGCATCGCGATGTCCTTGAGGCGCGGTTCGTCCAGGTTGGCCGCCGAGGCGGTGCCTACCGTCGTGGTGAAGAGCGCGGCGCACGTCAGCAGTGCGGCCGCGATGCGACCAGTGATTTTCACGGATTTCCCTCCGGGGCAGGGATGTTGGGGTCCCGGGCGGCGTGGGAGCAACGGTAAGGGGTCCATACCTTTATTGGCAAGAGCCTTTACTATTTCGCGAAACGGACATTTTGCCCCTGGAGACGCAATCCGGCGGAAACGCTTGTCCTGCAAACGTTTCCGCCGGAATCGCTCTATCGGATCTCGAAGTACTGGCCGTAGACGTGCCACTGGAGGGGCGTCTGAAGGTTCAGCTTGCCCTCGTTGAGGAACCTGCGCTGGGCCGTGTCGACCCGGCTGGTGTTCTCGTGGGCAGGCTCCTGCTTCATCGCCCAGACCCGTGCGTCGAGGAACGCGTGCAGCCACTGGCGCTCGTCGCCACCCTGGGCAGGCGGGCGGGCGCCGGTGTTCAACGCGCGCTGGCGGATGCTGGAGAAGTCCAGGTCACCCCAGCCGTCGCCGTGCATCACGATGGCGTCGTAGTAGATGAACTGACCTAGTGCCTGCACGCCGTCCTGCTTGGCGCGACCCACTGCCGGGTTGAAGTACACGCGGTCGCGTTCGTGCTCCTGCGCACCCTGGAACGTGCCGTCCTGAGCTGCGGTTTCCCAGTCGCCCTGGAAGTTCGGGTCGAGGCCGTCGTGGGACGGCGTGCCGTTGACGCGTTCCAGTGCGGGGAGGTACCTCTCCAGGACGTTGCCCGGCTTCCAGTCGCGGTAGAGGCGGACCAGGTCGAGCATGTCGCCCGTGCCGCTGCAGAAGCCGATGATGCCCGCCGTGTAGCCGCGGCCGTCGTCGATGTCCTCGATGTAGCCGAACTGGGCGCGCCAGTCCAAAGAGGAGTTCTCCGCACTGGACACCAGCTGCATGGCGATGTCCTTGAGCCGCGGGTCGTTCAGGTCGTCGGCCTGGGCGGTGGCAGGGGTGATCAGTGCCGCCGCGCAGAGAATCGTCGCGGCCGCTCGTGTAAACGTCTTCATGTCGCTCCGTCCGATGCAGGGATCGGCGGCGACGCACGGAGGACCGTAGCGTGGGAGCGATTGCACGACAAGGGGTTGCTGTCAGCACTGGACGTCCTGTACGGGCAACCGTCCACCGAGGAGGTACTCGGTCACGAAGTCGTTGGCGCACTTGTTCTTCCCGATCAGGTAGACGCCGTGGCCGCCCTGGTCAACGGTCAACATCGCGGCACGGTCGCCGAACGCGCGGCGCGTGGTGCGAGCACCGGCCAGCGGCGTCGCGGGGTCGCGCTCGTTCTGCACCAGCAGGACGTTGCGCGGTCCGCGGTCGTTCGGCAGCACCTGCTTCTCGACAGGTTTCGGCCAGAACGCGCAGGGCTGGACGTTCGCGGCGGCCGCGCCGAACATCGGGTAGCGGACGCGGTCCAGGGCGACGTTGCGCTCGTAGGTGCGCACCGACGACGGCCATTCCGAGTCGCCGCAGATGATGTTCAGACGGCCCGCGAGCAGGGCCTGGACGCGTGGAACCTCCGGGATCTCCTGTGGCGGCAGCGGCTGGCCGGTGTCGAGTGCCTTCCACTGCGCGGCCAGCTTCGAGAACGCCGCGTCACCGGTGCCGTAGAGGCCGCCGAACGTCAGCATCCGGAACCCGCGGCCGTCGATGCCCTCGACCGACGGCTTCACGTCGAGGCGCCCGGCGATGTCGAAGTACTTGGCGCGCACCAGTTCCGGGGACGTGCCCAGGCCGTGCTCCGGGTGCTTCGCCGCCCACTTGGCGAAGTCCGGGAACGTGTCCTCCACACCGCGTGCCATCAGCCGGCCGCCCTCGACGTCCCAGCCGGTCGCGGGCAGGTTGCTGTCGATGATGACGCGCTCGGCGGTCTTCGGGAACAGCGTGGCGTACACCGAGCCCAGGTACGAGCCGTACGAGTAGCCCAGGAACGACGCCTTCTTCTCGCCCAGTGCGGCGCGAACGCTGTCCAGGTCACGCGCGACGTTCGCGGTCGTGTTGTACGGCAAGGCGTCCTTTGTGGACGACCGCAGGCACTGCTCGGCGATCTGCTTCGTTTCCTCGGCGCGTTTGCGCACGTCGGATGGTTTGACGGCGTACGGCGGCACACTGCCTGCCGCCATCTGCTCCTCGGTCATGCCGCACGTCGACGGCGAGCTGTAGCCGACACCGCGCGGGTCCATGCCGATCACGTCGTACGCGTCGAGCACGCTCTGCGGCATGCCGAAGAACTTCAGCACGGCGGGAAACGTCAGGCCCTCGCTCGGACCGCCGGGGTTGGTGAGCAGGATCCCCTTGCGCTTCGCGGGGTTCTTGCTGGCCAGCCGCGAGATCATCACCTCGGTCTGGCGTCCCTGCGGGTTGCGGTAGTCGAGCGGCACCTTCAGCGTCCCGCACTCGACACCGGGAGCCGCCACGTCCGACGGGCAGGCCGCCCAGCTGATCTCGTTTGCCGGAGCGGCCGAGGACACCCCGGGCACCACCATCGCCAGTGCCGCGGCCAGCACCACGGCCGTTGTTTTTCGCATTGCGGATTCCCCCTCAGGAACTCATGCGCACCAGAACGTCGATCTGGGCGCGGTTGTAGAGCTCGACGACGACCTTGCCGACCGTTCGCCGGGCGTGTTCCTCACCCCGTGGCGCATCGCCGTAAAGGCCGGCCGGATCGGGAAACGCGTCCCGCACCTCCTGCACGTACGGCATCGCGCGCATGCGTTCGGCCAGGTTCTGCCGGGTCTGCTCGTCCGCGTCCTCTGGCAGCGAGTCGAACTCGACGATCGCCGGATCCTTCGAGTAGCCCTTCAGCGTCTCGGCGTAGCGGACCAGCGCCTCAGGTGAGAGCAGCTGCGCCAGCACGACGGTGAACGAGCGGTCCTGCGGCGACAGGTCCGCGTCCGCGATCATCGCCCCGATGCCGAGCGGCAGATCGGTCGGCGTCTCCTGGCTGAGCACCAGGGCGAGCTCGGCCCGCACCCGTTGCAGGCGGTCGATCTGCGCGGCCAGTTCGGCGTCGAGCTCGCGCAACGCTTCACGCGGGTGCTCGTCCCCGTCACCCAGGTCCGCGATCTGGGTGAGCGACAGCCCGAGGTCCGTGAGGCGCCTGATGCGCAGCACCCGCACGAGATGGGGCACGCCGTAGCTCTTGTAGCCGTTGGGCTTGCGCTCCGGCTCGGCGAGCAGGCCCACCTCGTGGTAGTGCCGGATGGTGCGCAGCGTCGTCCCGGCGAGATCGGCCAGCTGACTCGTGCTCCACATGGGATCCAGTGGAAACCATGCCGTAACGGCACGGTCAAGGCCGGGGCGGAAGCTTGCGACGAAGGTGAACGCCCCGAATCCACTTTCGTCGCAAGCAAAAGGCCCCGGTCGAGCCGACCGGGGCCTTTTGGTCGTCCTAAGAGGACTTACAGGAACTGGCCGCCACGAGTGACAGCACCGTAGGCGTCCACGATGCCGTGACCGTAGAAGCCGTTGAACTTCGCGTCACCCTCACAGGTGGCGTCGAACTCCGGCGTGCGACCCACGTTCACGTACGAGACGGTGCGCGGGTTCGGGCAGGCACGCTGGATCGCGGTCTTGTACAGGACCTTCTCGACCTTGTCCGGGTCCATGGTCAGACCGGGGTTCTTCTTGTCCTTCTTGCCGTACTGGCTCACGATCAGCGCGGCGACACCGGAAGCGTGCGGGGCGGCCATCGAGGTGCCCTGCAGGAACTGGTAGTAGCCGACCTTGTCGCCCTGCACGGCCTTCTTCACACCCGCGGTGAGTCCCTTGGGAGTGACGTTGCCGTCCGCGTCGACGTTGCCTTCAGCGATGGCGACGTTCTTCGGGTAGGTCGACAGGATCAGGTTCTCGTTGGTGCGGTACCACGGCGTGCCGAGGCCGCTGCGGAAGTAACCACCGGGAGCCGAGATCGCGGTCTGCTCGAGGCCGTAGTTCGAGTAGTCGGCCTTCTCGGTCAGCGGGCCCAGCGACGACACCGAGATCACGTGGTTGCCCTCGGTCGGCAGGTTGAGGCACGTGGCGTTGTCGACCGGACGCGGCCGGTTGTGGCCCGGCGGGTAGTTCGGGCTCACGGTGTCCTGGCGCGGCTTGCCCAGGTCCTCGTGGTTGTTGCCGCCGGCACCGATCAGCGTGACGCCCTTGCGGTGCGCGTAGTTCAGTGCGCGCTGCACGGACGCGATGATCGTGCGCTGCTCCAGCTGCTCCTCCGGCGAGGCCGTCGGGTCGTTGGCGCAGTTCATGTACCACGGGTCGACGTAGAACGACATGTTGATGACGTCCAGGCCGATGTCGGCGCCGTAGGTCAGGGCGTCGACGACGGGCTGCAGGAAGAACGAGCCCGCGTCCTGCCCGCCGCGGATGTTCACCAGCGAGACGTTCGGCGCGACACCGGAGATGCCGAAGCCGTTGGCAGCGGCGCCGATCGTGCCGGCGACGTGCGTGCCGTGGCCGCCGTCGTCCCAGTTCGCCGGGTCGACACAACCGCGGAACTCGCACGGGCCGTCGAACTCGCCACCGTCGGAGTCGAACGGCATGTCGACGGTGAAGTTGCGCGACAGCTCGTTGTTGAAGTTCGGCGCGATGTCCGGGTGCGAGCCGTCCACACCCGTGTCCAGAATGCCGACGTACACGCGCTTGTCACCGGCCTGCTTGGCCCGCGCGATGTTCGAGCGGACGAGGTTCAGGCCCCACAGGTCGCCGTCGAGCGGGTCCATGCCGGCGGTCGACTTCGACTCGGCAGGGGCCTTCTTGGCCTCGGTGGTCGTGTTCTCCTTCTCCACGTTGTCGCGCTTGGCCTTCTCGGCCTGCGCGACGGGTGCGTGACCGATCGGTTTCGTCCGAGCGGCACCGACGACGTCCTTCGACGCGGAGACCTGCTCAACGAACCCGTTGGCGGGCGCCTTGACGGTCAGGACGCCGATCGCGTCGTTGCTCCGGACGACCTCGCCGCCCGCCTTGTGCACCGCGTCGATCGCGAAGTCGCGGTTGCCCGGGTCCTCGATCAGGACCGTGTACTCGGTGTCCTGCTGGCCCGCGGTAGAGGCCGGCGCTGCCCCCGCCGCCGAAGTACCCGCTGCGATCAGCGACACCGATGCCGCCACCGCCATCACGGTTCTGCGCGTTCTCACCTAGCTGTCTCCTCACACCCGGTCAGGGCTGGGTCCAACAACACGGCGCGGCCCCCGATTGCCGCCCAAGTCCGACACACTGACACGAAATTCCGCTCACCATCAGCGCCTTTCGTACGGAATCGAACTGTAGTCGTGCGGAAGCGGAGCGTGATGGGCTCCGATTAATCTTGACTTAACAAGATTCAAGCGATGAACTCCGCGTTTATGCGAAGACGGGTAATGGCATCGTCGGCGTGCCTGCTCTTTCTGCTCTCGGCCTGCGGTGATGCTGGTCAGGGCTCTCCGACGCTGCCCGCGCGTGGACCCAAACCAATCGTCGGGGTAATCCTTCCCGACCGAACGACATCCACGCGCTGGGAAGAACAGGATCGTCCCCTGCTGACGCAGGCGTTCAACTACGCGGACATCGAACCGTTCATGGAGAACGCGGAGGGCGACGAGGCGAAGTTCGCGCAGATCGCCGACGAGATGATCCGCCGCAAGGTGAAGGTCCTGATGATCACGCCGTTGTCGGCGGCCGGTGGTCTCGCGGTGCAGAAGAAGGCCAAAGCCGCGAACATCCCGGTCATCGACTACGACCGCGTGACGCTCGGCGGCCAGGCGGAGTACCACGTGGGCTTCGACAGCGTGAACGTCGGCCAGCTGCAGGCCGACGGCCTGATGGGCTGCCTCGGGGACAAGCCGGGTGCCCAGATCATCGAGATCGAGGGCGCGCCGACCGACCACAACGCCACGCTGTTCACGCAGGGCCAGAAGTCGCGGCTGTCGTCGAAGTACGACAGCGGCGCGCTGAGGCTCGTCAAGTCGCAGCCGGTGGCCGACTGGGACAACGAGCTCGGCGGCCAGCTGTTCGAGCAGATCCTGAGCGACAACGGCAACAAGGTCGACGGCGTGGTCGCGGCCAACGACGGCCTGGCGGGCGCGGTCATCGCGGTGCTCAAGAAGAAGAACCTCGCGGGCAAGGTCCCCGTCACCGGTCAGGACGCCACTGTGGACGGTCTGCGGGCCGTGTTGCGCGGCGACCAGTGCGTCACCGTCTACAAGCCGGTGCGCGACGAGGCGGAGGCGGCGGCACGGCTGGCCATCGCGATCGCGCGCGGCGACCTCGACGGCGCGGACGACCTCGCGACCGGCAACCTGCGCGATCCCGTCGCGCGGCGCGACATCAAGTCGGTGCTGCTCGGTGCGACGTTGATCAAGAAGGAGTCGGTGCGGACGCTCGTCACCGAGGGCATCGTCAAGCCGCAGGAGCTGTGCGCGGGCGACCTCGCTCCGGTGTGCGCTCAGCAGGACATCGTCGGTGGGTAGGTAGTTGGGACCCAGTCACGGCCTGTCGTGGTCAGGCAGGTCGTGACGTCCCGAGATGAACTCCTGCACCGCGATCTTGGCCTTGATGATCGGCTGGCGGATCCTGGCCTCGCGCCGGTACGCCCGCGCGAGCTTGCGCGAGCCCTCGGGGTAACGCCAGCGCGCCCACGGTGAACCAGGCCGGGCAAGCCGGACGGCACCCACGGCGGGCACCACCGGGATCAGCAGGCCGAGCAGCCCCGTCCAGATCTTTCCCTTGAGCAGCGCCACTATCGCGAAGCACAGGTTCACGCCGATGGTGATCAGCCTCAGCGTGAACGGCTCGGTCGGCGTCGTCTCCGGGTTCAGCTGCAGCACCTCGTCGTAGCCGAGAGGGCGCGCGCCGAGCAGGAACGTGCCCGTCAGGCCTATGGCGAGGAAAACCGCGTCGACGGACAGCCGCCCGGCCTTCGTCCAGTACACGTCCCGCAGGTGCAGGATCAGCGCGAACTCGTCCAGCACGAGCGCCGCGCCCACGCCCAGACCCGCCGCGGCCGCCAGCCGGGCGCCGTGCAGGTCGTCGGGGATCACCAGGTTCGTGACGCTGGACAACAGCAGCAGCACGGTGCCGAACACGACGTGATGCACGTGCGTGTCCCCGTGCACGATGTTGCTCGGCCACCAGCGCACCTTCGCCCTGATCAACCGCACGCTGATGCGGATGAACACGAAGGTGGTCACCAAGCCGATGAAGAAGAAGAGCAGACGCTCACTGCCGGTCAAGCACGGCCCCCTGGGTCAACGACCCCCCAGGTTACCGGCCCCTGTTGTCGTTGACCTGTCCGTGCACTTTGCCGATCTGGAACACGGTGCCGGTCACGGGGGCGGTGATGCTGTTCGTGATCACGTCGCCACCCCTCGAAGGCTTCTCGGCGGCCGTGCTCCGCGCCGCGGCGGCGAGGGTCTTCGTGGCCACCGCGTGCAGGCCGCCGGCGACCTGAGGAGCGAGGGAGGCCGTGATCGTGATCGAGGACTGCTCGGGCACGAGCACCTCCTGGCGGTCGTTTGGCATCTCACGGTAGCAGTGCGATCGGACGCTCGACTGGGAGCCGGGCCTCGTGGTTGACTGTCTATGGTCGTACGTTTTCGTGTTCGTGTCCCACGCTCGCGGAAGCGAAGTTAGTGAGCGTGTGGTTTCTCCAGGTTCCGGAGAGGACGCAGCTCTCTCAGCTTGACCCGGTGGTCGCGAGCGCGATCCGGCACCTGTTAGAGGAGAAGTAGCAAGATGGCAGTACAGGGCACCGTCAAGTGGTTCAACGCGGAGAAGGGCTTCGGCTTCATCTCCCCCGACAACGGTGGCGCCGACGTGTTCGTCCACTACTCCGAGATCCAGATGAACGGCTACAAGGCTCTCGAAGAGAACCAGCGGGTCGAGTTCGAGATCGGTCAGGGCCAGAAGGGCCCGCAGGCCCAGGGCGTTCGCGCCGTCTGAGTCTGACTGATCAGCACATCTGATCTGTCACAAAGCCGCCTGACCCTTTCACGGGGGGCAGGCGGCTTTGTCATGTTCGGACCGCCTGACGGTTCGGTTGTACCGTGTAGTGGTGGCAGCAGAAGACGGCGCGGTGCGCAGCGTGACCCGGGCTCTCGACCTCCTCGGGCACTTCACCGAGCAGCGGATGGTGTGGCCGGTCGCGGAGCTCGCACGCGTTTCGGGGCTGCCCAAGACAACCGTGGTGCGTTTGGTCGCAACGCTTTCGTCGACGGGCATGCTGTGGGAACGCCCTGACGGTCAGGTGACGGTCGGCGCCGGGCTGATGCGGTGGGCGCGGTTGGCGCGCGCGGCCTGGGAGCTGCCGTTCGAGGTGCGCGCGGTGCTGGAGGCGTTGGCCGCGTCCAGCCGCGAGACCGTGAACCTGTACGTGCGTCAGGGTTTCGCGCGCGTGTGCGTGGCTCAGGCCGAGGGGCCGCAGACGTTGCGGCACGTGGTGCGGATCGGCGACGAGATGCCGTTGTGGGTGGGAGCCGCGTCGAAGATCCTGCTCGCGGACGCGCCCGCGGACGTCGTGGACGCGATGGTGGAGCGCGCGGGGGAAGGGCTGCGGGAGCAGATCGCCGAGGCCGCGGACGAGAAGTTCGCTGTCAGCCACGGAGAACGTGAGCCGGGCGCGTCCGGTGCGGCCGCTCCGGTGGTGGACGCCAAGGGACGTGTGGTGGCCGCGCTGGCGTTGGGCGGACCCACGACCAGGTTCACCGAGGAGCGGATTCCGTTGTTCCGCACCGCACTCACCGAGGCGGCGGCCGAAGTCTCACGTCTGGGACTGCCCGCTCTGGGTTAGGTCGCGCAACGAAGGGCCCGTGTAGTCGGCGAGCAACGGCCGTGGAATCGGCCCCTTGATCCGGGCGCCCGACTGCTGTTCTTCCCAGGCGTGCGCCAGAATCCCGACCGAGCGCGACAGCACGAAGAGGCCGCGCGCGAGCTCCGGCGGGAACCCCAGCTCCGCGTAGATCACCGCGGTGGCCCCGTCGATGTTCATCGGCACGGGTGCGATCGCGTGCTCGACCTCCAGCGCGATCACCAGGTACTCGCCGGACACGACCTCGTCCTCGACGGCCTCGGTCACCAGGCGCAGCAACGGATCCCGGCGCGGGTCGCGCGGGTGGAAGCGGTGGCCGAAACCGGGCAGGAACCGGTGCCAGCGCCGGTACTCCTCGATCGCTTTCGGCAACGGCAGGTCGCTGTCCCGGAGGTCGCGCAGCATCGACATCGCCTGCTGGCCGGCGCCGCCGTGCACGTCGCCGAGCAGGTTCACCCCGGTGGCCACGGCGTTGTTGAGGCCGACACCGCACGTCGCCGCCATCCGCGCCGCCGCGATCGAGGGTGCCTGCGGGCCGTGGTCGACGGCCGCGACGAGAGCGGCTTCCAGCAGCTTCGCCTGTGCCGGAGAAGGGAGTTCGCCGCGCAGCAGCAGCCAGATGGTCTGGGCGAAGGAGATCTCACCGATCAGCTGCTCGATCGGGTAGCCGCGCAACGCGATCTCGCCGGGCTGGATGCGCACCAACGCGGTTCGCCACCACTGGCTGGCTGTGGTCATGTCAGCACCTCGTTGTTGTGCTCGCCGAGCAGGGGAGGAGGGGAGTTCGGGGCGACCGGGCGGCCGTTGACGCGGATTCCGTTGCCCAGCACGCGAATCGTGCGTTCGGGGGTACCGGGGAACGGCAGTGTGTGGATCAGCGACGGCACCAGGTCGAGGGCTTGCGGCACGGTGAGCACGCGGGCGGCGGGGACACCTGCCGAGGCCAGCAGTTGTTCCCACTCCAGCGCGGATTCCTTGCACAGACTGGCTTCCAGCTCGTGCTGGAGTGCTTCTCTGTTCGCCTTGCGGTCCTCGCGCGTGACGAACCGGGCGTCGGTGACCAGGTCGATCCGGCCGAGGGTTCGGCACAGCGCGACGAACTGCTCCTGTTTGTTGGCCGCGATGTTCAGCTCTCCGTCGGCCGTGCGGAACGTCCCGGACGGCGCGGAGGTCATGTTGTCGTTGCCCGCCGCGGCGGGTTCCGTGCCCGCGATGAGGTAGTTCGACACCGCCCAGCCCAGCGCGGTGATCGCGGTGTCGAGCATCGAGACGTCGAGTTCACAACCGATGCCGGTGCGTTCCCGATGCACCAGAGCCGCGCAGACGCCGAACGCCGCCGCGAGCCCGCCCATCGTGTCCGCGATCGGGTAGCCCGCGCGCAACGGAGCGTCCTGCGGCTTGCCCGTCACGCTCATCATCCCGGCCATGCCCTGGATCACCTGGTCGTACGCGGGTCGCGCGCGCATCGGGCTGGTCTGGCCGAAGCCGGAGATCGCGCAGTACACCAGGCGCGGGTTGAGCTCTTTCAAGGTCTCCCACGGGAAACCGAGCCGCGCGAGCACTCCGGGCCGGTAGTTCTCCAGCACCACGTCGGCGTCGGCGACCAGCTTCCTGAACGTCTCCTTGCCCTCTTCGGACTTGAGGTCGACGGTGACCGAGCGCTTGCCGCCGTTCTGGGCCAGGAACGACGCGCCGAGCAGGTCCTCGTTCAGCCCGGGGTCCGAGCCGAGCTGCCGGGCCAGATCGCCCGTGTGCGGTGCCTCCACCTTGACCACGTCGGCGCCGAAGAGCGCCAGCTGGTAGCTCGCGAACGGTCCTGCCAGCACGTTCGTCAGGTCGAGCACGCGAATCCCGTCGAGCAGCACGGGCACCTCCCTGTGAGCCTTGCCACCGCCGAAGGGGCGACCTATAGTCCGTCGAAACCGCCAGGCGGTTCAAACGTACCACTAGATGGATCGAAGGGAAGACGTGCGATGAAGCCGTCACTCAAGACAGCTCTTGCTGCCACCTGTGTGGTCGCCGTGTCCGCCTGCGGTCAGTTCACCGACACCGCGGGCGGTGGCGGGGCCGCGTTCCCCAGCGGAAACCTGGAGATCATGGCCCCGGCGGCAGCGGGTGGCGGGTGGGATCTCACGGCCCGCGCGATGCAGTCCGCGTTGCGCGACGACAAGCTCTACGACAAGTCGATCGAGGTCACGAACGTCGTCGGCGCCGGTGGTGCGACGGGCCTCGCGCAGCTGCTCAGCAAGGGCAAGGGCGACGCCCATCAGTGGATGGTCACCGGGCTGGTGATGATCGGCGCGGCCGAACGCGCGAAGAACGGCAGCGACCTCACCCAGGCCACGCCCATCGCGACGCTGACCGCCGAGGCCGAGGCGATCGTGGTGCGGTCGGACTCGAAGTACCAGAACATCAAGCAGCTCGTGGACGACTTCAGGGCCAACCCGTCGTCGGTGAAGTGGGGCGGTGGGTCGGCTGGAGGCAGTGACCACCTGGTGGTCGGTGTGCTCGCGAAGGCGGCTGGTGCGGACGTTCGCAAGATCCAGTACGTGGGCTACTCCGGTGGCGGTGAGACCAAAGCCGGCGTGCTGTCCGGTGATGTCACGGCCGGGGTCGCCGGGGTCAGCGAGTTCAAGGCGAACATCGAGGCCGGCCAGATGCGGCTGCTCGCGGTGACGTCGCCGAAGGGTGCTTCCGGCGCGCCTTCGTTGAAGGAGTCCGGCTACGACGCCGAACTGATGAACTGGCGCGGTGTCGTCGCCGGGCCGGGGCTCGCCGACGCGGACCGCGCCGCGGTGATCTCGTTGGTGGACAAGCTGCACAGCTCGCCGAAGTGGCAGGAGACGCTGGCCAAGCAGGGCTGGACGGACTTCTACAAGAAGGACGTCGAGGCGCGGAACTTCATCGCGAACGAGACAATGCGGATCAGTCAGCTGGTCAAGGAACTGGGTCTGTCGTGACGCGGTTTCGTTCCGGTGAGCTGGTTTTCGGGCTGGTGCTCGTTCTGCTCGGAGTCGTCGCTCTCACCCAGGTCTGGGTGATTCGCGGTGACTGGAGCGTGAGCGGGCCCCGGTTCGTGCCGCTCGTGGTCTGTGGTGCCTGGGTTGTGCTGGCGGTCTTGTACGTGGCGCAGACGGTTCGTGCGCCTTCGGATTCTGAGGGCTTCGACCGCACGCCGTTGTACCTGGTTCTGACGCTCATCGGTTACGCGTACGTCGTGATTCCGTTGGGGTACATCATTTCCACGGCGTTGTCGTTCGTGCTGACGACCCGGATTCTCGGGTCGCGTTCTCTCGTTCGTGACGTGGTGGTCGGGGTGTTGTTGGCTGTCGCCCTGTACTTCGGGTTCACATCACTGCTGTCGATTCGGTTGCCGCGTGGGGTGTTGCCGCTGTGATGGATCTGCTGAACGGCTTCGCCACCGTGCTGCTGCCGTTGAACCTGCTGTTCGCGGCGGTCGGCGTGACGATCGGGACACTCGTCGGTGTGCTGCCGGGGATCGGGCCCGCGCTGACGATCGCGTTGCTGCTGCCGATCACGTTCAACTTCGACGACCCGACGGGCGCGTTCATCATGTTCGCCGGGATCTACTACGGCGCGATGTACGGCGGGTCGACCACGTCGATTCTGCTGAACACACCAGGGGAATCCGCGTCGGTCGCGACCGCGATCGAGGGTCACGAGATGGCTCGGCGCGGGCGGGCACGGGCCGCTCTCGCGACGGCGGCGATCGGGTCGTTCGTGGCGGGCGTGATCTCGACCGTGCTGCTGGCGTTCGTGGCTCGGCCGATCGGCGAGCTCGCGGTGAAGTTCCAGGCGGCCGACTACTTCGCGCTGGCCGTGCTGGCGATGGTGTCGGTGACGGCGTTGCTCGGCGCGTCCCTGGTGCGCGGGCTGATCTCGTTGGTGCTGGGGCTTTTCCTGGGACTGGTCGGGTTGGACTCGGTGAGCGGGCAGCTGCGGTTCACGTTCGGAGCCCCGATTCTGGCCGAGGGCATCGGCATCACCATCGTGATCGTCGGGCTGTTCGCGATCGGTGAGGTGCTGTACTGCGCTTCCCGCGTGCGCGACGGGTCGGACTCGGTGGCGCCGCTGGAGAAAGCCAGTCTGCGCACCGGCTATCTGTCGCGCGACGACTGGAAGCGGTCGTGGAAGCCGTGGCTGCGCGGGGCGGCGATCGGGTTCCCGTTCGGCGCGCTGCCGGCCGGTGGTGCGGAGGTGCCGACCTTCCTGTCGTACACGTTCGAGAAGCGCCGGGCCGAACGGGCCGGGCGGGACGATTTCGGTTCCGGTGCGATCGAGGGCGTGGCGGGGCCGGAGGCGGCGAACAACGCGAGCTTCTCCGGCGTGCTGGTGCCGTTGCTGACTTTGGGACTGCCGACGTCGGCGACCGCGGCGGTGATGCTGGCGGCGTTCCAGATCTTCAACCTGCAACCGGGACCGCAGCTGTTCCAAACGTCCTCGGACCTGGTGTGGGCGTTGATCGCGTCGCTGTTCGTCGGCAACGTGCTGCTGCTCGTGCTGAACCTGCCCCTGATCCAGGTGTGGGTGAAGGTGCTGCACGTGCCGCGGCCGGTGCTCTACTCAGGCATCCTCGTGCTGGCGACGCTCGGCGTGTATTCGTTGTCGGGCAACGTGTTGCAGGTGTTCCTGGCTTACGGCATCGGCGTGCTCGGGTACTTCATGCGGCGGTTCGGGTTCCCGATCGCGCCGGTGATCCTCGGCGTGATTCTCGGTCCGATGACCGAGACGCAGCTGCGGCGGGCGCTGGTGATCTCCGACGGCAGCTTCACGGCGATCGTCACCCGGCCGTTGACGCTGGTCATCCTGGTGCTGGCGGTGGTGTCGCTGGTGCTGCCGTACGTGCGGAAGGGCAAGAAGCTGGCGTTCGCGGACGAGGACTAGACAACCCGCAGGACAACGTCTTGTGTCCGGTTGATCGCCGTGGGTAGCGTCGAGCGGTATGGGGAGACTGCTGCTCATCGCGTTGTTGGTGCTGACCGGGTGCTCTACTGCGGAGACGCCGGACTCGTCGAACGGGCCAGTGTTCGGCGGCACGGTCGCCGAAGGGTCCACGGTGGACAAGATCCGCAAGCGGGGTGTGCTGAAGATCGGCGGGTCGCAGGACGCGCCGCTGCTGTCCCAGCTGGATCCGGTGTCGGGCAAGCTGACCGGGTTCGACGCGGAGCTGGGCCGGTTGCTGGCTCAGTACATCCTCGGCTCGCCCAAGACCGAGCTGGTGACGGCCACCTCCGAGACGCGGGAGCCGTTGCTGGACAACGGAACCGTGGACGTGATCCTGCAGACGTACACGATCACGCCCGCGCGCAAGGAGCGGGTCGCGTTCGCCGGGCCGTACTACCAGTCCGGGCAGGCGATCGCGGTGAAGAAGGGCACGTCCGGCATCGCGAAGCCCGAGGACTTGGCGGGCAAGACCGTGATCGCCGGTGCGAACACGCCGTCGATCGCGGCGATCAAGGAGAAGGCGCCGACCGCGAAGATCGTCGAGTTCTCCTCGGATCCCGAGTGCGTGACGGCGCTGAAGCAGGGCCGGGGCGACGCGTACGTGCAGGACCAGGCGATTCTCGTGGCCGACGCGAGCAAGGACGCCGAGCTGCAGCTGGTCGGCGAACCGTTCACGGTCGACCCGTACGGCATCGGGATCAAGCACGGCGACGAGGAGTTCACGAAGTTCGTCAACGACTGGTTGCGCGAGATCCAGAAGACCGGGCTGTGGCAGGAAACCTGGAAGAAGTCGATCGGCACGGTCGTGCGCGGTGACGCTCCGGCTCCGCCCGCGATCACCCCATGAGCCTTGTCCTCGAAGGGTTTCTCACGACCGTTCTGCTGACCGTGCTGTGCTTCGCCACGGCGTTGGTCGTCGGCTTGTTCGTGACGGTGCTGAGGATCGCTCCCGTTCCGGTGCTGCGCGCAGTCGGCGCGGTGTACGTCGAGGTGTGGCGGAACGTGCCGCTGCTCGCGTGGCTGGTGCTGTTCGTGTTCGGGCTGCCGGAGGTCGGGCTGACGTTCTCGCTGTTCTGGAGCGCGTTCCTGGCGATCTCGCTGTACGAGGCCGCGTACGTCTGCGAAGCGCTGCGGTCGGGTGTGAACTCGGTGGCGCTGGGGCAGGGTGAGGCCGCGCGGGCGCTGGGGCTCACGTTCCGGCAGTCGTTGCGGCACGTCATCGTTCCGCAGGCGGCGCGCCGGGTCGTGCAGCCGCTCGCGAACATCGCCATCGCGCTGACCATGGCGACGGCCCTAGCGGGTGCGGTCGGCGTGGTGGAGCTGACGCGGGCGGCGAACCGGATCAACCTCGAGATCGCCCGTCCGCTGCTGGTCTTCACCGGTGCCGGGCTCTGCTACCTGGTGCTGGCCGGTGGGATCGGGTTGCTGGCCGGTGCGGTGGAACGGCGGTGGGCTCGTGTTTGATCCTCCTGGGCCGCGGGCGCGCCGGCGGGTGTTCTGGGTCAGCGTGGTGTCCGTTGTGGTCGTTGCCGGGCTGGTCGCGGTGGCGCTGCGGCAGTTCGCGATCAACGGCCAGCTCGACGCCGTGAAGTGGCAGCCGTATCTGACGTGGCCGGTGTGGCGTTATCTGTTCAACGGCCTGGGTTCGACGGTGCTGGCTGCGGTGGCGACGGGGGTGCTGGCGATGGCGGGTGGAGTCCTGCTCGCGTTGTGGCCGAACCGTTTCACGCGTGCGTACACCGAGCTGATGCGCATGATCCCGGTCCTGCTGCTCGTGTACGTGATGCTGTTCGTGCTGCCGTCGTACGGCGTTGACCTGCCGTTGTTCTGGAAATTGGTAGTACCGCTCGCTTTTTCCCACGCGGCGGCGTTCGGCGTGATCTTCCGAGCGGGCGTGCAGGCGGTGGACCCTGGGCAGCGCGAGGCCGCGTTGTCGTTGGGCTTCACCGAAACCGCCGCACGCCGGGTGATCGTGCTGCCCCAGGCGGTGCGGCACATGGCACCGTCGCTGGTGACGCAGTCGATCGGGCTGCTGAAGGACACCGCGCTGGGCTTCGTGGTGAGCTACACGGAGCTGTTGTTCAACGGCAAGGTGCTGGCGACCTACAACGGCCTGCTCATCCAGACCTACATCGTGATCGCCGCTCTTTACCTGGTCGTCAACCTCGCGCTGTCGGGGCTGTCGCGCTACCTGGAGGGTTCTCTTGCCCGCACTGCTCGCTGAGGTCACCCGCAACGGGTTCGTGGAGAGCCTGCACCACGGCAGCGTCATCGGCCTGAACCCGGACGGTTCCGCGGGCGTTTCCGTTGGGGCCGTGCAGGATCCGGTGCTGCCGCGGTCGTGCATGAAGCCGTTCCAGGCGCTCGCCTGCCTGTCCGCCGGGGCGCCGCTGGCCGGTCCCGCGCTGGCGATCGCGGCGGGCTCGCACACGGGGGAGAACCGGCACGTCGAGCTGGTGATGCAGCTGCTCGGCGGGTTGCCGGTGGGGTTGCTGCGGTGTCCTCCTTCCTGGCCCGAGGACGAAGAGACGCGGCAACGTCTCACGGAACCGTCGCGCGTGCGGATGAACTGTTCGGGCAAGCACGCGGCGATGCTGGCGGCTTGTGTGGCGGCGCGGTGGCCCACCCAGACCTATTTGGAGCCGACGCATCCGTTGCAGCAGCTGGTGTTGCGGACGGTGGAGCAGCTGTCCGGCGAGTCCGTGGCGCACACGGCGGTCGACGGGTGTGGTGCGCCGGTGTTCGGGTTGTCGTTGCACGGCTTGGCGCGCGCGATGCAGGGCCTGGTGCGCACGCCCGTTGCCGATGCGATGCGGAAGTTCCCGGAGTACGTCGGCGGTACCGGGCACGTGAACACGGTGATCATGCAGCTGCTGCCGGGCGTGGTGGCCAAGGGCGGTGCCGAGGGCGTGCTGGTGCTGGCAACCGCGGCCGGGCACGCGGTCGCGGTGAAGGTGCTGGACGGGAATCCCCGCGCCACCACGGCGATCGGGCTCACCGCGTTGGCGTCGATGGGCTACGACGTGTCGCCGGCCAAGGAACACCTGTCCGTGCCGGTGCTGGGTGGCGGCCAGGTCGTCGGCGAGGTCCGGGTGGTGATCTAGTACGGCCCCGCGTACTCGTCGGGGGCGTTGAGCAGACCGAGCTGCTGCATCACGGTCGTGGTGTCGCCGTAGACGCGTTCGCAGATCAGGACGTCCTTCTCGAACAGGAAGAAACCCACCATCCTGACCTTGAAGGTCTTGTTCGTCGGTTGTTCTCCGAGGAGGCTGCCCAGGTGCGTTCCCGACAGTTCGAACTCGACGACCACCGCGTCATCGGCGTGGTGGAGCTCGATGACCTTGCTGCGCTGGTCGGGGAACGTGTCACGGGTGCGTTGCCAGTACGCGCGGACCTCGTCGACGCCGTCGAGCACCTGACCGGACGCCATGATTTCGTACCTCGGGTGCGGAAACGCGTTCAGGGAGGTGTCGAAGTCGAAGTCGTTCTGGCATTCCATGTGCTCCAGGACGATCGCCTCGCGCAGCGCTCTGAGCGCCTTCGATTCGGTCATGCCGGCCGAGCCTCCTACGTACGCCGTACGTCGCAGGGAAGCTACTCCACGTCGTATGGTCTCCGCCAGTGTCCTCGTCACGTGAACCGTTGACCCGCGACCGCATCGTGGATGCGGCCGTGCGGTTGATCGAACGCGAGGGCGTGGAGGCCGTCTCGATGAGGCGCCTCGCGTCCGAGCTGGGCGCGGGCACGATGTCGTTGTACAACCACGTGCCGAACAAGGCCGTGCTGGTCGATCTCGCCGCCGAACGGATCATGGCCGAGGCGCGGCCGTACCGCGTGGACAGCGACGACTGGCGTGATCACATCCGGGCGCACGCGCGTGCGGTGCGGGAGCTCGCGCGGCAGCACCCCCGTGCGTTCGTGATGCTGGCGACGCGGCGGCTGAGCAGCCAGGCCGGGTTCATGACCATCGAGGCGGCGCTGCGGAACATCGAACGCGCCGGGTTCCGGGGCAAGGTCGCCGTCGGGATGATGCGCGCGATGGTGTCCTACTTGCTGGGAACGCTGATGAGGGAGGTCGCGACTTCGCCCGAGCTGGGCGGGATCGCGTTGTCGGCCTTCGAGGGTGTCGACGCCTCCGCGTTCCCGTTGTCGGCAGAGGTGATCGACGAGCTGGGGACCTACGACCACGACCACGAGTTCGAGTTCGGTCTCGAACTCATGATCGCGGCGTTGGAGCGCTACCAGGAGCCGGACTAGCAGGTGATCTTCAGGTCACCCCAGTTCGCGTGGTCGTAGGACTTGCCGTTGCCGCCGTCCTTCACGATCAGCCGGGTGACCGTCGCGCCGGAGACGTTGGCCTCCAACGACTTCGCGGCGTCCGTGCCGGAGACCGGGCCGCTGTCGTAGACCATCTTGTTGTCCGCCCACACCTCGTAGCTGACGAGGCTCAGCGGGTTGACCTTGTTGTCCTGGATGCCGATCGTCGCGGTGACCTTCGAGCACGCGCCGCCGGTGTAGTACTCGATGTGAGCAGGGGCGTGCGTGCCGAGGCCCTTCGCGAACACCTGGCCCCGGATCTTGATCGGCCCGCCGTCACCCTGTTTGGCCTCGCCGTTGGTGGTGTCGATCTCGACGGGGCCGTGGCCGTTGGCGCTGCGCAGCCACTTCAGGTCGCTGACGAACAGGTCGCCCTTCGGTGCCGCGCCCGGTACCAGTGCCTCGGTGGAGTACTGCCTGGTCACCGGGTTGTTCTCGTGCGGGCTGTGGAAGGTGAAGGACGCGTTGATCGGGAACCGGCCGGCTTGCGCGGTTGGGGGAACGGTGACCTGCCAGGTGGTCTTGAACGACTTCTGGCCGGGCAGGATCGCCTTGAAGCTGGTCGTCGTGGCCTTCGCGGTCCATCCCTGGGGGACGTTCAGCGTGGCCTGGACGAGGGCGACCGGGAGGCGGCCGGAGTTGGTCACCGAGGTCGTGTAGGTGACGGACTTGCCGGGCTGCACGATCGGGAGCGCGCCGGGGTAGAGGACCTCGCCGTCGGCGGCCGTGGTGATGGCGGGCGGGTAGAGGAACCAGTCGTTGGCCGCGCTGATGCGGAACATCGCCGAGCCGTGCGGCGGGAGGGCGGCGCTGATCTCGCCCGCCGAGTGCGTGGTGGTCTTGGACCAGAGGTCGCGGACCTTGTAGCCGCCTGCCTTGGTGAGGCCGAGCTCCTGTGCCGTGACGGACATGTTGGCGGCGCTGTCGTTCTCGTTGAACAGCAGCACTGCCTTGTCGCCGTTGCTGAGCGGCTTCACGAGGACGTAGTTGCCGCCCTGGTTGCGGATCACCTTGCCCTGCAGGCCGAGCTTGTCCTGGTTGACGGCGATCACCTCGCGGTTCTCCAGGATCTCGAACGTCTCCGGCGTGACCTTGCGCAGGTCGGCGCCGATCAGCAGCGGTGCGGCCATGATCGACCAGAGGCTGAAGTGGCTGCGGTACTCCAGGTCCGTCATGCCGCCGTTGCCGACCTCGAGCATGTCCGGGTCGTTCCAGTGGCCGGGGCCCGCGTAATCGGCGAGCTCCATGTTGCGCTTGGCGATCGACACCATGGAGTTCCAGTTGTCGCTGATGTCGCCGGTGGTGCGCCACAGGTGGCCGACGTCCTTGGCCCACTCCCACGGCTTGTTCTGGCCCCACTCGCAGAGGCTGAACACGATCTTGCGGCCGGTGGCGTTCAGTGCGTCGCGCATCTTGGTGTAGCGCAGTTTCGCGTCCACGCCCTGGTTGTTGCAGTTGTCGTACTTGAGGTAGTCGACGCCCCAGGACGCGAACAGCTTGGCGTCCTGCTCCTCGTGGTTGAGGCCGCCCGGGAAGCCGCCGTCCTTGTTGCAGGTCTTGGTGCCTGCTGACGTGTAGATGCCGAACTTCAGGCCCTTGCCGTGGACGTAGTCGGCGACCGCCTTGATGCCGTTGGGGAATCTCGTCGGGTGGGGGACGAGGTCGCCGTCGGCGTTGCGTTCGGGGAGGGCCCAGCAGTCGTCGATGTTGACGTACTCGTAGCCCGCGTCCTTCAGGCCCTTGTTCACGAAGATGTCGGCGATGCCCTTGACCATGTCTTCGTTGAAGTCGTTGCGGCAGTGCGTGCTGTTCCAGTTGTTGAAGCCCATCGGCGGGGTCAGGGCCAGCTCTGGCTTCGTGGGCTGGGCTTGGGCCTGGGGCGCTATGAGGGTGCCGGCGGCGATGAGTGCTGCTACTGCGGCTGTGCGCCATCTGCGGTGGTCCACGTGCTCGCGCTCCTTGTGGCTCGGAGGGCGGCGGCGTGCTTATGAAAACGTTTGTGTAACCGATACGTCAAGGGGGCGAAACCTGTCGGCTTCGCCCCCTTGTGTCCCGTTTGGGTTCTACGGACGCATCTCGTACTGGCCGGAGAGCGCCACGACCTGCTGCCAGACGGTGTCGAACCGCTGCTGGTCGACGTGCGGCTTGCGGATCTGCTGCAGGGCCCACTGCTGCTGGGCCTCGGTGCTGCTCGGCTTGCCGTGCAGGGCGGTCGCGTAGCCGGCGAAGTCGCGGACCAGGACGTCGAAGATCTGGTCGAGGACGGCCTCGTCCGTCTTGGTGATCTTGGCCTGCTCCAGGACCAGCTGGCCGTAGACGACCAGGGTGAAGAGGTGGCCGAGGTTCAGCAGGAAGTCGAGGTCCTTCTGCTGGTCCGCGTCCGGTGCTGCCGTGGTGAGCAGGGTCTTGATGGCCTTGGCCTGCTCGTGGAACAGCTGCACGTTGGGCAGGTGGGCGTGCTCGGTGTAGATCGGCTCCCAGTCGTGGAACTGGATCTTGCCGAGGCCGCGCGCGGGGCCCTGGTGCCAGAAGAAGTCGTCGTCCTTGGGCTCGTGGACGCTGCCGACCTCGTCGTACTGCTTGGGGTTGAAGAGGTAGTTCGGCATGAACTTCAGCACCAGGGCCAGGTTGACGTGCACGGTGCCCTCGAGCTTGGGCAGCGCGCGGATGTCGGCGGTGGCGCGGGTGAAGTAGGTGTCCTTCTCGAAACCCTTGGCGGCGATGACGTCCCAGAGCAGGTCGATGACGTTCTCGCCCTCGCTCGTGACCTTCATCTTGGTGATGGGGTTGAAGAGGAGGTAGCGGCGGTCGTCGTCGTTCGCCGTGCGGAAGTAGTCGACACTTCGGTCCGCGAAGAGCTTCATCGCGGTGAGGCGCGCGTAGGCGTCGACGAAGTTCTGGCGGACGTGCGGGAAGTCCGTGACCGGGTTGCCGTAGAGGATCCGGTTGTGGGCGTGGGTGATCGCCTCGTAGAAGGAGTGCTCGCAGATGCCGATGCTCGCCGTGCAGAGGTTGAACTTGCCGACGTTGACGGTGTTGAGCGCAGCGCTGAACGCGTCCGTGCCGCGGTGGAGGATGTCCTTGTCGGTCAGCGGGTAGTCGTCGAGGCGGAACTCGCTGACGAACATCTGGCTGTCGACGACGTTCTTCACCAGCTTGAAGTTCTCGTGCTGGCTGTCGACGGCGAAGAAGACGTAGTCGTCGCCTTCCTTGCCGAACACGCTGACCATGCCGGCGACGTTGCCGTTGCCGATGTAGTACTTGCTGCCGTTGGCCCGGTAACCGTCACTCGTCTTGGTGACGATCATGTCGGTGCTGTAGACGTCGGCGCCGTGTTCTTTCTCCGACAGGCCGAACGCGAAGACCGCGCCGGAGTCGAGGAGATTTGCCGCCTTCTGCTTGGCTTCCTCGTTGTCGCTCATCCAGATCGGGCCGAGGCCGAGAACCGTGACCTGCCAGGCGTACCAGTACTGCAGGCCGTAGAACCCGAGGACCTCGCTGAAGGCGGCGTTGCGGGCGGCGTCCCAGCGCTTGGTGCCGTCGACACTCTGTGGTGTGCAGAAGGTGGCGAAGAGCTTCTGCTGCTTCACGAAGTCCAGGAACTCGGCGTACCAGACCTTGTCCTGCGCGTCGGCGATCAGCTGCCGCTTGCCGCGGGCCTCGAACCAGTCGATCGTCGCCCTGAGCAGGCGGCGGGTCTCGTCGTCGAGGTGGGCGGGGTCGTAGTGGTTCGGGTCGAGCAGCACGTGGCGCCTCCTTCGGGTCTTTTCGGACGCTACCAGTGAGTAACTTGCGGGTCTACGTGGGGTTTCCTGCACGGTCAGAAATTGTCAGACCCCCGGCGTAACGTGCTCCGCATCACACTTCGTCTCTGGAGGTTGCGTTGCGATGACGGTGGTAGTGGCGATCGGGACGCGCAAGGGGCTGTGGCTCGCCCGCAGCGAGGACCGGGTGACGTGGCAGCTCGACGGCCCGCACCACGCGATGCAGGAGGTGTACGCGGTCGCCTTCGACACGCGCGGCCCGTTGCGCCTGCTAGCCGGTGTGTCCTCACCGCACTTCGGTCCTGGCGTGTCCATTTCGGACGATCTGGGGGCGACCTGGGAGGAGTCCGCCTCGCCGCCGATCGTGTTCCCGGTGGACGCCGCTCTGGAACGGGTGTGGCAACTCCAACCGGCCCCGGCCTCGCAACCAGGCGTGGTGTGGGCGGGCACCCAGCCGTCAGCCCTGTTCCGCTCCTCCGACGGCGGCCGCTCGTTCGAGTTCGTCGAGGGCCTCTGGAACCACCCGCACCGCCCGGAGTGGGACGCGGGCTTCGGCGGCCAGGCGATTCACACGATCGTGCCGGACCCGGTAGACCCGGACCGCGTGCTCGTAGCCATGTCGACAGGCGGCGTCTACCGCACGGCCGACGGCGGCAAGTCCTGGGAAGCCCGCAACAAGGGCATCAAGGCCTACTTCTTCCCGGACCCGTGGCCGGAGTTCGGCCAATGCGTGCACAAGGTCGCCCAACATCCTGCTGTGTCTTCGCGCTTCTACGCCCAGAACCACCACGGCGTCTACCGCAGCGACGACGGCGGCGACACCTGGGTCTCGATCGCTGCCGGCCTCCCGACCGACTTCGGCTTCGCCATGGTCGTCCACCCACACGACCCGGACACCATCTTCACGTTCCCGATCGAGGCAGACGGCCGCCGCTTCCCACCGGAAGGCAAGTGCCGCGTCTACCGCTCCCGCGACGCCGGCGCCACCTGGGAAGCCCTGGGCGACGGCCTGCCGGACAACTTCTGGACCGCCGTGATGCGCGACGCCATGTGCACGGACACGGCCGCGGTGCCCGGCGTCTACTTCGGCTCGCGGTCGGGCGAGGTCTACGGCAGCCCGGACGAGGGCGCGACGTGGCACCAGATAGCCGCCCACCTGCCGGACGTGATGTCGGTACGGGCAGCGGTGATCCCGACGTGACCGCCGCCGTGAGCTCTGCGGTTGCGAGTCCTGCCGCCGCGAGCCCAGCTACGGCTGCGTTCGCCGACCCAGCCGCCGCGCGGTTCGCCACCGGCGCCGTCACCTCACCCTCGCCCAAGACCGCGCACCCCAAGGCGGTGATCCCGACATGAAGGTGACGGTCCTGATCCCAGGCGTCCTGCGCACCGCCACCGACGGCGCCTCCCACCTCGACGTCGACGTCCCCGAGCCCGCCACCCTGGGCGCCGCCCTCGACGTCCTGGCCGACACCTACCCAGGCCTGGACCGCCGCCTGCGCGACGAGCGCGCCGCCTTACGCCGCTACGTGAACTTCTACGTCAACGGCGAGGAGTGCCGCCGCCTCTCCGGCCCGGCCACACCACTGCCGGCGGGCGCCGAGATCCAGATCCTGCCGTCGGTGGCCGGCGGCTAGCCCGGGCCGGGTTGCGCCGTACCGGGGATGGCGGCGCAACCCGGTTTCCCGGCCACTAGATCAGCAGTAGCGACTTCCCGAGGGTGGTGCGTTGTTCGAGCGAGCGGTGGGCTTTTTCGGCCTGCGCCAACGGGTACGTCGCGCTGATCACCGGACGGATCCGGCCCTGCGCGGCGAGCGTGAGGGCCTCGGTGAGGTGGGCGCGCACGGTTGCCGGGTCCGGAGCCGCGGCGAGCACGTTGTCGACGTGCACCTGCCGCGCGCTTGCCGCCTCTGGGGCGATGTCTGCGAACCCGTCCGAGCTGCCGTAGGTGACGAAGTGGCCGCCGGTGGCCACCGTCTCGAACGCGTCCTTGCCGAGCGCTCCGCCCGCGCCGTCGAAAGCCACGGCTACTTCCTGGACCTGGGACTGCCAGCCGTCGAGCGAGTAGTCGACGGTCACCTCCGCGCCCAGTTCGCGGGCCAGGGCGAGTTTGCGGGAGCCGCGGGCGGCGGCGATGACGCGTGCACCGGCGTCGCGCATGAGTTGCACGAGCAGCGAACCCGCCCCGCCCGCGGCCGCCGTGACCAGGACCCGGTCGCCTCGCGAGATCTGCACGCGGCTTGCGAGGTTCACCGCGGTGGCTCCGTCGTGCAGCATCGCCGCCGCCTCGATCGAGCCGAGGCCGTCCGGGACCGCGACGATCTCGTCCGCCGCGAAGACGACCTGTTCCGCGTAGCCCTCGGGGCCGCGGCCGGCGACGTGCCGGCCGAGCCACGCCCGGTCCACGCCCTCGCCGACCGCCAGCACGTGTCCCGCTCCGCCTCCACCGGGCACGTAAGGAGGGTGCCGCGGGAAGTACTCGCCGCCCCAGCCTCCGCGCAACAGCGTGTCGAGGAAGATCACGTCGGCGACGGCCAGGCCGACCACGACCTGTCCGGGGCCGGCCACCGGCGCCGGAATCTCGTCGGGCCGGAGCACCTCGGGTCCACCGAACGCATGTACGCGGACAGCCCTCATCACGACCACTTCCCCCATCTCGATCACCTTGGTCGAGTCCACCGTAAGAGCTCGACCAAGGTGGAGATCAAGGGCTCAGCAGGAGGCGAAGTCGTCCAAAAGGCCCGACGCCACCTCCACGTCCGGGCTCAGCTGCCGATCCGACATGTCCGGGTTCAGCTTCGACTCCGCCATCTCGAAGGCCGCCAGCAACGAAGGCGTCTCCGGCCGAACCCCGCGCAACCGCAACGCCCGCACGGCCGCGACGATCTCGCACGCCAGCACCAACCGGAACGCTCCCAAAGAGCGCAAGGCCTGCGAGGCGGACTGGAACGCGAAGCTGGAGTTCTCCTCCTGCCCGCGCGACACCACCGCGTTGCCGATGCTCGCGGGCTCGGCGAGGGTGCGGACCTCGGCCAGCGCGGAGTTGGCGCTGTACTCCAGGATCATCACGCCCGAACTGCCGCGCACCCCCTCTGCCAAGAAAGGCCGCAGGCCGGTGAAGTTCGGCTCGACCAGCGTGGCCAGCCGCGCGGTCGACAGGTGGCCGGTGTGCAGCATCGACAGGCGCAGACGGTCGAGGGCCTGGCCGAGGTACGCGCTGTGGAACGCGCCGTGGTGGTAGGCGGCGTCGTCGGAGGGGCCGAACTGGTCGGCGACGATCAGCGGGTTCTCGGCGGCGGCGTTGAACTCGACGTCCAGCACGCGGCCGAGGTCGGTGGCGGCGTCGACTGCGGGGCCGTGGATCTGCGGGAAGCAGCGGTAGCCGAACGGGTCCTGGATGCGAGCCGGTGGGCGGGACGGTTCGGACAGCAGGCGGCGCATCTCGGCGGCCACCGCCACCTGGCCGGGGTGGGGGCGGCCGAGGTGGACGCGTTCGTCGTAGGCCTCGACGGCTCCGTCCACGGCGAGGAACGACAGCGCGGCCACGACGTGGGTGGCCTTCAACAGCTGGTGGGCGTCCTGCCAGGCGAGGCCCGCCATGCCGATGGTCAATGCGTTGCTGCTGATCAACGCCAGCGCGTCGCCCGAGTCGAGCTCGATCGGGTCCGGGGTCTGCGTGGAGCCGAGCCAGTAGCGCTCGCCGAGCAGGGTCAAACCGGTCTCGGCCAACGCCGTGAGGTCGCCCGTGCCGATGGCGCCGTACTCGTGCACGCCGGGGTAGCAGCTGCTGTTCAACGCGGCCAGCAGGGCGTCGGCCACGGATCTGCGCACGCCCGCGCCCCCTGCCAGGAGCTGGTTGAGGCGCACGACCATCATGGCGCGCACCTGTTCCTCGGGGAGCATGCCGCCGAGGCCGCCCGCGTGGCTGCGCAGCAGGCGAAGGCCGTGTTCGGCCCAGCCCTCGGTGCTGACGAGCTGGTCGCGGTTCGCGCCGACCCCGGTCGTGCGGCCGTAGACCTGTCGTCGCACCACGAGACGCTGGCTCGCGCGCCACGACGCTTCGAGGCGCTCCAGACCTTCGGGGTGCAGGGCGACCGGCGAGTGGTACCTCGCGACGCGCACCACGTCGTCGGCGCCGAGGGACTGACCGTCCAGCACGACAGGGGAGTCTTCGACCATGCCGCCAATGTGAACACATAGGGTTCAGAAGTGCTCGTACTGCATGGCCTGTGCACGACCGACGGCGTTCTGGCGCTGTGGGCCGAGGACGCCACGCTGCCCGCGCGCAGCGAGAGCACCCGCCGGGACGCGCCGCACCCGTTCGCGGCACCGGCCGAGTCGCTGGCTGCTGCCCTCGGAACCGAAACCCCTGGGACGACCGTCCGGAACCTGCTGCTGCCGTCGTTCTCATCAGGGCCGATGGCGTCTCCGGAGCTGGTGCGCGATCCGCTGGCGGCGGGCCGGGCGCAGCGCGGCAAGGTCGTGCTGCGGCAGTGGGGTGTGCCCACGATTCGTCTTGAGCGAACCACGCCGGACCTCGACGCCGAGGTGCGGCTGAGCGACTCCGCGCGGTTCGTGTTCGACGTCGCCGGGTTCGCCGCGGACCTGGTCGATCGTGGGCGCGTGCTGCCGTCGGTCGCGGCGGAAGGTCCCGTCGCGCGGTGGGTGCCGGTGTTGTCGGGCACGGACTCCGCGCGGTTCGCGGCGCTGCAGGCCGCGATGCCGCCCGCCTGCCGGTGCGAGGAGATCGTCAGCGACCCCGCGGAACTGGTGCGGGCGGCGCTCACCACCGCGGTCGACGAGCAGGTCCGAAGCCGCTTGGACGGCGTGCACCTCGCGCCGAAACACCGCGGCCGCACCACTACCGCCGAGGCGTGGCTCGCCGCGCTCACGACGGAGCCGGCGTTCGAAGCGGATCCCGTTGAGCTGTACGAACTGCGCGAGCAGCTCGACACGTGGCGGAACAGCGCCGGCAACGAGAGCCCGGTGCGCACGTGCTTCCGGCTGCGCTCGCCCGAGCAGCGCGACGAGGACGAGTGGGCGGTCGAGTTCCTGCTGCAGGCCGTCGACGAGCCGAGCGTCCTGGTGCCCGCGGCTCAGGTGTGGTTCGCGGACGACGGCGTGCTGCGGCGCTGGATCCCTGCACCGCAGGAGCACCTGCTGGCCGACCTCGGGCGCGCGAGCAGGCTGCACCCCGATCTCGACGAGGCGTTGCGCGGCTCGCACCCGGCCGAGATGGAGGTCGGTGCGGAGGGTGCGTACCGGTTCCTGCAGGCGGCTCCGGTGCTGGCGCAGGCGGGGTTCGGCGTGCTGCTGCCGTCGTGGTGGCAGCAGACGACTCGGCTGGGCCTGAAGCTCACCACGAAGAGCCGTGGCACGGCCGGAACCGTCGCCAAGGAGAGCGAGATCGGCCTGAAGTCCATTGTGGACTACAAGTGGGAGATGGCTCTCGGCGAGGACACGCTCACCGACGCCGAGCTGGCCGAGCTCGCCAGGGCGAAGGTGCCGCTGGTCAAGGTGCGCGGGCAGTGGGTGCAGGTCGACCAAAAGCGGCTCGCGGCGGGGCTCGCGTTTCTCAAGCGCGGTGGCGGTCAGATGACTGCGGCCGAGGTGATGCTCCACAGTGGACTGACCGAGGCCGACGAAAGCCTGCCGCTGCCGTTGATGTCGGTCGAGGCCGACGGCTGGCTCGGCGACCTGTTGTCCGGCAAGGCGGACGAGCAGCTCGAGCCCGTCGAACCGCCGGAGAGCTTCCTCGCGCGGCTGCGGCCGTACCAGCAGCGCGGCCTCGCGTGGCTCGCGTTCCTCGACAGGATCGGCCTGGGCGCCTGCCTCGCGGACGACATGGGCCTCGGCAAAACCGTGCAGCTGCTGGCACTCGAAGCGCTGAACCGCTCGCACGGCAAGCGGCCGCCGACGTTGTTGATCTGTCCGATGTCGGTCGTCGGCAACTGGCAGCGCGAAGCCGCTCGCTTCACGCCGGAGCTGTCCGTGCACGTGCACCACGGCGCGGACCGGTTGGACGGCGACGCGTTGCGCGAGGCCGTCGAAAGCCACGACCTGGTGCTCACCACGTACGCGCTGGCGGCCCGCGACGCCGACGCCTTGGGCGACCTGACGTGGGACCGCGTGGTGCTCGACGAGGCGCAGAACATCAAGAACAGCGCGACCCGCCAGTCGCAGGCGGTGCGGCAGCTCAAGGCACGTCACCGCGTCGCGCTCACCGGCACGCCCGTCGAGAACCGGCTGGCCGAGCTGTGGTCGATCATGGACTTCGCCAACCCCGGCGTGCTCGGCACGGTCAACACGTTCCGCGCCCGGTTCGCCGTCCCGGTGGAGCGGCACAACGACCAGGACGCGGCCGCCCGGCTGCGCAAGATCACGAACCCGTTCGTGCTGCGCCGGGTGAAGACCGACCCGCGGATCATCTCTGACCTGCCGGACAAGGTCGAGATGCGCCAGCTGTGCAACCTCACGACCGAGCAGGCCTCGCTCTACCAGGCCGTCGTCAACGACATGCTGGAGAAGATCGAGGACGCGGAAGGCATCGGCCGCAAGGGTTTGGTGCTCGCGACGATGTCCAAGCTCAAGCAGGTCTGCAACCACCCGGCGCACTTCCTCGGCGACGGGTCGCGCGTCGCCGGCCGCTCCGGCAAGCTCGCGCGCCTCGAAGAGGTTCTGGAGGAAGTGCTCGCCGAGGGCGACAAGGCGTTGTGCTTCACGCAGTTCACCGAGTTCGGCAGCATGCTCGTGCCGTACCTGGCCGCGCGCTTCGACACCGAGGTGATGTTCCTGCACGGCGGCACGAACAAGGCTGCTCGTGACCGCATGGTCGAGCGCTTCCAGGACAAAGGCGGCCCGTCGCTGTTCCTGTTGTCGTTGAAAGCGGGCGGCACCGGTCTCAACCTCACCGCCGCGAACCACGTGATCCATCTGGACCGCTGGTGGAACCCCGCCGTCGAGGACCAGGCGACGGACCGCGCGTTCCGCATCGGGCAGCGCCGCAACGTGCAGGTGCGCAAGTTCGTCTGCATCGGCACGCTGGAGGAACGCATCGACACCATGATCGAGGAGAAGCGCGCGCTGGCCCAGCTGGTCGTGGGCGCGGGCGAGAACTGGCTCACCGAGCTGTCGACCTCTCAGCTGCGCGAGCTGCTGACGCTGTCCGGGGAGGCCATCGGTGAGTGAGCACTGGTCGGGGCCTCGCTACGGCAAGACCATCAAGGTGGACAACGGCATCAAGGCGCAGAGCAAGCGCGGCGACATCGGCGCGACGTGGTGGTCGCGGCGGTTCATCGAGGTGCTGGAGTCGTTCGGCATGGGCGGCCGCCTGTCCCGAGGCCGCAACTACGCGCGCCAGGGGCAGGTGCTGTCGCTTTCGTTGTCCACCAGCATGGTCATCGCGCTGGTGCAGGGCTCGCGGCCGCAGCCGTACAAGGCGCGGATCGCGATCAAGTCGTTCACCACCCCGGAGTGGCAGCGGATCGAGCACGCGCTGGCCGGAAAAGCCTTGTACGCGGCCAAGTTGCTGGCCGGTGAGATGCCTGCCGACATCGAGACGTTGTTCGCGTCCCTGGGGCTGCAGCTGTTCCCCGCGTCGTCGCGCGAGATGACGATGGACTGCAGCTGCCCGGACTGGGAGGTGCCGTGCAAGCACCTCGCCGCCACTTGCTACCTGCTCGCGGAGTCGTTCGACAACGACCCGTTCGAGATCCTCGCCTGGCGCGGCCGTGGCCGTGAAGACCTGTTGGAACGCCTCCGCACGTTGCGCGGCACGACACGTGCGGTGGCCGCGCGCGAGGAGGCGCCGCCGCTGACGAAGTGCCTGGACACGTTCTGGCAGCGGCAGACCACCTCGTCGTTGAACCTCGGCGATCCCACGGCGGTCGTGCGGGTGGACGCGGTGCTCGACCAGCTCGACGCCGTGCCGATCACCGTGCGCCGCGCGAACGTCGTGGACCTGCTGCGCCCGGCCTACCTGGCGTTGAGGCCCCCAGGCGACTAGAACATCTCGCTGATCGACTTCCAGGTCCACGGGTCGGCCCAGGCCGCCTCGTTGCGTCGCCACGCGATGAAGGCGGTGTGGACCTTCTCCGGTGACACCGTGAGGGTCTGGAAGTGCTCCTGTGGCGAGCCTGCCCGGTGTTCCAGCTGGTAGATGCCGTCGGGGCGCTGCCAGACCTGGATGTACGTGTCGTCCGTCTCGGACAGGACGACCGACGTCTCGCGGGCCATGTTGAGGACGGCCGCCTCGATCTCGCCGTCCTTCGGGTTCCTGATGCGGCGGGTCCGGGTGCCTTCCAGGACGGTGGTGCGGCGCGCGGTCATGCCCCATCGTGACACGACCGCGCGTTCGCTCAGATCCGGCCGAGGCGCAGGAACACCGACTCACCGGGAGCGTCGTCCAGACCGTCGTTGTCCACCACGCCGACGAGCCGCTTGACCGGCCCGAAGCCGATCACAGCAAGGCCTTCCGGCTTGTCGTGCGTGGCGGCACCGTCCGCTTGGAGCGCGGGCAAGAGGTCGCGGATCTGCGACTTGGTGAGCAACGGCTTCTCGGCGCCTGCCGGTACCGGTGCAACGCCGCTGATGTCGACCTCGTAGACCTTCTTCGTCCTGGCCGCGTCACCGCGCTGGTTGTCGCGTTCCAGGATCAGCAACGTGTGGTCGTTCAACGCCGTGATCTCGGACAGCCCGATCCATGCACCGGCCTGCGGGGTGCCGAGCGGGTACGCGACGAACGCCCACTCGCCGGTCTTGGGCGTGTAGCGGGCGAGCGTGGCCTGGCCGGGCTTGTCGGCCTTCCACTCGCGCTGCACTGCGAGCCACACCTGCTCCTTCTCTCCGCCGCCGATCACGGTCACGCCCTCGAACCCGTTGCTGGTAGCCGTTTTCGCGACCACGTCGGGCAGCGGGATCTCCTTCTGAACGGCGCCGTTCGCGGATACTTCCACGAGGAGGTTCGGCTTCTGCTTGCCGTCACCCTCGACGGCGATCCAATAGCCGTCGGCCTTGCGCGCCGCGATGCCCTCGCCGTCGTAGCTGACCTGCTTGCCGTCCTTGGTGAGCGTCAGTTCCCCGGTGACCTTCGCGGGTGCCTTGAGGGTGTCGATGGTCAGGATCCGGGTCGGGCTGTAGGCGGCGTCGGTGATGGAGACGACCTCGCGCAGGTTGCCGGGGATGCCGGAAAGTCCCGACAGCGCACCGAAACCGATGCCGTCCGAGACGATCGACGGCGTTCCCTGGTTGTGCTGCAACGACATCTGCAGCGGCGTGCGGGTCAGCCGGTAGCCGCTGAGCGAGCTCCGGATGCCGTCGCCGGCCGAGTCCTCCTCCGCCGAGACGACGAGGGTGCCCGTCGCGGGAATCGGCAGCAGACCCTCCGGCCCGACACCGGTGGGCAGCGCCTGCAGGAAACGCGGCTTGCGCGGGTCGTTCACGTCGTACACCGCGACGAGGTTCGCGCGCTCCAGGCCGACGAACGCGTACCTGTTGTGCCCGAACGTGGCGACGGCCAGACCTTCGGGCTCGACCCCCTTGTTGTCCGAGCGGCCGTCCGGGTACTGGCCCTGCCTGATCGCGATCTGCTGCAGCTCGTTGCCCGAGTCCCTGACCGCCGTGCCGGTGTCGGCGTCGAAGATCGTCCACGTGCGCGACCCGCCGCGGTAGTCGCCCTCGTCGGCCGTGGCGAGCGTGTGGTCGTCCAGCCAGGCAACGGAGTCCGGCTCGCGCGGAGCCGTGATGGTGTCGGTCGGGTCGATCTTGCCGTCGTCCTTGGTGTCGACGTTTTTGACCGTGGTCGTGCCCGCGGCGAAGTGCTTCGTGATCCGGCCGGTGCGCAGGTCGACGATCGCGATGTGGTTGTTCTCCTGCAACGTGACCGCGACCTGGTTGCGGCCGTTGATGCTGACGTACTCCGGCTCGGGATCCTCCGGCGCCGTCTGCGCGATGCCGGTCAGCTCGACCTCGCGCAGCTGCCACTGCGCCGGGTTCTGGGTCTTGAGGTCGACGATGGTCAGGAACCCGGCGGGCGCCTGCGGGATCTCGCCGCCGTTGACGTCCTCGTCGCGCTCGTTCTCGATGGCGATGGCCGCGTACCGGCCGTCCTTGGAGATGTCGATCGAGTCCGGCTGCCCCTTGAGGTCGTGCGTGGCCTTGACCGTGCGCGTCTTGAGGTCGACGACCGCCAGCTCGCCCGACGGCTCGGCCTTCGACTTCGACGTGTTCACCGCGATCAGCGCGAGGTCACCGACGATGTCGACCGACGTCGGCTCACCGGCCATCGCCAGCGTCCCGTCCGGCGTGAACTTCGTGGTGCTGGTTTTAGCGAACCCGATCCGGCGCGCGGGCGAGTCGGTGTAGACGACCAGCCTGCCGTCCGCGGTGGCGGCGGCGATCTCGGCGGCCGTGTGCTCAGCCGCGGAACTGTTCCGGAACACCGACATCGTGTCGAACCGCTGGAACCGGGCCTGGGTCGTCGTGGCCGACGCGGGTGCGGCCGACACCACCAGCGCGAAGGCCACCAGGCCTGTGCACAACCGGAGCACTTGTCCTCCTGGATCGAGGGCTTGGAGGCGCGCAGTGTGGCTGACCGAGTGGTCCGGTGGATGAACTTCCGCTGATCTTCCGGGGTGGTCCGGGCTCGGTTTGGTCGCGGCCGCTCGACCATCGGCTGTGAGCGAGCCACGTCGCTCTGCGACCATCAGCGCTATGGCCGTCCCCGACACCCACCTGCGTCAGATCGCCCGCTGGTGCGAGGAGCGCATACCGGAGCACCTTCGCGATCAGGTCCGCGTCGAGTACACCGTTCGCGGATCGAACGTGACCATCGTGGAACTCCGCCCGCCGTGGCGTGAGGACTTCGGACCTGAGTGGACCCGGCTGTCGGTGGCACAACTGCGCCATGACGGCACCTGCTGGCGGCTGTACTGGCCCGACCGCAACACCCGGTGGCATCTGCTGCCGGACGTGCCGGCGCAGACCTCGCCGGCCGCGCTGCTGGACGTGATCGACGAGCCTGATCGCGCGTTCTGGTGACCACCCCGTGACTCACGTTTCCGGGTGAGGACAGGCAGGCCAACGCCCCGCGCTGCGGCGACGTGACGGCGCCTGGCGGTGAGCGGCCAGCAGGGCGGTGCAGCTCCCAAGGCTTGTCGCGGTGGTTGGTGTTCGGCTTCGTGCGTGTGGGGTGCTGCCTGGCCGGGTGGTTGTGTGGGGCCGGGCCGGGGTTGGCGAGTGCGCGCGGACCGCGGGCCTCACCACAGGTCTGCGGCCTGAGCTCGGACCCGTTGGAAGGCCTGCGGTCCGCGCGCGTGCGGCGGCGGCGGGCAGGGCGGCTCGGGTCCGGGCCGGGGTGGAGAGGGCGGGCGGCTTGGGGCCGCCCCTTGCCCGGTGGGTGGTGGTCAGCGGGGGAGTTTGGGCCTGGAGCGGTTGGCGAGGATGGTCACGCCGGCGCCTGCCAGGCCTACCTGGAGGGCCAGTTCGATCCAGTCGATGCCCGGGGTGTTCGCGACGCCCAGGACTGTGGCCGCCGCTGTGCCCAGGAGGGCCGCGACGATGCCCACCAGGATGGTGGCCAGGAGTGAGACGTGCTGCCTGCCTGGGACCACCAGGCGGCCCAGACCGCCGATGATGGCTCCGAAGAGCAGCGCGGTGAACAAGCCGCCGATTTCCACTGTTACCCCCTGAGACGCTGGTGCTTACTGCTCCAGAGTCCGCCGGGCGGGGCAGGAGCGAATCAGGTCTTTCCCTGAGTGGTCCCTGACATCGCCCCTAGCAGGGTGGCGGCTGTCGGGGAGAGTTCGCGGCCTGGAACGTCCGGATCGCAGCCCACGCGAGGTAGGCGGGCTCGGATGGCCGTGGGGGAGCGGTGCATGTCGTCGGCGATCGAGCGGATCAGGGCTGCTGCCGGGCTGTCGGTGGGGGTGAGCCAGGTGGTGCGCAGGGAGGCGTCGAGCGGTTCGGTCCAGGGTTGGTTTGCGTTGGTGTAGCGGGAGGTGCGGCCTCGCAGGCGCGTGTGGGCGCTCAGGACGCGGGACAGGAGCTTGCCGACCGTGGCGCCGCCTTCGACCGGTAGTCGAAGGCGGCCGTCCGCGATCACCTCTCCTGAGTCGTGCGACCCCAGCAGGTCCAGCACCAGGGACTCCTCGGAGTCCGTCGTGACGCTCAGCCGGTAGTTGACCTCGCCGAGCTTCATCTCGTTGTGGAAGGTGGATGTCATGGGGTCGACGTTAGGGAGGGGGTCTGACGGTTTTTCGCCGGTGAGGTCCTTCAGATGCGGTTGTGAAGGAGGAGTTCACTCGAAGGGGTGGGGGTCAGGTTGGTGGCCTTCGAGGAGAACACCACAGACAGGCCGTCGGCGCTGATCGACGGCGCCAGCGAGAAGTCGTTGCCCTGCTTGCCAAAACGCTCACTCAGGCGCATCACCGAACCAGACCGCATGTCCTTCAGGAACACGTCGTCCACGTTGTTGGTGTCACGACGCACCAGGTTCGACGCCAAAGAAGAGAACACGACGTATCGGCCGTCCGCGCTCACCGACGGCTGGTACGGCTGCGCGTCCGAGACCACGCCGTCCGCGCGGGTGTTGACCCGCACAACAGCACCGGATCGCCTGTCCTTCATGAAGATGTCCGGCGTGTCCTCGGTGTCACCGGGCACGAGGTTGTCGCCCCACGCCACAAACAACACGCGTGACCCATCAGGCGTGATAGCGGGCATCAGCGTGTAGGACGACGTCTGCTCGCCGGATGCCGACACGTTGACCCGTTCCACAGCACCGGAAACGACGTCCTTCACGAACATGTCCACGCTGCCGTTCGTGTCACCAGGAACCAGATTCGTTGCGGCAGAGGGAAAAACGACGAACCGGCCGTCCGCGCTCATCGCCAGCCCGTGGTGCACCAGCTTGTCGCCCTGCGCTCCGTCCAAAGCCGTGCTGATCCGCCGCACCGAACCAGACACCCGGTCAGCCAGGAACACGTCCGCCACCCCGTTGGTGTCCCCCTCCACCAACGTCGACGCCTCCGACCGGAACGCCACATAACGCCCGTCAGCACTGATAGCCGGACTACCGAACGCCGGCCCGTTCCCACCACTGACGCGCGAGACGCGCCCACTGCGCATGTCGGTCACGAACACGTCGTCCTGGCCGTTGGTGTCACCAGGCACGAGATTCGAAGCCGACGACACGAACGCCACGAACCGACCGTCAGCGCTCAACGCCGGCGGATCGAAGGACGGCCCGTCACCACCAAGAGACGCCGACCGCACCACCCCGGTGCGCAGGTCCTTCACGAACATGTCGGAGACGTCGTTGCGATCCCCGCGCACCAGGTTCGACGCGAGAGAGGGGAACGCGACATAGCGCCCATCAGCGCTGATGATGGGCGTTGTGGAGTCACCGTTGCCGCGCGTCAGCGGTCTGAGCAGCGAGAACGATGCGGAAGCAGTGGAGGAGAAGGCCACCGCGAGCACCGCGGCAACGGCAAGAGACTTCCCGAACAAGGACGTGCACCACCCTAGGTCCCAGGGCGGCGGGGCCGTCAGCTTAACCGGAAGTAACGGTTTTCCGACCGGGACCGAGATCGGCGACGTTCGCCGCCGCACGCCCGGCACCCCACCCCGCCGCCGAGCTCACCGTCACGGACACCGTCTTCGTCCGGGTGAACATCTCGTTGAACAACGTGTCCACCGCCTGCTTCCGGTTGGCCAGCACCGGCAGCAACCGCTCGTCGGCGTCCTCGGCGGTCTCGGCCAACGCCCGCAGCCGCTCCCCGATCCGCGCGGCGAACGCGATCAGGAACGACTTCCGGAACGCCCGCGACCGCGCGTGACTGCCCTTCGCCGCCTGCCCGCCGACCGCCACCATCGCCCGCGTCGCCTGCACCAGCAGCGACGTCGACAGCAGCTCGACGCCGTCCAGGTCCACCTCGTCACCCACCAGTGTCATGAACCCGAGGTCGGCCGCACCGATCGCACGCGACCGGAACGACCTCGCCACCACGTGCACGAGCTGCGACTTCTCCTTGAAGTAGCTCTTCTCGAGCCACATCCGCCGCGAGGTCGCGAGCGCGGGCAGGTCCGCGCCCAGCATCGCCCGTTCGAGTGCGTACCGGTTCATCAGCTCCTGCGCCTTGCCCGACAACGCCTCGGCTTCCTCCGGGAACGACGTCGACTCGGCCTTGGCGAGCAGCGCGCGCACCCGGTTGAGCACCTTCGGGTCCAGACCCGCGCGCACAGCCAAGGTCAGCGCGTCGCCCGGCAACGGCAGGAGGCGCGGCAACACGGGCAACCGCTTGAGGAACCACACGAGCCGTGCAGCCACACGATTCGCGAACTCCTCGGTCTCGATGTGGCGCGCGGCCCACGCCTCCAGCAACGGGCCCTCCCACCACACGGAGGCACCGATCTCGTCCAGCTGACGCTGCCACCGCGGATGCACTGTCGACGCGGCATGCGGCGAACAGGACAAAGCGATCGCGTCCACCACGAGAGAGATGTGCGCCTCGTGGAGCGAGCGCGACACGCTCTCGCGAATGTCGTAGGGCAGCCAGCCCCGTTGCCACGCGGTGTCGAGCGCCTGAACCAGTTCCACGCGAAGCAGTATGAGACGTCCGCCATGTGCCAAGGCCGGGGACCACCTGGTAGACACGGGGTGTGATCGAGCTCCAGTTCCGCGGCCGGACCGTCGTCCGCGACCGCGCGCTGGTGATGGCGATCATCAACCGCACCCCGGACTCGTTCTACGACAAGGGCGCCACCTACGCCGAGGACGTCGCGATGGAGGCCGTGCACCGCGTCGTCGACGAAGGCGCGGACATCGTCGACATCGGCGGCGTGAAGGCGGGTCCCGGCGATCTGGTCGACCCGGACGAGGAAGCCCGGCGCGTCGTCCCCTTCATCGCCCGCGTGCGCGACGCCTACCCCGAGCTCGTCATCAGCAGCGACACCTGGCGCGCGGACGTCGGCAGGCTCGCCTGCGAGGCCGGCGCGGACCTGCTCAACGACACGTGGGCGGGCGCGGACCCGAAGCTCGCCGAGGTCGCCGCGGAGTACGGCGCCGGCTACGTCTGCTCGCACACGGGCGGTGTGAAGCCCCGGACGCGGCCGCATAGGGTTGTGTACCCGGACCTCATCAAGGACGTCATCACGGAGACGACCGCACACGCCGAGAAGGTCGTCGCACTCGGTGTGCCGCGCAAGAGCGTGCTGATCGACCCCACACACGACTTCGGCAAGAACACATGGCACAGCCTGGCGCTGGTGCGGCACACGGACGAGCTGGTGGCGACCGGGTGGCCGGTGCTGATGGCGTTGTCCAACAAGGACTTCGTCGGGGAGACCCTCGGCGTGGAACTGCACGAGCGCGTCGAGGGCACCCTCGTCGCGACAGCGATCGCGGCGGTGGCGGGCGCCGCGGTCTTCCGCGCGCACGAAGTGGCGCGCACCAGACGAGTACTCGAGTCCGTCGCTCGACTGTGAGCTGGAGGTATCAGGTGGACGACGTCTTCGCCCGGTTTTCGGAGGGCCGGTGGGACGACTTCCTCGACGAGCTCGACAAGATCCGCGTCAGCGTGGCGGATCCCGCGGAACGGCAGCAGCTGAAGGCCACCGCGCGTCGTGACGCACGTGAGTCCGGCACTCAGCCGTTGCTCGTGCGGATGGCCATCGCGGACCACTACCTGAACCTGCTCGCCATCGGCGTGTGGGCGGGCGACGAGAGCTGGCGCGCGGATCTGCGCGACCTGGTGATCTCTCTCGTTCCCGAGAACGACGAGTCGCACGACGACGCGTTGTTGAGCTCCGTCATCGCCGTGGTCCTCGCACAGCTGCTGCAGGACGCACGGTTGCGCGGAGGCTCCGAAGCCGACGTCATCGCACGGTCGGCGTGGGACAAGGCGCAGGAGTGGGCGGCCTACGCGGAGGACCGGCACGTCGAACGGCTCCTGCACCACTCCACGGAGGCCGGTGCGCGCGTCGTGACGGCGTCGGAGGTCCAGGAGGTCGTCGAGCTCGCCACGGCCGCCGCGGACGACCAGCACGCCGAGACGCTCGCCGCGCTGGAGGCCGAGGGGCTCACCGCGGAGGTCATCAACGGCGTGTGGGTGGTGGACGGGGACTTCCGGAATCCGGTCCGCGCGGCCGCCAGGGCAATAACTTTGACCGGATATGGATGTGTTCTCGCGCGCAACATCCGGCAGTCCGCGGTGATGTTGTGGCACGAGAACACGCTCGCGATGGCGGACTCGAAGGTGCCGCGCTGGCGCGTCTACCCGATCCTCGCGCCCGTTACCCCGCAATCCAAGTTTTCAGGCGGTGAAGGCCTGCCGTTCACCCGCGACACCCACCCGTTGGCACCCGCTCCAGAAGTCGTGCGCCGGTTGGCGGACGCCGTTGGTGTCAACCTGTCTCATCTGCTGGCTGCATTGCGGTGAAAGGGTGATCTTTGACTTTCCGCAACCTTCACTCGTTATCTTGGAGGCATGCCCAGATTTGCCGAGTTCGATGTGGAAGGCCTGCGGAAATCCAGCGCCGTCGCGGACTTTCCCTGGTCAGAGACGTGGGTCACGCTGATCCGCGTCGATGCCAAGGGAGTTGTCCGGCAAGCCAAGTCGTTGACTGAGAAAGTTTCTTTGTTGACTGTCGCGTCAGACAAGGACCTCGTCATCGCCTCCTGCCCCGAGATTTACGCCGTCGACGACCTGTCGGCGGCCAGAGCAGCCGTCAGGGCTTCGGTCGCACGCGAAATGACGCCAAGCCTCGGATGAATGACTCCCGCCACTCGGGCTCAGCGGCGAGCACGAGTTCCGGGAATCGCCGGAGAAGCGTTCCGAACGCGATCTCGGCCTCGATGCGAGCCAGCCGCGCCCCCAGGCAGTAGTGGACGCCGTGCCCGAACGCGACGTGTGGGTCTCGGCCCAGCTGCAACACGTCGGGATTCGAATACCGGGACGGATCCCGGTTCGCTGCCCCTAGTGAGACGGTGACCTGCGACGATTTCGGAATCGTGACCCCTCCGATGATCACGTCGGCGGTGGCGACGCGAGGCACCCCGAGCGAGATCGGCCCGTCGTGCCGCAGGAACTCCTCGACGGCGTCCGGAATCAGGATCGGGTCGTCGACCAACGTCCGCTTCATGCCGGGATCGCGCAGCAGCGCCAGCAGACCGTTGCCGATGAGCTGCACGGTCGTCTCGTGCCCTGCTGTGATGAGCAGCACAAGGGTGCTCACGAGGTTCGGCTCGTCGCGGAGCTCGGTGATGACGTCGTCACCGGGCTCCTTGGTCTCCAGCAGCCGCTGCACATAGGCGGCGAACTTGCCGTACGCCTCGACGATGGTGGCCGGGTCGAGGAGCTCCGCGGTGAGCGCACGGACCTCATCTCTGTCCCTTTCGGGCACACCCAGCAGTTCACAGATGACCGTGATGGGCAACGGTTGCGCGAACGTGTCGATCACGTCGACCTCGTCCTCGGTCTCCCACGCGTCGAGCAGGTCGTTGGTGATCTGCTCGATGCGCGGCCGCAGTGCCTCGACGCGCCGTGTCGAGAACGCGCGCGCGACGGGCTTGCGCAGCTGCGTGTGCTCCGGCGGGTCGTTGTGGTTGAGCATGCCGCCGGGGATCACCTTGCTGCTGAGCGCGGGGTGGCTGAGGGCCTGGACGGCGTCGTCGTAGCGAGCGATCACCCAAGCCTGCTGCCCGTCCGGTGTGTCGGTCAGCTCGGGGCCCTGCGCGCGCCACTGGTCGAAGTACGGGGTCGGATCGCTGAAGAAGCTCATGCCACCAGGGTGGTGTTTGCGCTGGTCGGGGGCATGAGTAGGCGATCACCCATCTTCCTCGCGCCGATCACCTAGCCTGGCGGCATGGGGTGGCCGTTCGTGGGGAGGGACGCCGAGCTCGTCGCGGTCCGGCGGGCGGTGCGCGGTGCCGGGCTGATCGTGGCCGGGCCGGCCGGGGTGGGCAAGACGCGGCTGCTGGACGAGGTGGCGTGCGACGTCCGGCTGCGGGCCACCTCGGCGATGTCGGACATTCCACTTGGCGTGATGGCCCCTTTCCTGCCTGAGGTGGAGCCCTCGCCGTTGGCCATGTTGCACGCCGCACGGACCGCGTTGGCCGGTCGCGTCGTTGTGGTCGACGACGTGCATCTGCTCGATGACGCGTCGGCAGGACTGTTGCACCTCCTCGTGCAGCACCGCGAGGCCGTGGTGGTGGCGACTCTGCGTTCGGGCGAGCGCGCGCCGGAACCCGTTGTGGCGCTGTGGAAGGACGAACTGCTGCCGCGCATCGAGCTCGAACCGCTCGGGCGAACCGCGGTGGTCGAGGTGCTGGAAACCGTGCTCGGTGGCGCGGTGGAGTCCGCTTCGGCCGACCGGCTGTGGACGGCGTCGGCCGGCAACATGTTGCTGCTGCGGGAGATGCACTTCGCGGCGCGGTGGGTGGCGCACGACGGCGTGTGGTCGCTGGACGGTCCGGTGCCGTTGTCGCCGCGGCTGGTCGAGCTGATCGAGGCGCATCTCGCCGCCGTTTCCGAGGAAGACCGCCGCACGCTGGAGCTGCTGGCGTTCGGGGAGCCGCTGGATCTCGCCGCGTCCGAGGCGTTGGACGGTCTGGTCACCGTGTCCGCTGAAGGGCTGAGGCTCGCGCATCCGTTGTACGGCGAGGTGTTGCGCGCGCAGTGCCCTCCTCTGCGCAAGCGCAACCATCAGCGCTACTTGGCCTCTGTGCTGGACGATCCGTTGCGCGTAGCCGTGTTGCGTCTGGACAGCGGTACGGCTGATGACCCCGAGCAGTTGTTGGTGGCCGCGCGTCTGGCCAGCGCGACGGGTGGTGTTGTTCTGGCAGAACGACTTGCACGCGCCGCATGGGCTGTAGGTGGTGGTGTGGACGCCGGATGGGTGCTGGCCCACGTACTGGTCTTCACGGACCGGGCGGAGGAGGCCGAAGAGATCTTCGCGATGATCTCGTCCGACGACGACCCGTCCGAGGTGCGCGCCATGCGTGCCCTGAACCTCGGCTGGGGCCTCGGACGCACCGAAGAAGCCGTGCCCATGCTGGAGAACCGGGTCGAGCGATCGGTGCTGTGGTTCGACGCGGGCAGGTACGACGAGGCGCGCGCACTGCTCACGTACGACGAGCCGGACCAGGCGGCGATCCTCGCGATGATCGACGTGGTGCAGGGCCGGTACGTGGGGCCGTTTCCCGTCGTGCCGCCGAATCCCGACGTGGGGCTGGGCATGGCGACGACCGTGTTCGCCGAGGTGTTCGTCTACTCGATGCACGGGGATCTGCGCAACGCGGAACGTCTTGCCGTGCAGGCGCATCGGGAGAAGGCCCAATGGGATTCCATGCGGACTCTCTGGACCGTGTCGCTGGCGGGACTCGCACGGGCCGGTGGGCGGTTGCTCGAAGCACAGCGCTTGCTGCGAGAGGCACGGCCCGCGAAGCCGTTCGCGAAGTTGTGCGAACTAGCGCAGGTGGAAGCGTTGCTGGGCAACGACGCGCGCCCGGTGCTCGCCGAGGCTGAGAAGCTGCTGCCGAAGGGGCAGCGGCCGTACCTGCCCGGGTTGTGGATCGCCCGGATCTGGGCCGGCGGCGCGTCACCGTTCGAGGCGGCGGCGGAGGTTCGTGACCACGGCGAGCTCGCGGCCGAGGCGATGCTGCTGCACGAGGCGGTGCGGCTCGGGCACGCGGCCGACGCGGTGGAACGGCTGGGGGAGCTCGCCTCGTCCACCACGGGACTGCTGGTGCCGACGTACTTCGCTCACGCGGAAGCGCTGGTGCGCAACGACTCCAGCGCTCTGGTCGACGTCGCCACCAGGTTCGAGCAGGCTGGGTACCTGCTGCTCGCGGCCGAGGCTGCCGCCGAGTCCGGCAATCGGGCGTTGTTCAGCCGGTTGGTGAGCATGTGCGAGGGCGCGCGCACTCCGGCGTTGGCCCTGATGTCGGGTGCTGTGCTCACCCGGCGCGAACGGGAGATCGCCGTGCTCGCCGCGCGTGGGTTGACGAACAAGGAGATCGCGTCGTCGCTGGTGATCTCGGTGCGGACCGTCGACAACCACCTGTCCAACGCCTACGCCAAGCTCGGCATCACGACCCGCGGCGAGCTCGCGTTAGCCCTATCGGATGACAACGGTTAACAGAAGACACGGGTCCGAACGACAGCTCGGGCATGGGCAACGGGTACGCGGTCGTCGACGTCGAAACCACCGGGCTCTCACCCGGTCATCACCACCGGGTCATCGAGGTCGCGGTCGTCCACGTCGACTCCTCGGGGCGCCGGACCGACGAGTGGTGCACGCTGGTCAACCCTCGTCGTGACCTCGGTGCTCAGGACGTGCACGGCATCAGCGCGGCCGAGGTCCGCCGCGCGCCGGAGTTCGCGGGCATCGCGGGTGAGCTGGCCGCACGGCTGTCCGGACGGGTGCTCGTCGCGCACAACCTGTCGTTCGACCTGAGGTTCCTCAGCGCCGAGTTCGCCCGGCTGGGGTACGAGCTCGCGGCGTCGGGCCTGTGCACGATGCAGCTGGCCGGGCGGTACCTCGGTGCTTCGTCGCGTTCGCTGGTCGCGTGCTGTGCGGCGGCTGACGTGCCGATGGGCAAGGCGCACTCCGCGTTGCACGACGCGCGCGCGGCGTCGGGTCTGCTCGTGCGGTGCCTTGACCGCGTTGGTGCTGTTGCGCCCGTGCACCTCGACGTGCCGAGGTCCAGTGCGTTCGCCGTGCAGCGCAGCCGTGGGCATGCGTCCGAGCAGCACTTCCTGGCCAAGCTGGTGCGACTGCTGCCCCGCGTGGAGACGCCGCGGGGCGACGAGTACCTCGACGTGCTGGACCGGGCGCTGGTCGACCGGCACCTGTCGGCGGACGAGCAGGAGGAACTGGTCGACGTCGCCCGTGCTCTGGAGCTCGGGCTGCCGGACGTGATGGCGCTGCACCGCGGGTATCTGGCCGCGCTGGCCGAGACCGCCTGGGACGACGGGGTGCTGTCGGCCGACGAGGAGGCCGATCTCCGCCTGGTGGCGTCGTTGCTCGGGGTGGACGTCGTGCTGCAGCCGCCGGTGCAGCTGTCCCTGGGCGACCTGGTGGTGTTCACGGGGCAGATGCGCGAGCCGCGCGACGTGTGGGAGAGCAGGGCGTTGTCCGCGGGGCTGGCGGTGCACGGCGGGGTCACGAAGAAGACCGCGCTGGTGATCGCGGCGGACCCGGACTCGATGTCGGGCAAGGCGGACAAGGCCCGCACGTACGGGATTCCCGTCGTGTCCGAGGACCTGTTCGCGGGACTGCTGGGCGAGCTCACCGGAGGACGTCGATGATCGGCCACTTCGTACTGCACCACGTCGTCGCCGGCCAGGAGGACGTGGTGGCGGTGTGGCACATCAACGCGGAGGGCGACAACACCGGTGCGTGGATCGTGCCGGCGCAGGAAGCGTTCACGGAGTACGCGGCGGCTCGGCGCCTGGTCGACCTGTGCGCGGACCGGTTGATGATCGGCTGGGCGCCGACGTTCGACCTCGTCCACAAGCTCGAAGCGATCGCCGGTACCGCGCCGCGGCGGTGGACGTCGCTGACGATTCCCGACGCGCTGGCGGAGATCAGCGAGATCCGGTCGCTCTGCGAGAAGCGGGTGCCGCTGGAGTGGCAGGTCGACCTGCCAGACCCGGTGCCCGCGACGGAGGAGGAGATGCACCGGTACGTGAACGTCAGCGCCTTGTCCGACAGCCGGCTGGTGCGGTGGACGATCCTGCGCTGGCAGGAGACCGCGAGCGCGCTGCGACAGCACGTCTGCCTGAAGGAGGAGTTCGGGGAGCCGGACGTGCTTCCGCCGCACTGGTTCCGCGCCATCACGGAGGCGAGGGCGGACCATCCGGCCAGGCGACGTTCGGGAGGACGGGCGTGAACGACGTGAAGCGGGTGGCCGAGCTGATCCAGGAGCGCAACCGCATCGACGCCGCGCTGACGGCGTGCATCCGGCGGCCCGTGCAGGTGGGGCACCTCGGCGACTGGATCGCGGCCCAGGTGTTCGGCATCTCGTTGGAGCAGCACCTGGCTCGCGGTGTCGACGGGCGGTTCGCGGACGGGCGGACCGTCAACATCCGGTGGTACCTCAAGCGCGACAACCTGCTCGACCTGCGCGAGAACGGGCCGGACAGCTACCTCGTGCTGACCGGGCCGAAGGTGGCCGCCGACGTGCGGCCGATGGTCGTCGACGCCGTGTACCTGTTCGACGCCGCGAGTGTGGTGGCCGAGCTACGCGCGCGTGGGCTGAAGATCGGTGTGGCGTCGAGTGTGCGCACGCAGCTGTGGGAGGCCGCGGAGGTCTATCCGCGGCACAACCCGGCGTTCCCTCTCGACGACGAACAACGGGAGATGTTGGCGTTGTTCACTCATCGGCCTTGAGGCTGTGGCCGTCCCAGGTGAAGCGGACGGTCGTGACGGCGTCGTCGCCGTCGGTCCCGGTCGTGAGCTGGTGGATGGCGATGCCGGTCAGCTCGCGGTAGTCGCACCACTCGTGGTCCGACGTGAGCACGAGGTCCAGGTCGAACGCGACGAGCAGTTCCAGCAGCTGGCCGCGGTTCGTCGCGTCCACGCCCACGAAGACCTCGTCCAGCAGGATCAGGCGGGGTGAGTGCGGTGTGGCGTGGTAGTGCGCTGCTGCTGCGGCGAACAACGGCAGGTGCAGCACGATGGCCTTCTCACCGCCGGACAGCGCGCCGTGGACCCGTTTGGTGACGGGGACCCAGCCATCGCCGCGGTCCACCTTCACGACGAACTGGTGCCACGTCGTGTAGTCGAGCACCTGGGCGAGTTGTTGTTCCCAGCCCGTTGCGGTGTCGTGTGCGCGTGCTTCCTCTACGCGCTCGCGGAAGAACTGGTGCAACACAGTGCGTTCCGCGTCGTCGAGGTCGGAACGCAGCAGCAGGTCGCGGGCTTCTCGGGTGCCCGGCGGCAGTTGCGGGTCCACCTGCCAGTCGAGCTGCACGCGGATGTTGGACGCGGTTTGGACGCGCTCCAAGCGTTGGTTCATCGTGTCGACGAGCTCGGCGGCGCCCTGGATGCGTTGGGCGATGTGCCTTCGGGTGTCGCCGGTGAGGGTCTGGTCGAAGAGGTCGCGTTCGGCGTCGGTGATGTGTGTGCGCATGCGGTCGCGTTCGGCCTGGAGTGCTTCCAACAACGCGTGGGCGCCCATGCGCGCGCCGTCCAGGGTTGCGCTGAGGACGGTGACGTTGTCGTCGGGGTCGAGCGACAGGTTGATACGGCCAGCCAGTTGTTGTTGGGCCTCGTGCACGGCCAGACCGAGGCGGGACTCGGCGTCGCGGATCAGCCTGGAGTCGACCGGGCCGTCGGGCAGGTCACCGGCGTCCGTGGGCAGGTGGCCGGCGTGGAGGTGGCGGTGGCGCGCCTCGGCTGCCTCTTTCACCGTGGCGGCTTCGGCGGCGCGGGCGGCGTCTACCTTGCGCTTCTCCTCCAACGTGCCGAGGGTCCGCGCCAGCCCGGTTTGCTTGTCCTGCAACGTCTCGCGTTGCTCGGCCAGTTCGAGGGCCTTGGTGCGCAACGAGATGAGCTGCTGGTCGAGGGCGTGGAACTCAGACCCCGCTGAACGTTCGACGGTCTCCAGGGTGATGGCGACGTCGGCGGCCTCCTGCTGACGGGCGGACGCGGCTTCCTCGGCTTCGTCGGCCAGCGCACTGCTCGTCGCGGACCGGTTCATCGCCTCGACCGCCTGCGCCTCTGCGGCTTGCGCGTCGTGGCGGTCGTCGAGCCAGCGGTGGCCCGCGGTGCCGAACGCGGCGACGACGTCCAGGTTCATCGGGACGTCGACGTTGACCATGCGCAGCGTCTCGGCGACGTGGGAGTCCGCTTCGGACACTCGGCGGGTGGCGGCCGCGACGGCGTCTTTCCTCGCCGCACAACGCAACTGCGCCTTGGTGCGGTGCTCCTCGGCGATCTCCACCGGGTCGGTCGACGGTTGCCGGGCGAGCTCGCCGGTGAGGGTCGCGCGGCGGATCGCGATCTGGGACAGCGCGGCGTCCACGCCGGACAGGTCGGTGGCGAGCTGCTCGATCAGGCCGGTGAGCTCGGCGATCCTGCCTGCCCGCGCGCGTTTGCGTGAGTCGGCGCCGATGTACGTGGGGGAGGGCTTGGTCCACCGGCCGTGCGCGTTCGCGAGTCGCCACGTGCCGTCAGCGCCGATGGCCGCCGTGTGGCCCGTGGCCGTGTCACCGAACGCGATGCCTTCCAGGAACCGGTAGGCGCGGTCGTCGTCGGTGACGAGCACTTCGAGCAGCGTGCTGCCGGGCGCGGGGCCGGACAGCAGCGGTTCGGCGAAGCGGTCCTGGTCGGAGAGTCCGAACGAGTTGCCCGGCGTGAGCCACGCGTCGAGCAGTCCGGACGCTTCGAGGGCCGCTTCCACTGCGGCGCACACGTCCGGTGGGGTGCCGTGGCGGAAGTTCACCAGACGCCACAAGGGGGCGCCCACGGCAGATGAGCGGTAATCGGTGTCACGGGTGTACGGCGCTGGTGGCGGTACATCGACCTGATTCGCCAGCTTCTCGCGGATGGCGTTGTACTGCGAGAGTTGGCCGTTCAGTGCCGTGCGCGTTTCGTGCAGGCGTGCCTCGATCGCGCTGAACTCCTCGCGGGCGAGGGCAGCGGCTTCGACGACCTCACCGTGCTCGGAAGCGCGCAGCTCAGAGCAGCCCTGTGCCCACGTCTCGAAGTCGGCGCCGAACTTCGCAAACGCTTGCTCGAACGCTTGCTGCGCCGCTGCTTCCGCGTCCGTGGCGAGGTCGAGTTCCTCACGGGTCTCGTCGAGCCGTAGCCGGGCGGCGTCCCGTGCGTCGACTGCCCTCTCGTGGAGGGCCACGGCGCGCAGGACCGCGTTGATCTCGGCGTTGCGGGCGTCGACGGCGGCGCTGAGCAGCTGACGGCCCGTTCGCGAGTCCGGGCCTGCGTCGATCTCTTCGAAGACTGACGGCATGCTGGCTCGTTCGGCGGCTTCTTTGGCGTCCGCGGCCGAGTGCCGCACCTCATCAGCGCGTGCGGCGGCGTCGGCCTTGGTCTGCGCGGCCTGTTCGTCGTCCGCAACGGCACGTGCGCGGAGTTTCGCAGCGTGCGCGGCGGCTTCGGTGGCTCGTTGAACGGCCGCGGAATGCTGCTGCCGCAACAGGTCGAGCTGCTTGCCCTCCTGGTAGGCGGGCAGGTCGGAGATCCCGGCGATCTCGGCGTCGACCGCGCTCGCCTCGCGGCCCAGCGCCGCCAGCTGCTCGAAGGCCTCGTCGGTCAGCGTGACCTGACGCTGGTAGCGGCGTTCGCTCATGCGGGCGGCGCGCGTGAGATCTTCGAGTTGCTCGGACGACGACTGCAGGTCCCACGACGCCGCACCGAGCACCCGTTGGGCATAGGTGCGTTGGACGTCCGCGAGCCGTTCGGCGGTGGTGATCTCCTGGTCGAGCCGACTCAGCTCCTCGCGTTGCCGGTCGAGCCGTTCGAAACCTTCGGCGATCTCGGTGAGATCCGACTGGTCGAGTGGCGGAAGTGCCTTGGACAGCAACGAGGACAGCACGCTCGGATCGAGCCGCTCGGACAGCTTCGGCGTGCGCAGCTGCAACAGCGCGGTGATCAGCGAGTCGTACCGTTGCTCGCTCACGCCGGGGAACAACGTCGTCCGCACCGTGTGGCGGTAGTCGACCGGTGAGGCGTGCACGACGCCGTGGTCGCCTATCGTCGCGGCGAGGTCGGTCTTGGTCAACGGGCGGCCGGCCTCGTTGACGAGCTGCAGATCCCCGATGCGTTGCGTGGTGGTGAAGTACGTGGCGCTGACGTTGGACGTGTTCGTGGTGGCCTGAAGCCTTGCGCCGCAGGTGAACCACTCGTTCTCGTGCTCGAACTCCAGCCACACGTACCCGACGCGGGTGCTGCCCTGGTTGCCCTCGCCCATGAGGTTCCAGTGCATGGTGCGATCCGCGCTGCCGAACGTCGACAGGCGGTGCGGGCGCAGGTTCGCGTCGAAGAGGTACGGCAGCAGCAGCTCGAGGGCCTTCGACTTACCCGTGCCGTTCGGGCCTCTGAGCAGCAGTCTTCCCTGGTGGAAGGTGAAGATCTCGTCGTAGTAGCGCCAGACGTTGATGATCCCGGCGCGGCTGGGGTGCCACCGGTCAGTCATGCAGCTCCTCGTACCTGGCTGCGGCGGGCAGCCTGCGAACGGTGCCGTTGTGCACGCGAGCGAGCCCGAACGCCACCAGCAGTGCGAGCCCGTCCGCCGCGAGCCTGTCCGCGCCACCGTCCGACTGGTAGGCCTTGGCCCAGTTGCGGAACTTCGTGAGCAGCTCGCGTGCCTCTTCGGCCAGGTCCTCGGTTCGTGCGGGACCTTTGGCCAACCGGTCGAGCAACAACAACGCCGCGACCTTCGCGTGGCTGTCGTCGTCCGGAAATCTCGTGTCCGTGGCGATCGCGTCGGCGTCCACCACCAGGTACCCCTCCGCGCGTTCCTCCAGCGTGCAGCCCGCGAGCCCGACGCCGGTCTGGACGATCTTGCGCCCGGTCGGCGAGCTGAGGAACGCTCGCTGGCTCTCGGTCAGGTCTTCCTTGTACACCACGGGATCGTCGATGAGCCTGCGCATCGTCGAGTGCCGTTGCCACAGGCTGCGGTGCGCCTGGTCGTACCGGGTCTCTCTCGTGAGGCCCTCGACGGTGTCCACTGTGGAGGGTGAGACCTGGGCGGTCAGCAGCCGGGTGATGATCACCGGGTCGCTGCGGATCTCGGTCTCGCTGATCTCGAACGCGCCCTGCTGATCGAGGAAGTCCAGCACGTCGGCGAACGCACCGCGGTCGGAGCGTTTCGTCGGGTCGAACGGCTGCAGGTGCTCGAGGTTCGCCGCTTGGTGCACGCGTTCCGCCAACGCGTCGATGGTCGTCGTTGTCGTCGTCAGCAACTCCGCGCACGTGAGGCACAACAGCACGTATCGCCGCCGGTCGAAGCCTTCTGCCGGACGCGTGCGGTCAGGCCGTTGCGTCGTCTTGAACAGACGTGCGTACCCCGCGCGCGGTTCGACCATGACGCGCCAGCCGCAGTAGTAGTCGAACCACTTCACGATCGGCTCTCGGCGCCGTCGGATGAGGTCGAAGCCGTCGGGATCGTTGCCGGCCGTGAGCAACGGCCGGGCGAGCAGCAGCCGGATGCCACGCGCCACCTCCTCGCTCTCCAGCCGGGCGAGCTGGTTCCCCGTCCTGCTCATCGGCTCTGCACGTCGATCACGTAGTCGGGCCCGCTCAAGGTGCCCTTCTGGGTGGTGATGGTCGCCCAGCCGCGAGCGTTGCGCAGGTTGATCTGCATCCGCCCGTCACTAGTGCCGGCCGCGCGCGTGCCGGTGCTGTCCGGATCGCTGCCGAGCGCCCGCCCGACCAGGTCGATGAGCCGGTGGAACGTGTCGTGGTCGAGGCTGGTCAGCGTGGAGATCCGGACCGGTCCGTCGGTCTGGATCTGCCGCCACGCGTGCTCGACCTCCTGGCGTTCTTTCTGCGCCTGTTCCTTGCGGTTGCGGCGCACCTCGTCGACGTTGCGGATCTTGCCCGTGCTCCCGATGTGCTCCTGCTTGCCGGTCGTCCTGAGGTGCGGCGAGATGGTCACCGGCGGCGTGTTGTGCCACGGCTCGCCACTCGGGATCAGCTCCCCGTCGGCGTGCGCGATGTGGGCGTGCCGCGCGGAATGCAGCCCGAACGCGGCGTTGAACAGCTCGTGCGCCTCGTCCTCGGTCTCGGTCTTCGCGAACCAGTGCGCCAGCGCGGTGAAGTCGGCGGCGGTGTTGGTCGGCTTGCGTCGTTGCTCGCTGATCCGGTCGAGAACCCTGAGCAGCTGCACGATCGCCTTGCGCGCCACGTCCTGCAGCTCGTCGGCCTTCGAGGGCGAGTCGTGGAACCAGGCCTTGAGGTTGCGCCACCGCTCTGTTCGCTTGTCGAGCCAGTCGTCTTCCGCGTAGAGGCCGGCGTTTTCCTGTGCCCGCTCGTGGATGTCTGTGGGGACCTTGCCGATCGCGTCGCGGATCCGGTGCTTGCGCGCGTCCAGGTCGCCGATGAAGTCCCTCAGATACGTGATCGTCGTGCGCTTGACGTCCTGGAACGTGGCCAGGTCGTGGTCTTCCTTGAGCAGCCGCTGCAGATCCGCGTTGAACCGCGCGGTGTTCGTCTGCAACGTCTCGATGTGCCCTTCAAGCTCCATCAACGCCGCAAATGTCCTGGGCGTCTGTTTCGCGAGTTCTTCGAGTCGGTCCGCGATGGCGTCGAGCACCGCCGTCTGCAACGCCCCACTGCTGGTCAGCGTCTGGATGGCGTGCTGAACACCCGCAAACGCCGCCTCACCGAGCCTGGTGAGCCCGAACCGGTGCTGCCCGCTCTCGAGGAGCCCCCACTGCCTCAGAGCACTCAGAGACTTGCCGAGCTCCTCGTCTGTCACCTGCTCGGCCCAACCGACGTCCTTGAGCCGTAGCTGCACGTCATCGACGCCGAGCGACGTCTCCAGGCGCTCGTTCGCCACGCCAAAGGCACGCAAAACCGCAGTGTGCAGCTCCGCGCCCTCGGCCGTGGTGAAGCGGAACAGGTCCGCCGGCACCCTGTGAGACTTCGTCACGTGGCCCACCGTAGCTGGTCGCTGTAGCTCGTTCGGGTGACACGGCGAGCGGCCGATCTTCGTAACGAGTTCCGGTCCCGCCGTTCGGGCGACGAGGCCGATCCGGGTGTGGAAAGTTTTGGTCCGTATGGTCGAGCGTGGGGTGGAGCAAAGTGTGGCTTGCGTTCGCTCTCGCACTCGCGGGAGCTTCGGTGTGGCTGGCGTCCGCCGCTCGACACCGTGACGTCGTTCCACCAGCGAACCGCGCACCTCTGCGACGCCCGATTCCGTTGCCACTGACCGCGTTCGTGCAGGCGCTGCTCCTGTGTCGTGTGTGTGGAGGCTGACCCGTTGGCCACGTCGGTCGAAGCAGTTGCCGGTCGGCGTGTCGATTCTGTTGACGGCGCTCTGCCGCGCCGCGTCAGCCGATGATCATCGCGGCTGGACGGCGGCGTAGAACTGTTTCACCAGCTCCCGCACAGGTCCGTGGCACTGCTCGTTGTCACCGGCGCTGGGCGTTTTGCGATTGCTGCTGCTCGCGCTCACCACGGCGTTCTCGTCGAGGATCTCCAGGGTGCAGCCGTTGCTGTCGTCGCTCTTCCAGCGGGCGTCCGAGCCGAGGCTCACGCCGCTGTCCTTGTCGCGTGTCGGACCGCGGTCGAGGAACTCCTTCTTGGCGCGTTCCGCTCCACTGTGGACGCCGGTGATGTCATCGGTCGTTTCCCAGTACTGGAGGCGGAGGACGACGAGCGTGTCGTCGGACCGGAACGGGCAGATCCGGAGGGACCACTTGGGGCCTTCCTGTCTGTCCTCCGGAAGCGGGGGAGGTAGATCGCCGGTCAGTTGCTGCCGGACTTCGGTGCAGCCCTTCCAGCCGGAGGTGGAGTACTTGACCGGCGGGGGAGGTGGCGTGGTCGATGTCGAGCTGGAACCGGACGTGGGCGTCTGGATCGGCTCGGCACCGCAGCCGCTGACGAGCGCCGTCGCCATGCTGATGTGCAGGATCCAGGTGAGGCGAGGTCGCATGATCTCTTCTTGTAGTGGGTGTGAACTCAGCCGGCGACTGCCTGCGGCCACTGGTTCTTCGGGAGCTTCACGTCGCTCATCATGCTCATGATGTCGCGCACCTTGCTGAGGGTCTCCACGAACCGCTTGGCGATGCCGACCAGGTTGTCCAGCGCCTGAGTGACGAGGGTTCCGATGGCGCCGGCGAGGTCCTTCACCGCGAACGGGATCTCGACGACCGTTGCCGCCTCGATCGCGGCGGTGACAAGCGCGCCGACGAAGCTGGTCGCCATCCGGGAGAGCTCGGTCATGTACTCGACGTTGTACTTGGCGATGTCCATCAGCCACTTGCTGACGCCGTCCGCCTTCGCCGCGTAGACGGCGATCGCGTCGTTCTGCGCCGTCACCTTGTCCTGGTACTTCTGGCTGGCCTCACCAGTCCAGTGATAGGCGAGGTCGGTCTTCTCCTGAACGAGGCCGGTCACCGGGGCCTGGACGTCCTCGATCCACTTGAAGGACTGCACGATGAGCGACACGACCGGAAAGTGGTGTGCCACGGCGGTCCTGATCAACCGAATCAGCTTCTCCACGCCATCGCGGATCTTGTCGATGGCGGGGCCGATGACGATCATCGCCGGACCGAGCACGAACCGCCAGTCGCTGATGTGGTGGACAGCCGCGTTGAACCTGTCGCCGCACTCCTGAGCCTTGTCCGCCAGCCCGACGAACCCGCGATCGAACTGGCCTTTCATCTCGTCGGATCCAGGCATCGGGGCCATCAACTCCTAGACGCTGTAGAACTTCTTGAGATCGATCTCGTTGACGCTCTCGGTGCGGTCGTACTCGTCGGCGATCTTGCGCAGGGTGCCGTCGATCTGGTTGAACTCGGTGACCGCGCCCTGGATGACCTTCTCCATGAAGGCGCGGAACTCTTCGTACTGGGCGGCCTCGATCTGGGCGTTGGCGATTCCAGCGGCCAGAGTCGTCAGATCGCCCACGAAGAACGCGGAGGCCGACAGGTAGGCCTGGTTAACCGCCTGCACGATCGGCTCGGTCTGGTCCGCCTTCTCCTGCCAGAGCTTGGCTTCGTCCCTCAGTTCGCTGGTGACGGTCTTGAAGTCAGCCACGTCCGTCCCTCCTGCCCAGCACCTTGAACTCGTCGAAGTACTCGTCGTCCGCGTCGTCGGCGCCGCCCTGTGGTCGCGCCGGTCGCGCCGACGGACGTCGTGGTTGCTCCGGATCGACCCCGAAGCCCGCGCGGACGAACATCTGCAGGGCTTCCTCGGCCAGGACGGTGTCGGACGGGTTGTCCAGTGCTTGAGGATCGCCGTGGATTGCGATCGGCCCGCCGTCGCGCACGTGCATCGTGAGATAGCCGTGTGGGCTGCGTACCTCGGACGCGTCCGCACGCGGGGCCTGTTGCCGGCGACGGATCGCGTCGTACTCCGCGTCGATGGCGTCGAGCCGGGACCTGGTCCTCGCCAGGAACTCCTCGAGCGAGAGGTCGGCAGGGTCCGCGGACGGCTCGACTGGCGCAGGCCGGCCGGCGGGGCTTTCGGATTCGGGGGATTGGCGAGTGGACTCCACGGCGAGCGCACGCTGAACCGCGGTGATGTACGTGTTGTAGAGCGCAGCCGGGAATGCCTCTGGCCTCAGCTGCTCGTACCACCGGGGACGGATTTGAACGTTCGTCACCATCTGGAACCTGTCCACGGTGACGGTGATGAGCCCGGCCGGATCACGGGCCTCGTACGTTTCAGCAGGCTGCAACTGAACGCCACCTGGACGAGTGAGTTCGTCAAAACGAGCTCGCGTCCGCGGATCGTCAGGCACGTCCAGGCTCGTCAGCTCGATGTGCTCAAGCTGCACGCCGCCTCCCCTCGGATTTCAGCTGGACCTCGTGAGGCCCGAGCCGACCGTAGCGCCATTCCGAGGAACAGGTGCGACTCAGAGCGACCAATCACTCACATTCAGTGAAATCTCGCCGCGATGATCACGATGGGGTGATCCGCGTGGTGGCGTGGATCAACGAAGGCGTGGGGTTGGGCCGATCGGGCTAACCTGCCGCGCGTGCGGACCAGGCTCACACCCATGCAGCAGGCGGTGGTGGATGCCGGGCGTCCGTTGCCGCAGCTGACGGATCCGCTCGAGGTCGAGTTGCAGGTCAGTGCGTTCGTGGGGCCTTTTGCGGACAACGAGGCGTTGTGGGAGGCCGTTGTCCAGCACCTCAGGGAGGTGCCGAGCAGAAGAAGCGCGGCACTGTTGACGGCACTCGGGCATCTGCTGCCGGGGAGGCCGGGGCAGTGGGCCCAACAAGCGGCCGACGAGCAGGCCGAGCCGCCGTGGGATCTGAAAACACTGCGGTTCGGGGAGTGCTGGATCGGGGACCGGTCGATCGACGCCGGATATCTGGCACTGCTGTGCAGTTATGCGTACGGGGACGATCAGCACGCCATGGTTTTCATGATCGATGAAATCAGTGGCAGCCTCACGCGGCACGCGTTCATCACGCGGAGAGTGCAGGAGGCGCTGGAGAGGCTCAAGCAGCAGGTGCGGTTGGAGTTGATCTCCGCGGAGGCTGCTCACTGGCTGCTGAGCCGCAGTTATGACCGGTTTGAGCGGCGGCCTGGGCTTGGGGTGAGCGTTGATGTGCACCAGACGCGGCTGGTGGCGCGGCGCAGAATCAAACTGGCGATGAATTGACCCAGCCTGTGCGAATCGCAACGTGATGATTCGTCCGACAGTGCACATTGTCTGTAGCTCGATGGTGAGACGGCGATTACTGTCCGGGTTGTCGATCACAGGGCGGAGGGACGAGTTGTGGCCGCTCTTCTCGGGCATGACGACCAGGCCCTCAGCCGTGTCCCTGACCAGGCGCGGCACCCGTGGTTGTCGGTCGCGACCCAGCGCTTCGGGCAGACGACCGCGCTGAGCCAGTTGCTGCTGGGCGCGACACTCGGGTTCGGCATGTCGTTCTGGGACGCGTTCGCGGCGCTCACGATCGGGGTGGTGCTGCTCAACGCCATCGCCATCACCGTCGGCATCATCGGCCAGAAGGAAGGCCTGTCCACGGCGATCCTCACGCGGTGGACAGGGTTCGGGCACGCCGGGAGCGCGATGCTCGGGCTGATCATCGCGCTGAGCTGCACCGGGTGGTTCGGGGTGCAGACCGGGCTGGCGGGCGCGACGCTGGCCGGGGTCACCGGGACGTTGCCGGCGCCGGTGTGGTCGCTGATCTTCGGCATCGCGGTCACGGTCATTGCGGCCTATGGGGTGCGGTGGATGGCGTGGACGGCCTATGTGGCAGTGCCGGCGTTCCTCTTGCTGCTCGTGTGGCTCGTGCTGACGAACGTCGACGACATTCCCAAGGCGCTCACCAGCGAGGCACCGGGGACGCCCATCGGCATGGTCACCGCGGTGACGCTGGTGACGGGGAGCTTCATCGTCGGGGCCGCGATCGCGCCGGACATGACGCGCTTCAACCGCAACGAGTGGGACGTGGCCAAGCAGACCATCCTCGGCATCACGCTCGGGGAGTGGGTGATCAGCCTGGTCGGGGTGGTTCTCGCGCACGGGCTGGGCACCACGGACATCATGGGCGTCATCAGCGGGTCCAGCGGCTGGATCGGGGCGCTCATCGTCGTCACGGCCGTGCTGAAGATCAACGACTGGAACCTCTACTCGGCGTCGCTCGGTCTGGTGAACTTCTTCGACGCCGTGTTCGCGGTGCGGATCAGCCGGGCGCAGGTGACGGTCATCGTCGGGTGCGCGGGGAGCTTTCTCGCGGCCGCCGGGATCGTGCACCAGTTCAGCCACTTCCTGGTGTTGCTGGGTGTGGTGTTCCCGCCCGTCACCGGGATCATGATCGCCGAGTACTACGTGGTGCGGCGGTGGCGCAACGAGATCATCTCGACTCGCCCCCACGTGCCGAGATCGGCTCCGAGCTGGGTGCCAGCCACGGTGGTCATCTGGCCTGCCGCCGCGATCCTCGGTGAGCTGCTGCCGTTCGGGCAGTCCAGTGTGAACTCCCTCGTGCTCGCGTTCGCCCTCTACGTCTCAGCCGGCAGGTTGGATCTCCTGCGCATGAGGACGAGAAGAGCCACCAACCGTAAGGTGGTCGGGGAAGCGTCAGCCGCCTGAGGGGTGGTTCTGCGAGATGCACATCGGGATCGACGTCGGCGGCACGAACACCGATGCCGTCCTCGTCGAGGGAAGGCGTGTCCTCGCCGAGTGCAAGAAGACGACCACGGCGGACGTGACCACCGGGATCATCGAAGCCGTCAACGGTCTGCAAACGGCCCACGAGTTCGAACCGGCGGCGGTCAAGGCCGTCATGATCGGCACGACGCACTTCGTCAACGCCGTCGTCGAGGGCAGAGGGCTCGCGCAGACGGCGGCGGTGCGGCTCGGACTTCCCGCCACCAAAGCACTTCCTCCGTTCGTCGACTGGCCGCAGCGGCTGCGTCAGGTCATCGGCGGGCACGGATACCTGTGCCACGGCGGCCACGAGTACGACGGCAGGGTGATCTCGCCGCTCGACGAGGACGAGCTGCGCCGGGTCGCGGTGGACATCGCGGAGAAGGGTGTGCGGTCGGTCGCGATCTCGTCGGTGTTCTCGTTGGTCAACGGCGACTTCGAACGCCAGGCCGCGGAGATCCTCACGGCCGAGGTGCCGCATCTGCTCGTCAGCTTCTCCCACGAGATCGGGCGGCTCGGGCTGCTGGAGCGGGAGAACGCGACGATCATCAACGCCGCGCTCAGAGAACTGGCGGAGCAGATCGCCGACGGGCTCACGGAATCCCTGACGGCACAAGGCATCGACGCGCCGCTGTTCCTGAGCCAGAACGACGGCACGTTGATGGACCTGGAGTACGCGCGCTGCTACCCGGTCGCCACGTTCTCCTCCGGTCCCACGAACTCCATGCGCGGCGGGGCTTTCCTGTCCGGACTGGACGAGTGCGCGGTGATCGACGTCGGCGGCACCACGACCGACGTCGGCATGCTGCACAACGGTTTCCCGCGCGAGGCGGCGTCCGAGGTGATGATCAGCGGCGTGCGCACGAACTTCCGGATGCCCGACGTGCTGAGCATCGGCCTGGGCGGTGGAAGCGTTGTGCGGGAAGAGAAAGACGGCCTCGCCATAGGTCCGGACAGCGTCGGCTACAAGCTGGCTCAGCAGGCTCTCGTGTTCGGCGGCGACACGCTCACCGCCACGGACATCGCGGTCGCGGCGGGCCTGGCCGACATCGGCGATCCGGCCAGAGTCAAACACCTCGACCGCACTCTCGTGAACGAGGTGCTCGACCACGTCTGCGAGCAGATCGCCACGCAGGTCGACCGCATGCGCACGAGCCCGGCGCCGCTGCCCGTCGTGCTGGTCGGCGGCGGCAGCGTGCTGGTGCCGGACGAGGTCGAGGGCGTCAGCGGCATCATCAGGCCGGAGCACCACGCGTTCGCCAACGCCATCGGCGCCGCGATCGCGCAGGTCGGCGGCGAGGTCGACCGGGTCTTCACGATCGACCCGAACCGGCGGGACGAGGTGCTCGACTCGGCGCGGCAGGAGGCCGTCGACAAGGCCGTGGCGGCGGGCGCGAGGGCTGACAGCGTGCGGATCGTCGAGGTGGAGGAGATTCCGCTGGCGTATCTGCCGGGCAACGCGAGCCGGGTGAGGGCGAGAGCCGTCGGCGATCTCGTGCTGGAGGACGCCCGCTGAGGGGCCGCTGGACGCGCCAGCACCAAGAACTACTCGCACGAGCGCCGACGGCACTATGGTCACGCGCATGCACCTGCTCCAGCCCGACGAGGTGGACCGGCTCGCCCTGGGCGTGGTCATGCTCGGCAGTGGCGGCGGTGGTGGTGAGCACGAGACGCACGCGTTCGCGGCGATGCTCCGGCACGAAATGCGACAAAGCGGACCTGTCACCGTGCTGTCGCCAGAGGAGGCCGATCCGGACGGGTACGGCGCGCGGGTCGGGCTGATCGGCGCGCCGACCGTGATGATCGAGAAGCTGCCGTCGGGCCAGGAGGCGGAAGACGCCCTGAAAGCGTTGCAGGCGCACGATTCCACGGAAGCCACGGCGGTGGTGGGCTGGGAGGTCGGCGGGTGCAACGGGTTGTTGCCGCTGATCCTCGCGGCACGGCTGGGGCTGCCGTACGTCGATGTGGACGGCATGGGGAGAGCGTTCCCACGGATCGACCAGACGACCTACGACGCGGCCGGGCTGCCCACGACTCCGTTGGCCATCACGGAACCCAGCGGAAATCGGGCGGTGCTCGACGCGACCGGCATCGAGAAGCTCGCGCGCACGGTGATGGTCGACTTCGGCGGCTGGGCGATGATGGTCGCGAAGCCGCTCAAACTCGCGGACGCGCTCAAAGCAGGCATAACGGGCTCGCTCGCCAGGGCGTTGGAGCTCGGCGAGATCTGGTCCCAGCAAACGCTTTCCGTCGACGAACGCGCGAAGGCGTCCGGCGGGTTCCTCGTGGCACGGGGAAAAGTCGTCGAGGTGTGGCGTGAGTCCGTTGGGGACTTTCCTCGCGGAACGGTGGCGCTGCGCCGCCTGGACGCCGGCGATGCGTATGTGCGCCTGGAGATGCAGGGTGAGTACCTCGTCGCGCTCGCGGACGGCGAACCGCTCGTGACGACCCCTGATCTGCTGTGCTGCCTCGACGCGGAGTCGGGCAAACCGGTGTCGACCGAGCGTCTGCGGTTCGGTGCGATCGTGGACGTGGTAGCGCTCCCATCGCCACCCCAATGGGTGCGGGAGGAGATGCTCGGCAGGGTCGATCCGCGCGCGTTCGGCTACGACCTCGACTACCTGCCGTTCCGGGACGTCTCGTGATCGACGACGCCGACTCGCTGACCGTGCGCGATCTGCTGGAGATCGGCGTGCTCGGCGACGCGTGCCTGCTGGCGGGCGAACGCGGTGTCGACACCGAGGTCGGGGACGTGCGGCTGGCGGCGGACATGACGGCGGTCGAGGCGTGCTCTGCGGGCGACCTGGTGATCCTGACCGGGCACCAGCCGTACCTCGTCGAGGTGGCGCTGCGCAGGGCCTACAGCGCCGGCGTGCGCGCCGTCGTGGTGGTGCGCCCGTCCACCGGCACCTACCAACCTCCTTCCACCGCAACGATTTCCTTCGCCAACCGGCTCGGCGTGCCGTTGCTGCAGACCAAGGCCGAGGACCCGCTGCTGGTCGCCGACTCGTTGCGCACGGCCGTCCGCCGCCCCGAGATCGCCGCGGCGAGGCTGCTCAACGCCGTCACCGCACGGCTGGGCCGCAGCAGGCCGGACCCGCGCTCGGTCATCACGATCCTGTCCGGCGAGCTGCACGTGACGTGCGCGGTGATGAGCGCGGACGGCACGGCGATCGAGGGCGTCTCACCGCCGGGCCTGCCGGAGGACCTGCTGGTCGGCTCGGTCGCCACGACCGTCGAGATGCCCGAGGGCGTCGCGGTGGCCGTCCCGGTGGAGACGGACCGAACCGGGCACGTGCACCTGTGGCTCGTCGCGCACACCCGCGGCCGCAACAAGCGTTGGGCGGAGACGGTCCAGCAGATCAGCCAGGTCGCGTCCTGGGCTCTCGGCAACTGGGTCGCCGCCGAACGCCTCGAAACCGAGCGCAGGGCCCGCTCCCGCGGCTCGCTGCTGTCCGAGCTGCTCGCCGCGGGCGACGACGTGCCGCCGCAGCTGGTGCAGCAGGCCGTCCTCGCCGGATGGCGCCTCGACGGCTGGCACACCGGCATCTACGCGACGCCGAACCCGCCGTCACCCGGCATGTTCGACGCCGCCCACACCGAACGGCTGCGCGTCGAGCTCTCCCGCCGCGGCCTGCACGGCCAGCTGGTCGAGGGCTCGGAGGGCTGGTCGTTCTGGCTCACCAACGACTCCGAGCCGCCGCAGTCGCAACACCGCGAGCTGACCGCGAAACTCGCCCAGGCGCTCGGCCCGTGCACGCTCGTCGCCGGCGTCGGACGGCCGCATCCCGGCGCTTCCGGCGTGGGGCGGACGCTCGCCGAGGCACGGGAGGCGGCCGCGATGACCGGCACCGCCAAGGTCGTGCACATCGACGAGCTGGGCGTGCGGCGGCTGTTGTCGATGGCCGCGGAGACGCCGGCGTTGGTGGAGCAGGCGACGAGGCTGCTGGAACCGTTGGCGGGCGTGGAGGACGGGCAGCTGCTGCGCACACTCGCGATCTACCTGGACGAGGAGTCGGTGACGTCCACGGCGGCGGCGCGGCTGCGGGTGCACCGCAACACGGTGGCGCAGCGGATCAACCGGGCCGAGCAGCTTCTGGGCGTCAGTCTGCTGAATCCGGACGAGCGGCTGGCAGTTCACCTTGCCTGCCGGGCGGTCCGGGCTTCGGACGAGTGAGCGTCCGCTGCGCGAGGTGGGTCTGCAGCGTGCGGTGCAGAAACCAGTGCCCGTCGAGCCGGTACCGGGTGATGACCCTGTCCTCGGTGTGCGTGAGGAACGACTCGACGTCGAGCGGCAGCACACCGTCGATCACCACGTCCCGGAGCGCCGACCTGTGGCTCCACCACCCCTGCAGTGAGCGCGCGAACCCGCTCAGCCAGATACCGGCCACCATGGCGATCGTGAGGTGCAGCATCGCCGGGCGCAGCGGTTCGGCCACCGCGAGGCTGAGCAACGGTGCCGTCGCCATGGGTGTCAGCGCCACCAGGCCGGCCGTCAGGCGCACCGCCAGGGTGCGTCGGGCCGCGTCGCCTGCCCGGCGTCGCGTGCTGCTGCGGCGGCGGTAGGGCAGCGCCAGCACCGCGGCCGTGAGGCCCGCCGCCGCGCCGGGGAGCAGGCCGAGCAGGAGGCCGTGGAAGCCGTCCATCCACTTGAGGTTCCCGCCGACGGTGCCGACGGCCATCCCGGCCGCCAGGCAGGGCAGCACCACCTTCGGCGCCACGTTCCTCGCATCGTCCCAGTCCAGGCTCCACCGCACGGACACACCGCCGGTGTGCGCCAGGTCCGCCCGGAAGTACGTCCATCCGCTCAACACCAGGACAGCAGTGCTGAGCACCGCGATGACGGGACCCGCGGCCAGCCACGCCAGGCCGCTCACGACCACCCCGAAGCACGCGGCGAACACCTGGTACTTCCTGACCAGTTTCTGGGCGGCCCAGTGATAACCCCTGAGCCACGACAGGTCCAGGTCGTCGGGGTCGAAGCGGTCGCGGCCGACCGTCTCCATCAGCAGCGCCAGTCCGTGGGCGTACTTCAGCGACTGCTCGGGGGTGAACGGAACCTTGCTGGTCAGTCCCCGTTGGCGGGCCAGCGTGATGTCGAGGTACGCCGACCAAAGGTGGTCCAGCCGGTGCGCGAGCAGCTCGCGCACCATGGCCTCGTCCACCTGCTTCCCCCGGTACGCGAGCACCGCCACGGTGAGCGTCAGCGGGATGCGCAGCAGCTGCGCCAGCGCCGGGCTGTGCCGGCACGCGGCCCGCAACGACACCAGCTCGTCACCGGCGTCGGCCAGATAGGCGTCCACCTCCTGCGGGGACAGCGGCATGATCTCGGCCGCGGCGCCGAACGCGAGCTTGCGACCCAGCTCGAAGTACTCGACGGTCCGGCAGCACACCACCATGCCCACGTGGAGGTGCGAACGCAGCAACGACAACGTCTCGACGCATCGCCTGCGGTGGCTGGGATCACGGATCTCGTCGAGACCGTCGAGCAGCAGCACGACCGGGCTGCGGTCGGCCCGCAGCCAGCGCTCCACCCGCCTCGCCGGTACCTGGTACAGGCGGCTGATCTCGTCCGAGATCCAGCCCACCGCTGTGTCGATGGTGAGCTCGATCTGCGCGCGCTTGGCCTCCTCCAGCCGTTTCTCGCGCATCTCGTTGTCTTCTTCGCTCTCCTCCTCGCGAGAGACCCGCAGGTGCAGGCCGGCCAGCTTGTAGGGGTCGACCGTCCAGCTGCTGCCGGTCAGCGACACCATCACCGGCACCGGGCCGGCGGGGTCGTTGAGCAGGTGCTCGGCGAGGCGCAGCAGCTGGGTCGTCTTGCCCGCGCCGGGAGCGCCGAGCACCAGCAACCGGCGTGCGGTGCGGGGATCGAGGAAGATGTCGATGATCCCGGACGGCAGGTCCGAGGTGCCGATCACGCGCAACGGGCTGGTGATCGCGTCGCGGCGTTCCTCGAAGCCGAGCTTCGCGGGCACGATCCGTTCCAGTGAGCGCGCCAGGAACTCGTCGATCCACACGACCTTCATGCGGGTGCGCACGTCGTCGAGGTAGCCGTCGGAGTCGCGGTCGAACGGCCGGTCGGGCACGGGTTCCGCGTGCTTCCGCTGCCACGTCAGGGCTCCGGCGAGGAGGGTGACCAGCGCGAGGACGCCGAGAGCCAGGCCGGTGTGCTGCTTCATCCACGCCTGGCCCGGCAACGGGTCGTCGGCCACCCAGTCGCCCAGCGGCGCGAAGTAGGCCGTCGCGACCGCGGTCACGACGATCGTGAGCAGCCAGCTGCGTCTGCCCATCTCCCCACCTCCGCCGCTGTGTCGCACGGCGGGGGCCAAACGTTTCAGCGCGTGGGCACGAACGCCGGGAGGATCGCGTCGACCTCGAAGCCGCCGTCGTCCGTCGGACCCGCGGTGAGGGTGCCGCCGACCATTTCCACGCGGCCGCGCAACCCCGACAGGCCGGAGCCCGGTCGTGCCGCCGTGTCCGGTGTGGACGGTGGGGCGGTGTTGCGGATGACGGCGCGGACGGTGCTCGGTCCACAGTGGATGGTGATCTCGGTGTGGGCGCCGGGGGCGTGCTTGTGCACGTTGGTCAGGGATTCCTGGACCACGCGGTACATCGTGCGGCGGACGGCGGGCGAGATGATGTCGGCGTCGCCGTGTTCGGTGAGGGTGACTTCGAGGCCGGTGGCGGCGGAGTCGGCGACCAGGTTGGCGAGGCGGTCGGGCAGCACGTCCGGGATGCGGGCGGCGCGGCCGGAGCGCAGGACGCCCACCAGGTCGCGCAGTTCCGCCAACGCCTGGCAGCCCGCCGTGCGCAGTTCCTCGGCGGCTTTGCGGACGTCGTCGTCCTTGGCCGCGACTTTCAACGCCCCGGCGTGCAGGACCATGAGGTTCAGGCGGTGGGTGACGACGTCGTGCATCTCGGCGGCGAGCCTGGTGCGTTCGTCGGCACGGGCCTGCTCGGTGCGCAGGTCCGCCTCGGCTCGCTCGGCGCGCCGCACGAGCCTGCGGTTGACCAGGTAGAGGGCGGCCAGGCCGGCGAGCAGCAGGAAAGCGATTACCGCAGCCCAGAGGCCCGGTGCTGCCTCGGGCAGCGCCGGAGCGAGGTGGCCTGCCCGCTTCACGCGGGTGACGATACTGCCGAGTAGGGGGCCCGGATCACCTACGGGAGCAGGGCGTGGACCCTACTTTCGCAGGTGGCGACGCCCGGTGATTCCGCCTGCCGGACACCGTTGTCATGCCTTGCGGAACAGCGCGGTCCACAGGAACGACTTGCCGAAAGCCGGCGAGTCCGGTGGCACCTCGTGCATCCGGCGCAGCTCGACCTCGGCGAGGTCCTGGAAGATCCCTCGCAGGTCGTCCGGGTCGTAGCCCACGCCGCCGTTCAGGTTCGCCTGCGCGTACAGCTCGAGGTCGGGTGCGGCCGTGCCCTCCTCGGCGGTGAAACAGGTCAGCGCGAAGTGGCCGCCCGGTACCAGGCAGCGTTCGAGCAGGGCGAGGTAGCTGATCCGGCGGTGTGGCGCCAGGTGGTGGAAGCAGCCGGAGTCGTAGATCAGGTCGTACGAACCCTCAGCCGAGAACGCGTCGCCATGACGGAACCGGACGAGGTCGCCGCCGCGTTCCACCGCCCATGCGATGGCCGTCGCGGAGATGTCCACGGCGTCGACCTGGAACCCCTCGCGCGCCAGGTAGATCGCGTTGCGGCCCGGTCCGCAGCCGACGTCGAGGACGCGGCCCGGGGTGACCAGGCCGCGCTCGACGTAGCTCACCAGGTTCTCGTCCGGCTTGGCGACGAAGAACGGCACAGGGCGCTCGCGGTCGGCGTAGAAGGAGTCCCACCAGTCGGCTTTCCGAGCGAAAAGACCGTCCAGCAACGTCAACAGGTCATCAGCCGTCCGCACACCGCGCCGCACGTCAAACCCCCAGGTGGACAGGGGTTCAGTCTACCTCAGAGGCCGCCTTCGGAGAGGCGTTTGCGGTACCCGCGAGCACCTTCCGAGCCGACGTTCTCGTGGAAGTCGATGCCGCTCGGGTTGGTCTGGACGTGGTAGTAGACCGCGCCCCACAGGCTGCCCGCGACCGAGTCGTCGAAGTGGACGAGGTTCCCGTACTTGTAGCCCTTCTCGTACGGGGTGAGCCTGGTCGTCCTGATCGAGTACTCGGTCGCGATCACCGGCTTGCCCGGCCACTTGGAGGCGCAGCGCGACAGGGTTTCCGCGTACGTCAGCTCGTTCCAGTCGCCCTGGCGGGTGAAGCTGCCGTCGTCGGGGTTGCTGTAGAAGTGCACGCCCACGAAGTCGCACTTCTTGATGGCGTTGACGAAGTTCGGGTTGCCGTACCACGTGTCGGGGTTGGTGCCCTTGTTCGGCGACAGCGCGGTGCCGCAGATCTTGGCTCCGGGGAAGGTCTCCCGGATGCGGTCGATCGTGACGCCGAGGTTGTAGCCGTAGACCCACGGGTCGGCGACGCGGATGTTCGGCTCGTTGCCGAGCTCGATGATGCACTTGGCGGCGCCCGAGCGGAGGTTCTTGTACTCGAAGAAACGCGAGTCGCGGATCTCGGCGACCGCGCGGTTCGGGTCGATGACGTTGTCGGTGTCGCCGGTGGTGGTGCGGACGATGAGGAAGTCCGTTGCGCCACAAGCGGTCCAGACGTGGTCCCGGTAGTTCGCCCACGGACCCGGTCCCGGCGTGCCCCAGCCGGTGACGACCTTCGCGAGGTTCGCCGACTGGTTGTTGATCGCGTCGATCCACGTCTGGTAGCCGTCGGTCAGCAACGGGCCGTGCGCCCGGTAGTGCGGCACCGCCAGCGCCTGGCCCGGCAGCGCCGCCAGGCCCGTCGCCGCGAGGGCGCCCGCCGCCAGCCTGCCCATCGCTCGGCGGCTGTACTGCTTCTCGCCGGCCATCGCCGGTCTCCCTTCGTCGAGGAACGCCGTCAGGCAACAGCGCCGGGGTATGAGGCCCGGTATGTGAGCGGTATGTGGGTCTAGACACTGGTAACGTCTCGTTACTAGTTTGAGCGGCATGACAGGAGCCGTGACGGGTGCACACGTGCGGGAGACCAACCTGCAGGCCGTGTACCGGGCGATTCGGCAGACGCACCCGGTGACCCGCGCGCAGCTCGCGCGGTACCTGGGCATGTCCAAGCCGACCGCCAACCGGGCGATCGACGACCTGCTCGGCGCGCGGCTCGTCGAGGAGGTACCGAGGCCTGCGAACGCGGCGGGCTACGACGCCGTGTACTTCGGGCCGAGGGCGGAAGCGGCCACCGTGCTCGCGCTCGACCTCGGCAGCCGGTTCCTCCGCGCGTGCGTCGCGGATCTCGACGGGACCGTGCTCGCGCGGCTCGACCAGCCGGTGAGCAGCAACGATCCCGAGCACGTCCTGGAAGTCGCCGCGGCACTGCGGCACGAGCTGGTCGCCGCTTCAGGGGCGTCGCCGGAGATCGCCACGATCGGCATCGGCGGGGTGATCGACCCGCGCACCGGGATCGTCCACGACGCCAACATCGACGCGCTGGAGGGCTTCGCCGCCCAGGCCGAGCTCTCCGCGGTGCTGGACCTGCCGGTGATCGCCGAGAACGACATCAACCTCGCCGCCGTCGGTGAGGGCTGGCGCGGGGTCGGCGCGGGCGTGCGGAACTTCGCGTTCCTGTCGATCGGCAGCGGGGTCGGCGCCGGGCTGGTGCTCGGCGGCGACCTGCACCGGGGTGTCAACGGAGCCGCGGGCGAGATCGACCACGTACCGGAAGGGCAGAGGTTCCGCTCCGACAGCCCGGCCGCGGACGCGTTCCTCGCCCACGTCTGGCAGCACTCCGACTTCGTCACGACCGAGGAAGTCGTTGCCGCGGCACGACAGAACGACCCGTGCGCGCTGTCGCTCGTCGCATGGGAGGCGGCGCGGATCGCCGAGCACGCCGCCAGGATCACGTCGGTCGTCGACGTCTCGCTGATCGTGCTCGGTGGCGGCATCGGGTTGAACGGCGACCTGCTCGCCGAGCCCGTGCGCGCCACTTTGTCCGGACTATCCGCCTACCCGCCCGCTGTGGAGACCTCGCGGCTGGGGGAGGCCGCCATTCTCACCGGTGCCGTCGCCACGGGGCTCGGCGTCGTGCTCGCGAATCTCGTCACAGCAAGGGTTTCGGCCGCGAACTGACTCGCCACCGCAAGGTTTTCCGCCGCGCACTGACTCGCCGCCACCAGGGTTTCCGCCGCCAGCTGAGTTGCCACCACCATCAGGAGAGGCTCGATGCTGCGCATTTTCGCTGCTCTCTTACTCGCGGCCGGGACACCACCGGCCACCCAGGCCCAGCTCGACCTGTTGGCGGGTCAGGACTGGGCGCACTTCGCTGGCGCCACCCAGACCCCGGACGGCGTGCAGATCCGCCCACTGGACCGGTGGATCGTGGCCACGAACGGCCAGCGGTCCCAGCCCAACCCGCCGGTCAACCTGCTCGGGCCGCGACTTCTGGTCAACGGCACGTTCCAGGTCGACGCGACCATGTCCGGCTCCGGCTACCTGCAGCTCTACGGTTCGCCGCCGATCATCTACGACGAGTGGCGGCAGGAACCGCCGAGCGTGCGCGTCGGAGTGGTCGACGGGAGGCTCGACGTCGCCGTGTGGAACGGCAAGGGCGACAAACCCGTGCAGGCCAAGAAGTTCGGCGCCGGGCTGGCCGGAGACGTGGCGGTGCGGGTGAAGCGCAGCGGTTCGGCGTTCGAGTTCTCGGCGGGTGGCCGGCAGCTCGGCACGCTGCCGGATCCGGGCGTGTTCTCGTCGGGTCAGGTGTGGTTCGGCGCGGACGGGTCGTGGCGGCTCAAGTCGTTGACGGCTACCGGTGCCGCGGGGATTCGCAAGGCGCCGGACTGGAAGCAGAAGACCGTGCCGGGCTCGCTCAGGTCACGCGCGGAAGCGTTGCCGCGCAAGGTAGGCGTGGGCAGTGCGGTGGCCGTGGCACCGCTGGTGGCTGACGATGCCTACCGCGCGACGGCCGGTGAACAGTTCAACCTGATCACGGCCGAGAACGACATGAAGCCCCAGTTCGTGCAGCCGACGCGCGGCGTGTTCGCGTTCGAGGAAGCCGACGCGATCGTGGACTTCGCGCGTGCCAACACCATCGCGGTGCACGCGCACACCCTGGTGTGGTTCGAGGCGCTGCCGACGTGGATGAGGTCGGCCCCGGACAAGAAAACCGTGATGACAGACCACATCAAGGCCGTCGCCGGGCACTTCAAGGGTCGCGTGACGGAGTGGGACGTCGTCAACGAACCGATGAACGAGGACAACTCCGATGGACTGGAACACAACCTTTGGTATCAGGCCATGGGAGCCGACTACATCGCCCAGGCCTTCCGGGCGGCCCGATCAGCAGATCCGAACGCCGTGCTGTATCTCAACGAGTACGGCGCCGAACAAGAGGGACCGCGCTGGAAGGCTTTGTACGCCTTGGTGAAGAAGCTGCGACAGGACGGTGTGCCGATCGACGGTGTCGGCCTGCAGAGCCACGAGTACGAGGCGGGCGACAGGGTGCCGGCCGAGACGTTCCGCAAGCACGTTCGCGCGCTCAACGACCTCGGGCTCAAGGTCCGGGTGTCCGAAATGGACGTCGTGACCTCGGACCAGTCGGTGCAGGCCAAGCAGTTCGGTGAGCGTCTCGCGGTGTGCCGACAGGAGACGAACTGCACCGGCTTCACCTCGTGGGGCTTCACCGACCGGTACGGCTCGACGGCCACGACGAACCGTTACCCGGCGATCCCGGGCAACGCGCTGCCGTGGACGTCGTCGATCACGCCGAAGAAGGCTCACACCGCGATGGTGGACGCACTTCGCTGAGGTGGTGGGGGGAGCGGGTCCTGCCCGCTCCCCGAACTAGACCCCGAAGCTCGGAGTGATCCAGTAGTTGCTGGAGTGCCAGGTCTGAGCAGGGAAGTCGCCGTCGTAGCTGTACACGCCGGCGTTCACCGGCAGGTAGAACGGCGTCTGCGCGATCCCGCCCGTGAAGTAGTTCTCCGTGGCGAAGTAGCCGCCGGCGGGCGTCACGTAGGAGACGACGTACTCGGTGCCCGCGCTCACCGGAACCGGTGCGGTGAAGGTGATCTGCTGGAAGCGCTGGGCGGCGGGAGCGGCCTGGGTGGCGAGCAACGTGCCGTCGGACGACCAGACGTGAGCGGTGACCGGGCCGGTGTAGTCGCCGCGGCGGATGCCCGCTCCGGTGAGGAAGCCGTTGCGGTCGGGCAGGAAGCGGAGGCCGAGCTCGACCGGCGCGGTGTCCGAGTCGTTGGCGTCGGGTTCCGGGGCGTCGTTCAGGAACAGGTTCGGGCTGATGATCGGCGGGGTGGTGGCGCCGCCGACCTGGATCGTGCGCGAGACCGTGACCGGGCCGGTGGTGGACGCGGTGTGGGCGCGGGCGTGGATCGTCAGCGGGCCGGGCGTCGTCGGGGTGATCACGAGCGTCCACTTCTCGGTGTGCGCGTCGACCGGTGTCCAGGTGGCGCCGTCGTCGGTCGAGATGTCGACCTCGGTGATGCCGCCGGACTCGCCGTTGAAGGCGCCGCCGATGACGAGCAACGGTTCGTTCAGCGGGACCGAGGCGTCGGCGGTGGGGGAGAAGAGCGTCGCGTACGGGTTGTCCGACGCGAGTGCGGGAGTGGGCGAGACCAGGGCAAGTGTCAGCAGCAGTACTGCTAATCGTCTCATGTACGGCGAATCGTTCCCGCTGAAGCCGCAGTTACGGTGATCCGCCGGTCGGCCCTGCACCCAATCGGCTGACGGTCGTACCCGCCTGGGCCAGATGTCGTTGACGGTTACATGACCTGTGACAACGAAGTCCCGGTCGACCGGGTCCCCTTACGTCGTCGGCAGTTCCTCGCGTTCCTGGTCGCCGCGCCGGTGCTGACCGTCGCTGTTCCCGGCACCGCCGAGGCGGTCATCCCGACACTGCCGCAACCGGCCGAGATCATGGATCTCGGCGACATTCTGATCCTGGCCGGAACTCCGACGGCGGGCGCGCTCGCGGTGCTGAGCGTCGGCGAGGACGGCGTCGTCACCCTCGAACTGCCCCGTGCCGAGGTCGGTCAGGGCATCACCACGGCCACCGCGATGCTCGTCGCGGAGGAGCTCGACCTGCCCCTCTCGAAGGTTCGCGTCGTGCTTGCCGACGCGCGCTCCGAGTTGCTGTTCAACCAGCTCACGGGTGGTTCCAACACGATCCGGTCGGTGTACGGGCCGGTCCGTCAGGCGGCGGCGGCCGCACGGGCCAGACTCCTCGCGGCGGCCGCTCACGAGAACAACGTCCCGGTCGAGCGACTGTCCACACGCGACGGTGGCGTGATCCTGCCGGACGGCCGGTACATCGCGTACGGACTGCTGACGTCGGCGGCGGCGCAGCTGACCGGAGTGTTCGCCGCGCAACCCAAGCCCGCCTCGGAACACCGGCTCGTCGGCACGCCGCAGTCGCGCATCGACGCCCGCGCGATGGTCACCGGTCAGTTCAAGTACACGCTCGACCACGACGTTCCCGGCGCGATGCCGACGGTCGTGCGCCGCCCGCCGACGATCAACGGCACGGTGAAGTCCGTCGACTCGAGCGTGGCCAAGACAATGCCCGGTGTGCTCGCGATCGGTGTCGTGCCCACGGGTGTCGCGGTGGTGGCGGAGACGTTCGGGCAGGCCATGGCCGCGCGCGACGCGTTGAAGGTCACCTGGAACGCCGGCACGATCGACTCGTTGTCGGACAAGGAGATCCGGGCGAAGCTGCAGGCGGCCGCGCTGCCGTTCGTGGTGCCGCCGCTGCTCACCCAGCACGTGGACATGGAGTTCGACTTCGCGTTCGTCAGCCACGCGCCGATGGAGACGAACTCGGCGATAGCGGACGTGCGCGACGACAAAGCCGAGATCTGGGCCGGGTTGAAGTCGCCGATCGTGGCGCGCCAGACGATCGCCTCGGCCATCGGGCTGCCGGAGTCCGCCGTGACGGTGCACGTGATGCAGGGCGGCGGGTCGTTCGGGCGCAGGCTGTTCTTCGACGCGGCGATCGAGGCCGCGCAGATCTCGAAGGCGTTGCGGCGTCCCGTGAAGCTCATGTGGTCGCGCACCGACGACATGCGTCACGGCCGTGCGCGCGCGGCCAGCCACCACAAGCTGCGGGCGACGTTCGGGCTCGGCAACGTGCTGACGTTCGAGCACCGCGTGGCGTCCGTGGAGACCGACTTCCGGCACGGGCTCGGCGAGATCCTCACCGCGACGGCCGCGTCGTTGCCCGTCGGCGGCAACCTCTCCTTTGCCCAGACGGTGTTCCTGACGACGTGCAAGGTGCCGTACAACTTCGGCGTCGTGACCTCGTTGCTCAACGAGGTGCCGTTGAGGATGCACACGGGGTCGTGGCGGTCGGTCTACTCGGCCAACACCCGTGGTGCGGAAGAGATCCTGGTCGACCAGCTCGCGAAGAAGATGGGCAAGGACCCCGTCGCGTTCCGCCGCGAGTACCTGAAGGACGACCGTCAACGCGCGGTGCTCGACAAGGTCGCGAAGGAAGGACAGTGGGGTCGCGCGATGCCTCGAGGTTTCGCGCAGGGCGTGGCGTTCCACGACGAGTACCAGTCGTGCACGGCGTGCCTGGTCGAGATCGACGCGCGCGACCCGCAGAACCCGCGCGTGGTCAAGGCGGTGATCGCGGTCGACGTCGGCCGCCCGATCAACCCGCGCGGCCTGGAGGCGCAGATGCTCGGCGGCCTGACCGACGCCATCTCCACCACGTTGCGCGCCGGTCTGCACATTGATCGCGGCCTGCCGCTGGAGGGCTCGTACTCGCAGTTCCACTACGCGCGGCAGAAGGACGCGCCGAAGGACGTGCGGATCTTCGTGATGCCGGCGACCGGCGAACCCGGCGGCGCCGGTGAGCTCGGCGTGCCGGCCGCGGTGGGTGCGATCGCCAACGCCTACGCGCGGGCCACGGGTGTGGTGCCGCGCAGCTTCCCGATCATCTTCCCGGTCGACTTCGAGCCGTTCCCGCGCTGAAGGAGCGTCCCCTGTGCCCAACTACACGATGATCGTCAACGGGAAGTCCGTCACGGTCGAGGCTCCCGCGGACCTGGCGCTGCTCTGGGTGCTGCGCGACAAGCTCGGGGTGCGCGGCCCGAAGTTCGGCTGCGGGATCGGGGTGTGCCGGGCGTGCACGTCCCACCTGAACGGCGCGGAGATCCAGCCGTGCGTGACGCCGGTGTCGGAGTGCGCCGGCAAGACCGTCACCACGATCGAGGGGCTGGCGTCCGGTGACGACCTGCACCCCGTTCAGGAGGCGTGGCTGGAGCAGGACGTCGCGCAGTGCGGTTACTGCCAGCCGGGGCAGATCATGGCCGCGGCGGCGTTGCTGAAGACCAAGAGCGAGCCGACGGACGAGGACATCGATCGGATCGCGAACGTGTGCCGGTGCGGGACGTACTTCCGGATCCGGCAGGCGATCAAGTCGGCGGCGGCGAAGATGGCTTAACGTTTCGAGCTGTGCTGGCGTTGTCGATCCTGCTTCTCGTGGCTGTGCTGGTCTGCGCGGTCGTCAGACCGTGGGGCTGGCCCGAGGCGGCTGTGGCGGTGCCGGCGGGCTTGCTCGTCGTGCTGGTCGGCGCGTTGCCCGTCGACCACGCGGTGGACGAGGCGGTGCGGCTGGGGCCCGTGATCGGGTTCCTGGCCGCCATCCTCGTGCTGGCGCAGCTCTGCGACGACGAGGGCCTCTTCCACGCGTGCGGTACGTGGATGGCGCGCGCGTCGGGCGGGCGGCCGCGCACGTTGCTGGGCGGTGTGTTCGTCACGGCGTCGGTGACCACGGCGGTGCTGAGCCTCGACGCGACCGTGGTGCTGCTGACGCCCGTGGTGTTCGCGACCGCCGCGCAGCTCGGGGTGCGGCCGAAACCGCACGTCTACGCGTGCACGCACCTGTCGAACTCCGCGTCGCTGCTGCTGCCGGTGTCGAACCTGACGAACCTGCTGGCGTTCGCGTCGAGCGGGCTGAGCTTCACGCGGTTCGCGGCGTTGATGGCGTTGCCGTGGGTGGTGGCGATCGGACTGGAGTACCTGGTGTTCCGGCGGTTCTTCCGGACCGATCTGGACGCACCCGCGCACGCGCCTGCCCTCCACCCGCCGCGTGAGCTGCCGGTGTTCGCGCTGGCCACGGTCGGGCTGACGCTGGTCGGGTTCGTGGTGGCGTCGGCGACCGGCATCGACCCGGCCTGGGCCGCGTGCGCGGGTGCCGTGGCGATGGCGGTCCGTGCGTTGGCTCGAAAGCGCACCACGATTTTCAAGATCGTTCAGTCGGCTTCGTTGCCGTTCCTCGCGTTCGTGCTCGGCCTTGGTGTCGTCGTGCGGGCAGTCGTGGACAACGGGCTCGACGAGGTCCTCACGCACGTGGTGCCGAGCGGCAACGGGCTGCTGGCGCTGCTCGGCGTGGCGGCCGTGGCGGCCGTGCTGGCCAACGTGATCAACAACCTGCCCGCGGTGCTGGTGCTGCTGCCGCTGGTCGTGCCGCTCGGGTCCGGGGCGGTGCTGGCGGTGCTGCTGGGCGTGAACCTCGGGCCGAACCTGACCTACGCCGGGTCGCTCGCCACGTTGCTGTGGCGGCGGATCGTGCACGACCACGACGCCGAGGTGAACCTGCCCGAGTTCACCAAGCTCGGACTGCTCGCCGTGCCTGCCACCCTGGTCGGCGCGGTCGTGGCACTGTGGGCGTCCCTGCACGTGATCGGAGGATGACCATGACAGTCGTCGTGTGGATCGCCGACGACACCTGGCAGTCCAGTGTGGACGCCGCCCGCTCGCACGGCACCGAGTTCCTGCTGCTGCACGTCAGCGACCACGACGTGCCCGGCGCGGCGCACGGGGCGTTCGCCGGGCTGTTCGGCAGAAGCCACCCCTCGCGCGACCCCGGCACGCAGCTGGACCACCTCGCCGCCAGCCACGCGGCGCGCCTGCTGGAGGCCGCCGCCGAACGTCTGGGGCTGCCGTGCACGACGTCCGCGCGCGTCGGCCGCGTCGAGCACGAGGTCGTCGCGGCAGCTCAGGACGCCTCGCTCCTCGTGGTGTGCCGTGATGGCGATGTCAGCCATGCCGGCCCGCGCAGCCTCGGTCCGGCGACCCGGTTCGTCGTCGACCACGCGCCCTGCCCGGTGCTCCTGGTGTGGCCTTCATGAAAGTTGCGTGCACGCAAAATTGCGTGTACGCATGTAGGTATGAGAGCAAAGGGCATCGCGTACGACACCGGCTTCGTGAGGCACGGCGAGATCTCCGTGGCGGAGTTCGATCTTGACGCGGTGGCGCGGGATCTCCGGGTCATCAGGGACGAGCTGCACTGCAACGCCGTCCACCTCGTCGGCGGCTCGCCGGAGAGGCTGGAACAGGCCGCGCGGATCGCCGCTGAGCTGGGGCTCGAGGTGTGGTTCTCGCCGTACCCGCTGGAGCTGACGCCGGAGGAGATCCTGGAGCTGTTCGTCGACTGCGCCCGGCGGGCCGAACGGGTCCGCGCGGAGGGTGCCGAGGTCGTGTTCGTGGCCGGCGTCGAGATGAGCATCATGAACGCCGGCTTCATGCCCGGCGACGACGTCATGGACCGGGTGGCGAAGCTGTTCGGGCATCCCGATCGGATGCTGGAGGCCAGTGCGCGGCTCAACGAGTTCCTGGCTGAGGCGGTCGCGGCTGTGCGTGCCGAGTTCCGGGGGAAGGTCACCTACGCCTGCATCCAGTTCGAACGCGTGGACTGGAGCCTGTTCGACATCATGTCCTTCGAGCTGATCCGGTCCGCCGAGGTCGCCGACCGCTACCAGGAAGCCGTGCGAAGCCTGGTGGCGCAAGGGAAACCGGTCGCGATCACCGGGTTCGGCACGGCGGCGTGGAAGGGTTCGGGTGCGGTCGCGCCGCGCAGCATGGAGATCATCGAGGACGACCGCGTCAAGGACGGCTACGTCCGGGACGAGGACGAACAGGCCACGTACCTCCGCGAGCTGCTGGAGATCTTCGAGGCCGAGAACGTGGACGGCGCGTTCGTCTACATGTTCGCGCTCAGCAGCCATCCGCACCGGCCGGACGACCCGAGTCGCGACCTCGACATGGCGAGTCCCGCGATCGTGAAGGTCTACGACGACGGGCACTGGGAGCCGAAGGCCGCGTTCGGCGCGGTCGCCGAGGCTTACGCGCGCAGGTGAAAATCGCTTGGCCCGCCCGGTCATCATGGAACGCATCATGAGCAGCAGGCTGCGGGCCATCGCCCGCGAGACGGTCGAGATCGCCGAACGAGGTTCCTGCGGCGAGGTCTCGATCGCGGTGACTCCGGCGGTGTCCGGAACTCGGCTCTACCTTCCCGGCGATGAGTTGTCGTTGCCGGAGCAGGGAGATCTCCCGAGGATCGACGTCACCAACGAGTCCACTCTGGACGCGACACGACGGCTCGGCGGTGACGTCGCCGCGTTGGTGTTCGCTTCCGCACGCAACCCCGGCGGCGGGTTCCTCAACGGCGCGCAGGCTCAGGAGGAGAGCGTCGCCCGGTCGTCGGCGCTCTACCCCTGCCTGCTCGCGGCCGGTGACTTCTACCGCCACCACCGCGCGCACGAGGACCTGACCTACTCCGACCGCGTGATCTACTCGCCTCGGGTGCCGGTTTTCCGCGACGACAAAGGGAATCTGCTGCCGGAGCCGTACCCGGTGTCGTTCCTGACCGCCGCAGCGCCCAACCGCAGTGCCATCGCGCGCACCCAACCGGAGCGCGAAGCAGGCATTCCTGCCGCGTTGCGACAGCGGGCGACGAGGGTGCTGCAGATCGCGGCCGCTCACGGCCATCGGCGGCTCGTGCTCGGCGCGTGGGGTTGCGGGGTGTTCGGCAACGAGCCGCGTGTGGTCGCCGAGACGTTCCGGGAAGTGTTGGGGGAGAACCGGTTCTTCGACCACGTCGTGTTCGCGGTGCTCGGCACGTCGGCGGTGGGGGCGTTCACCGAGGCGCTCACTGGGTAGCATGCCGTTCATGACCAAGCCCGCTCGTGCGACCGACCGTCCAGGCGACGTGTCGCCGTTCGCGCTGGGGCTGTTGCTGCGCCGCGCCCACTGGCGCGCCGCCGCGGTGATGGGTGAGGCGCTCAGGCCGCTGGGCATCGAGCTGCGGCACTTCGCCGTCCTGATGGAGCTCGTGAACAACGGGCCCACGATGCAGCGCGATCTGGCGCCCGCGACCGGCACGGACAAGGCCGGGATCATGCGCGTCGTCGACGACCTGGAACGCAAGGGACTGGCCGAGCGCAAGGCCGTTCCGGGCGACCGGCGGGCACGCGCGGTGGAGATCACCCCGGCCGGGCTGGCGCTGTTCGACGAGGGGCACGTGGCCGCGGGGCCGTTGTCCGAACGGCTGGGTGCCACCTTGGATGCCGACGAACGCGCTCAGCTCACGGCGTTGCTCACGAAGCTCGCCCATCAAGAAGACGCTTAGCCTTCACGACCGCCTCTTCGAGCGCGCGCTCACGGGACGCTTCGTACAACGGGATCAGCTGGGCCATCGCCGGGTTGCGAGGCGCCATCGTGAGCTCCGGGACGATGAAGTCGAGCTCCAACCCGAGGCTGCCGCCCAGCACCGCCTCCAGGTAGTTGCGCACGAACTCGAACCCCTCGCGCGGAGTGCCCGGCGCGTACGAACCGCCGCGGCTCGCGATCACGGTGGCCGGTTTGCCCTTCGACGACGGCGTCTCGCCTGACGTGCGGCCGAGCAGGATCACGTTGTCCAGCCAGGCTTTCAGGGTCGACGGGATCGCGTAGTTGTACATCGGCGCGCCGATCAGCAGGGCGTCCGCGCTCTCCAACTCCTCGATCAACTCCAACCGAGTGGCGAACGCGCCGGAGTCACGGCTGCTGTAGCCCTCGGCGGTGATGTGCGGCACCGGCGTCGCGGCGAGGTCGCGGTAGAGCACCGTGCCGTCCGGGTGCTGCTCCTCCCAGGTCCGCCGGAAGACGGCCGCGACCGAGCGCGACGCGGACGCCTCGCCGGGGAACACGGAGGAGTCGATGTGCAGCAACGTGGCCATGTGTTCTCTCCTACTTCGGATCGCTCGATACGGTATCGAACGATACTATTTCAACTGTAACCAGTTGTGTACGTCAAGTGAGGGGATGGGGTTGTGATGGACGTCTACGAAGCGGTCACCAGCAGGCGGGCCGTGCGTGCGTTCACCGATCAGGAGGTTCCGCACGAGGTGCTGGAGCGCGTGCTCAAGGCGGCGGCCTGGGCGCCGTCCGGCTCGAACATCCAGCCGTGGCGGATCTACGTCGTGACCGGGCAACCGTTGGCGGAGTTGAAGAAGCGCACGCTGGACCGGCTCGCGGCTGGGGATGCGTGGGACGACCCGGAGTACCAGCAGTACCCGGCCGAGCTGAAGCCGCTGTACGCCGGCCGCCGCTCGGCCTTCGGGGCGCAGCGGTACGGCGCGCTCGGCATCGAACGCGGCGATCTGGAGGCGCGGCAACGGGCGGCGTCGGGCAACTGGAACGCGTTCGGCGCGCCGGCCGCGTTGCTCTGCTACCTCGACCGCGACATGGGCTCGCCGCAGTGGGCCGACGCCGGCATGTACCTGCAGACCGTGATGCTGCTGCTGCGCGAGGAAGGCCTGCACAGCTGTCCGCAGATGGCGTGGGCGAAGTTCCACCGCTCGGTGGCCGAGGCCGTGGCAGCACCCGACGGCCTCGTGCTCTTCTGCGGCATGTCGATCGGCTACGAAGACGCCTCCGTGACCGAGCCGCGCACCCTTCGTGCCCCTCTCGATGAGACTGTCACGTTCGTCGACAAGTGCCCTGACCTGCACTGAGCCAAAATGGTGCCAAGCTGAGCCAGAAATGCTTGCTGGTGGTGCCACCGTGTGCCATAGTGGTGCCATGGATCTGACCCCGTATGTGGCTTCCCTCGGTCGCGAGCTGCTGACCGCCGTCGAAACCGGCGGTGACGAGGCGAGCGCGACGGTCGAGCGGTTGACCGTGACGATGGAGTCGGCGATCCGGCTGGCGCTGCTCGAGGCGCTGTCCGCCGCCGCCGACGAGATCACCGCGGACCTGGCGCCGGACTCGGTGCAGGTGCTGCTGCGGGGCCGTGACCCCAGGTTCGTGGTGACGCGCCGGACGCCCGAGCAGCCGGCCGCCGCCACGCCGGAGCCCGTCGCGGCACCCGCCGAGGACGTCGCGGCCGGCTTCGACGACGGCACGACCGTGCGCATCAACGTCCGGCTGCCCGAGCCGCTCAAGGCCGCGATCGACGAGGCCGCCGCCAAGGAGGGCCGCTCGGTCAACGCGTGGCTCGTGCGCGCCGCGTCCGCCCAGCTCTCGCCGAAGCCCGCGACCGAACCGCTGACCGGTGGGCCCGCCCCCGCGTCGCAGCGTTTCGTCGGCTGGGTCCGCTAACCACACCCGTTCTTCTTCACGTCTCTGACCTGCGGAGACGGTCTCAAGACACCTTCTGAGGGGACAGCCATGCCTTCTTACGACACCTATGAACCGATTTCTGTACTGCTCGACGTCTACGCGGGCTTCGTGCAGATCCTCGCGAGCGACCGCGTCGACACCGTGGTCGACGTGCGCCCGTCCGACCCGCAGGACTCCTCCGACGTCGAGGCCGCGCAGAAGACCCGCGTGGACTTCGCCGACGGCGTGCTGACGATCCGCGGGCAGAAGCGGACGTTCGACTTCTCCAAGAAGACGCGGTCGGTCGACATCGTGATCGAGCTGCCGACGGGGTCCAAAGTGGACGCCGACGTGACCGCGGGCAGCACCCGCACCACTGGTGTGCTGGGGCAGACCGAGATCGACATGTCCGCCGGGCACGTCCACGTCGACCGCACCGGTCCGTTGAAGGTCGACACCGGTGCCGGGCAGGTCCGCGTCGGCGCCGTCACGGGCAGCGCCGAGGTCAAGACCGGCAGCGGCCAGGTGCGCATCGGCGACGTCACCGGGTCGCTGACGGTCCGCAACTCCAACGGCAACACCGAGATCGGTGCGGTCGGCGGCGACCTGAAGGCCCGCGCGGCCAACGGCGACATCACCGCGGAACGGGTCGGTGGCTCGCTGGAGGCCAAGAGCGCCATGGGTTCGCTCATCGTCGGCGAGGTCGTGCGCGACACCGCGGCGCTGAACACCGCTATGGGCAGCATCGAGGTCGGCATCGCCCAGGGCACCGCCGCGTGGCTCGACACCAAGACCAGCTTCGGTCGCGTGCACAACTCGCTGGGCGCCAGCGAGGGACCCGGCGACGCGAGCGAGACCGTCAAGATCACCGCCTACACCGCTTTCGGCGACATCACGATCCGCCGTGCCTGAGGGGAAAACGATGAACGCGATCACGGCCACCGGCCTGCGCCGCTCGTACGGCGACCACGAGGTGCTCAAGGGCGTCGACCTGTTCGTCCAGCGCGGCACCGTCTTCTCGTTGCTCGGCGCGAACGGCGCCGGCAAGACCACCACCGTCAAGATCCTCTCCACGCTGATCCGCGCACACGCCGGCAGCGCGTCCGTTGCGGGACATGACGTTGCCCGTGACCCCAACGGCGTGCGCAGGTCGATCGGCGTCACCGGCCAGTTCTCCGCCGTCGACAACCTGTTGACCGGCAGGGAGAACCTCAAGCTGATGGCCGACCTGAACCACCTCGGCGGCGCGGGAAAGATCAAGGTGCAGTCGCTGCTGGAGCAGTTCGACATCGCCGACGCCGCCGACAAGCCCGCGTCGACGTACTCCGGTGGCATGCGGCGCAGGCTCGACCTCGCGATGACGCTGGTGGGCTCACCCCAGGTGATCTTCCTCGACGAGCCGACCACCGGCCTCGACCCGCGCAGCCGCCGGGCCATGTGGGACATCGTGCGGCGGCTCGTGGCGGACGGTGTCACGATCTTCCTCACCACCCAGTACCTGGAGGAGGCCGACGAGCTCGCGGACCGGATCGCGGTGCTGGACAACGGGAAGATCGTCGCCGAGGGCACCGCGGACGAGCTCAAGCGCCGCATCCCCGGCGGGCACGTCCTGTTGCAGTTCAACGATCCGCGCCACCTCGACGCGGCGCTGCGCGTGGTGCGCAACGCGTCCCGTGACGGTGAGGCGCTGGCGTTGCGCGTGCCGAACGACGGCAGCGTCAGCTCGCTCAAGGCGTTGCTCGACCGGCTCGACGAGCACTCGGTGCTGGTCGACTCGCTCAGCACGCACACCCCCGACCTCGACGACGTCTTCCTCGCTCTCACCGAAAAGGTGGTTCAGCCATGAGTTATGTGCTGACGGATTCGGCGACGATGATCCGCCGCAACCTCAAGCGGGTCGTCCGCTACCCGTCCATGACGTTCCAGCTGCTGCTCATGCCGGTGGTCTTCCTGCTGCTGTTCGTCTACGTCTTCGGCGGCACGCTCGGCGCGGGCATCGGCGGTCCCACCGGCGGCCGGGCGGAGTACCTGAGCTACGTGACGCCGACGATCATCCTGATGGCGATCACGTCGGCGGTGCAGGGCACGACGATCTCGATCGCGCTGGACATGACCGAGGGCATCGTCGACAGGTTCCGCACGATGGCGATCGCACGGGTGTCCGTCCTCACCGGACACGTGGTCGGCAGCCTGGTGCAGACGGTGCTCGCCATGACGTTCGTCTTCGGTGTGGCGCTCGCGATCGGGTTCCGGCCGCAGGCGAGCTTCGCCGAGTGGCTCGTGATCATCGGTCTGCTGGTGAGCATGGCGTTCGCGCTCATCTGGCTGTCCGCCGCGCTGGGGCTCGCGAGCAAGACCGTCGAGGGATCGAGCAACGTCGGCCTGCCGCTGATCCTGCTCCCGTTCTTCGGCAACGGTTTCGTGCCCACCGACTCGATGCCGACCGTGTTGCGCTGGTTCGCCGAGTACCAGCCGTTCACGCCGTTCATCGACGCGCTGCGCGGTCTCCTGATGGGCACGGCGATCGGCAACAGCGGCTGGATCGCGCTGGGCTGGTCCGTCGTCATCGGCGCCGGCGGCTACTTCTGGGCCAGGAAGAACTTCAACCGCGAATCAACTCGCTGAAGGAGAACCCCGTGATGCAGCAAGGCCTTCCCATGGACCGCGACGTCACCCCGTTCGACCCGCCCGCGCGGATCAGCGAACTGCGGTCCACCCGCCCGGTCAGCCCGATGCTCTTCCCCGACGGCCACGAGGGCTGGTTGATCACCGGCTACGACGCGGTGCGCGCGGCCTTGGCGGACACCAGGTTCAGCAGCAGGCAGGACCTGGGCATCCTCCACGTGCCGTTCCCGACGCCGGGCATGCCCGAACAGACCGAACCGTCCCCGCAGACCCCGGGACTGTTCATCAGCATGGACCCGCCGGACCACACCCGGTTGCGGCGCAAGCTCACCGGCGCGTTCACCGTCAAGCGGATGAAGGCGCTGGAGGAGGGCATCATCGAGATCACCGAACGGCAGCTGGACGAGCTCGCGAAGCTCACGCCGCCGGTCGACCTCGTCAGGGAGTTCGCGCTTCCGGTGCCGTCACTGGTGATCTGCGAGATGCTGGGGGTGCCTTATGCGGACCGCGAGACGTTCCAGTCGAACTCTTCGAGGTTCATGGAAAGGGACGTGAACCTCGAGGACAAGATGGCCGCGTACATGGCCATGCACACCTACCTGTACGAACTGGTCGGCAGCAAGCGCGCCGAGCCCGGTGACGATCTGCTGTCCGACCTCGCCCGCGACGAGGACCTCAGTCTGGAGGAGCTCACCGGGATGGCGTTCCTGCTCCTGCTCGCCGGGCACGAGACGACGGCGAACATGTTGGCGCTGGGCACTTTCGCGTTGCTGGAGCACCCGGACCAGCTGACCGTGCTGCGGGAGAACCCCGAGCTGATCCCGGACGCGGTCGAGGAGCTGCTGCGGTACCTGGCGGTCGGCGACGTCTTCTTCCGTTATGCGGCAGAGGACATCGAGTTCTTCGGGGAGACGATCCGCGAGGGCTCTACGGTGATCCTGTCGTTGCTGGCGGGCAACCACGACAGCGCGAAGTTCGAGAACGCCGACACGCTGGACGTGCGACGCAACGCTCGCGGGCATCTTTCGTTCGGGCACGGCATCCACCAGTGCCTCGGTCAGCAGCTGGCCCGCATCGAGATGCGCGCCGGGTTCGAGGGGCTGCTGCGCCGGTTCCCGAGTCTTCACCTCGCGGTGGAGGCCCGCGAGGTGAAGCTCAGGACCGACATGAACATCTACGGCGTGCACGCCCTGCCCGTCAGCTGGGCCTGAGGGCTACCCGATGTTGAGCCGGAACTGCTGCTCCGACGCACCCGGCACGCACTCCCAGATGTTCAGGATCACGCGGTCGGCCGTGCTGGCGAACGGCACGTCGAGGCACAGGTTGCTGTTGCGGTTGACGAAGTTGTAGTACCCGTTGCCGAGGTCGGCGAGCCGCCACTGCTGGGTGAGGCTGCCGTTGCAGTTGAACTGCTGGGTGCGAGCCCCGTTGTGGCCCCAGCCCCACTCGATGTCGATGCACTTGCGGCTGCTCTGGTTCGAGATCTCGTAGAAGCCGCTGCTGTTCTGCAGGAACAGGAACTTGGCCGCCGGAGTGTGGTCGCAGCGGTACTGCTGGATCCACGCGCCGTTGTCGCCGGACTGCCCGGCAAGGTTGACGCACTTGCCGCTGTTGCGGTTGATCGCCTCCGCGTAGAACGCGCCGGGGGCGGCACTCGCGGGTGCGGTGATCGTCGCCAGTGCCGCGATCGCCATGCCGGCGGCGAGGGCGAGGCCCCGGACGATTCTGCTGCGCATTTGTCGTACTCCCAACTGGGTTCGTGTGGTGTGCGGCAAAGCTAGGCAACGGATTTGGTGCCGGGTAAGGGGAACTGGCGGCCAATGGCCGGTACCGGCCAGGGGGAGATGACCGGATTCGGACAGTGTCCGGATCCGGTCGTTCCCAGTCAGACGATCAATAAGTAGGTTCTGCGGCCATGGGATTGCGGAAAGTTCTGCTGGCGTTCGCGCTGATGCTGACGATGGTCACGCCGGCAGAGGCCTTCGAACCGTGTTACCTGCGGGGGCGTGTGGTCTACGCGATCACGGCCGAAGGCGGCCTGGTCGCGTACAACCTCTGCCTCGACCCCAACCGCGCCACGGGGTTGTCGCGCTGGACCGCGGAAGGCGTGCTCGCGACCTCGGGCTGGGGTGATGTCACGACCGCGTTCTGGTCGGGTGAGGAGAACACTCCCGGGGTGACCTACCGGGTGGTCGGCAGCGACCTGTTCTGGTCGAGCGATTTCGAGATCTGGCAGCGGATCGGCGCCGGCACCGACTGGAGCGCGTACACCTCGCTCACTTCAGGTGAACCCGGAGTCATCTACGGCACCGAGCCCTCCGGTGCGGTGCACCGATGGGTCCACACGGACTGGGAGGGTGGTTCGGACACGTGGGGCCAGGAGACGGTGGCGGCCACGATGCCCAGGGGCAGCGTGCTCTACGGCCACACCCGTGCCGGGTTCATCGCCAACACGGGCACCGTCGGCATCTGGAGCGACACCTTCGTCAAGTCGAAGGCCCGCCTCACCATTCCGGAGGGGGTGGATCCCGCCAGCGTCGAACCGTTCGACCTGGCACAGCGGTACCCCAACTCGGCGTTCGCGCTCACGTCCAGCGGGGGCAAGCTGGTCGTGATGCTGCCGGGCCCGTGCACGAAGCTCGAACGCCCGTGGACCGCCGGTGACGAGATCGGCGGTGGATACACCTACGTCTTCGCGGGTGGGTACACGAAGCCGCGCGGCAGCGGTCCGGTCGAGTGGCAGTGCGACAGCCCGGTCGGCCCGTCGAACTAGTCGAGCCAGCCATCGCGGACGATCATCGCGGTCGCCGTGATCCGGTTGTCCACCCCGAGCAGGTCGAGTGCGGCGGAGATGTGCCGCCGCACCGTCCGTTCGCTCACGTCGAGATGGCGGGCGATCGCGGCGTCGGTCATCCCTCCGATCATGAGCCGGAGCACGGTGCGCTGGTGGGCGGAGAACTTGCTCACCGTTTCGTTGTCGTGCAACGGAAGCGCGTTGTTCCACAGCATCTCGAAGAACATCCGCAGGGCCGCGACGACGACGGGCGCCCGGACGAGCACTGCACCTTCCATGCCGGTCCGGTCGAGGGGGAGCAGCGCCGCGCGGTCGTCGACGAGCACCATCTTCATCGGCAGCTCGGGCAGCACCCGCAGCTGCCACCCGCCTTCCGCGCAGCGCCGCACCATCTCACCCGCGAAGGGCAGGTCCAGCACCGGTCTGGAGTAGATGTTGCGGAACTGCACACCGCGCTCCAGCACGGCGGCCGGTGGCACCTTGGCCGAGCGGCCGTCGGGTGGGTTGCGGTAGTGCTCGGTCTCCAGGTTGGAGAAGTCGCGTTCGGCGGACAGGCACAGCTCCACCGACAACGCGCCGATCTCCGCCGGGTCGGTGTGGACGCTGATGCCGTTGTCGTCGGAGCCCGCATTGGCGACGAATTCTTTTTGCAGCGCCTGCATCTGCTCACGCGCCCGCACGATCATCCGATGTTGGTCGAGGAGCTGGCGTTGCACGGTGATCAGCGCCTGGTCGACCGCGCGCGACGGTTCGACCGGCACGATCCGCGGTTCGCCCACGAAACGCTTGCGGGCGAACCCGGCCTCGACCAGCTCCTCGACCTCTGCCGCCTCCGTCATCGGCAGCTGACCCGTGCGCAGCAACCGTTGGTAGAGCTCGGCCGCGGGAGCGCTCAGCAACCCGGCCAGCAAGTCCGACATCCGGCAGAACCTAGCTGACGGTCCCTAAACGGCTTTTACAGCCTCACACGGTGAAGCCGCCGTCGGCGTTGATGCTGGCACCGGTCACGTACGCACCGGCGTCACCTGCCAGTGCCGCAACGACTTCGGCGATTTCTCCCGGTTGTCCATAACGGCCCAATGCGGTGAGTCCGCGAATCGTGTCCGCCATCGGTCCGTCCGCCGGGTTCATGTCCGTGTCGGTAGGACCGGGGTTGACGACGTTCGCGGTGATGCCACGCGGCCCCAGTTCGCGCGCGAGGCCCTTCGTCATGCCGACGAGCGCTGTCTTGCTGGCGGAGTACAACGCGAAGCCGGGAAACGGTGCGTACACCGCAACGTTGCTACCGATGCTGATGATCCGCCCGCCGTCGTGCATGTGCCGTGCCGCTGCTCGTGACGCGAGAAACGGCGCGCGCACGTTGATCGCCATCGTGCGGTCGAACTCTTCCTGACCCAGATCGTCCAACGGTCCAACCTGGAACACCGCCGCGTTGTTCACCAGGATGTCGAGCCGTCCGAACTCTTGAGCCGCTTCTTCCACCGCTGCCACAACGGCTTGCGGGTCCTCGCTGTCCGCCTGGATCGCGAAACCGTTGTCCGGCTTGGTGTTCTGGTACGTCACGGCCACGCGCGCGCCCAGCGAGACGAGCTTGGACGCCACAGCAGCCCCGATCCCGCGGCTTCCGCCGGTGATCAGGGCTGCTTTCCCTTCAAGTGATCCCATGCTTTTCAGCCTGGTGGAATCCCTTCGCGGGGTCTGGCGGGAATCGGACCGTCAGTTGCTGCCGCGGGTGTAGGCCCACGCCGTGCGGTTGAGAGAGTCTTCGACACCGGTGAAGCCCTCGTTCGGGTTGAGCACGTCCTCCTGGAAGTCGACGTCGAGGTCGTCGGCCGTGCCGCCGACACCGTCCGGCCCGACGCCGAACATGCCCTTCGGGTTGCCGCCCTGGTCCATGATGCTGTCGAGCGCGTTGAACTGGTCCTGGTGCCAGCTGCCGGACATGTGACCCGCTTCGTGGGCGGTGATGTTGCCGATCGCCCTGCCGATGAACGCGGCCTTGTTCGTGGTGGCCGGGGTGATGTAGGTGTTCAGCGACGTGCGGGACTGGCCGGCGGGCAGGCTGAGCACGTCCAGCAGCACCAGCGCGGTCTCCTCCTTGCCGAAGTTGCCCGCGTCGATCGACTGCGCGATGCCGACGGTCTGGATGCCGGACTCGGCGATCGAGCCGCCGACGACCACGCGGCTGACGTTCTTCTGGCCCCACGGGTCGGCGTGGTCGCGGCTGTTGAGCACGCGCACGGCGAACCGCTTGTTGGTGCCCTTCTGCGCCAGGTCGTGCTCGATGTTCTCGCGCACGGACGCGATCACGGCGTCGATCACCGCGTTCTCGTCGGCGTCGCCAAGACCCCAGCCGGGCAGGAACTTCCTGAGCGGCGAGAGGTCGCGGTTGCCCGCCGGGTCGGCGCCGTAGATGCGGGTGTTGACGCGCGCGCCGTTGAAGTCGAGGAAGACCGTCAGCACCTCGGGCCGCGGGTTGAGCTCCGAGCCGGGGCGGTAGGCCTCGACCGTGACGTCGTAGGCGCCGTCACCGTTCTCGACGCCCACGGTGTAGCGGCCGTCCTTGGGCGCAACGAAGTCCGCGACGGCGTTGCCACCGGCGGGCATCGGTGAGTTCTCCGCGTACAGGAAGCTGAAGTCCTGCGACGAACCGAAGACCTCACGTCCGGCCGGATCGTGGACCATCACCCTGGTCGCCCTGCCCGCCGCCGAGGCGCCGAGCACGTCGCCCGCCTTGAGGTCGACGGAGAAGAAGTCCTTGTCCACCTGGCCGTCGCCGGTCGCGATCGTCAGGTCGTACGCGCCCTCGGTGGTGACGCGCTTGCCGGTGCCGGGCTTCATCGGGTCGGCAGGGATCGAGCCGGGTCCCGCGCCCGCGACCATGACGAAGACGTCGGTGGCCGGCGGCACGAACACGCGCAGCCTGCTGTCCGTGGTGCCGACCAGGTTGTCGTTCTGGCCCTGCAGCACGCCGGTCGCGTCGAACGCGGCGAGGAACGTGTCCAGGCCGCCGGTCGGCGTGTCCGTCTCGACCGTCGCCCACAGCCCGGTCGTGCCACCGGAGAGCTTGTAGAAGTCGTGGTCGCCGGAGCCGTCACCCGCGCTGCCGTACGGGCCGTCGCCGATCGTGCCGCTGGTCTTGAGCGCCCTGCCCTGCGAGGGAACGCGGGTCTCGCTCGCGTTCGGCACCGCGTCGTTCATCTCGGGGGACGGCGTGACGACTGGGATGGTCGGGTCGCCCGCGAGATCGCCGGTGAGCTCGAGCTTCGGGTTCTTGCCACGCCCGGTGCCGAAGCCGGCCACGTGCTCGGCCTTGGCCGGTGCGTCGTTCGCACCCTGCCCGGACTCCTTCTCGGCGTACGTCAGCGGAGTGCTCGCGGACTTCGGTTTGGCGGCCTGGGACTGCTTGCGGGCCTCGCGGCTCTGCTGTACGGCGTTCCAGTCGACCTTGGCCTCGGCGGGCAGGAAAGCCAGCATCGGATCGGGCTGGCTGACCTGCACCGCGGGCTCCGCGGCCGACTGGCCCGCGGCCACCAGAGACAGTGCCACGCCTGCTGCGAGCACGCCGAAGAGACGTTTGCGCATGTGAAGTTCCCCCAGTTCGGTCTAGCACCGAGGAAACCAGCGTTCACCGTCCGATGTGAGCGTTTTGGTCAAACTTTTGGACGCACCTCGTGGAGGTGCTCCAGCACGTACCCGTACGACCGGAACAGGCCGCACTGCGCGTACGAGATCCCGCGCTGCCGGCAGAACTCGCTCACGATCAGCTGGGCGTGCTTCAACGCCGGCCGCGGCATGCTCGGGAACAGGTGGTGCTCGATCTGGTAGTTCAGCCCGCCGAGCAGGAGGTCGACGAACCAGCCGCCGCGGACGTTGCGCGACGTCAGCACCTGCTTGCGGAGGAAGTCGAGCGTGTGCCCGGCCGACAGCACCGGCATGCCCTTGTGGTTGGGGGCGAAGGAGCAGCCCATGTAGAAGCCCCAGACCCCTTGGTGCACCAGGACGAACGCGACCGCGTAGACGGGGGAGAGGACCCAGAAGACCACACCGAGGTACACCACGACGTTCGCGATCATCAGGTACCGCTCCCGCCCCGAGTGCCTGATCGAGTGCCAGTGCAGCGCGTAGCCCTCCAGGAACAGCAGCGGGAAGAACAGGTACGCCTGACGTGCCGCGATCCACCGCAGTGCGCCGTTCTTGGCCGCCGCCTGCTTCTGCGTGAACGCCAGCACCGAGATGTCGACGTCCGGATCCTCGTCCTCGTGGTTCGGGTTGGCGTGGTGGCGGTTGTGCTTGCTCACCCACCAGTCGTGACTGACGCCGATCAGTCCACTGTGGACATAACCGGCGACCAGGTTCCACCGCTTCGCCGCGAAGATCTGCTTGTGCCCGGCGTCGTGCCCGATGAACGCCAGCTGCGTGGTCATGATCGCCAGCACGACCGCCACGGCCAGCTGCCACCACGAGTCCCCGAGCAAGGCGAACGCCACCCACGCACCCGCGTAGACCACCAGGTTCGCGGTGATCCGCGCGATGTAGTAACCGCGCCGCCGAGCCAGCAGGCCAGCCTGCTTGATCTCGGTCGACAACTGGGCGAAGTCGCTCGCCTGCCGGAGTGTCATTTGCGCATAATGCCCGGTCGTGGCTACGACGCAATGCACGGGCGATGAAGTGCACGCGTCGTGCGGCTACCAGGCCACCAAACAGAACGGGTGTCCGGCCGGATCCGCGTAGACGTCGAACGTCTCACCGCCGCCTTCCAGTCGGCGCGCGCCCAGTTCCAGCACCTTCTCACCAGCGGTTTCGCGGTCGTCCACGCGCACGTCGAAGTGCATGTTCGAGGACTCGTCCGGCCACTTCGGCGGTTGCCAGGCCTCGACGCGGGCGAGCGCGACGCCGGGGCGGTCCGGTGCATCGCCGATGACGACCCAGCCGGGTTCGTCCTGCACGCGGATCATGCCGAGCAGCTTCTCGTAGAACCCCGCGAGCGCCTGCGGGTCGGGACAGTCGATCACCAGGCCGTGCCATCGTCCGATCATGCGCGGGATGCTCACACCCGATGCGGACAACGACTGTCCTCAGTGATTGAGCGTCTTGGGCACGATGTCGGCCATCTGCTCCAGCTGCGCCTTGGTGGCGGCGTCGCGGGCCAGCGGGGCGACGGTGGCGGGAGTGCGTCCGCCGAGAGCGCGGTAGACCAGGTTCGCGACGCCCTCCATGCCCTGCTGGTACGGGTGGTAGGCGACCGCGCGGAACAGGTTGGTGCTCTGCCCGCTGACCCACGCCGCGCTGCCCGTGCACGCGTCGTGCCCGAGGCTCGCGGCGTAGGCGTCGACGAACGTGGCGTTCTGGCGCCGGGCCGCGGTCGCCTGGGCGTCGTTGAGCGCGCGGGCCACCGAGTCCGTCCAGGCGTAGTCGCCGTCCGCGAACGGGACGACGTCCGGGCAGTAGCCGCTGGGCGGGACGAGTCGCGGGTAGCCGACGATGACGATCTTGGCTGCCGGCGAACGGGTCCGGGCGCCCTTGATGACGTTCTCCAGGTTCAGCTGCGTCTGCTTGATCGCGGCCTTGACCGTGTCGATGCCGTTGATCGTGTAGTGGTCCTGGCACGGGTGCCCTGCCGGGTCGCTGGAGCGCACCTCCGGGCAGGTGGAGATGAGCGACCCGAACACGCTGAAGTCGTTGCCGCCGATGCCGATCGTGATCAGGTCGGTGTCCAGGCGGAGCGCCTCGAACTGCGGCGGCTGGCTGGTCAGCGGGATGTCGGTGGACGGCGTGGTCTGCGACTGCGTCATGTTCGTCGTGTCCGCGGACGAACAGCTGACGTCGGTGAACCCGCCCGGCTTCGAGTAGAGGCCGAGGTGCGTGGCGAGCCACGACGGGTAGTTGTTGTTGGAGCGGAAACACCAGCTGGCCTGCTGCCACGGGATGAGCGGCCCGGCGGTGTAGGAGTCGCCGAGTGCGACGTAGCGCTGGAACGACGGCGCGGCGTTCGCGTCCACCGCCGTCGTGACGACGAGCCCGACCGTGATCGCCAGTGCCACCTTGATCTTCGCTGACAGCCGCACCTGAAACCCCCGACTCTGGACGTTTGTCCGAAGTCTGCATCGAGGTTGGACGGATGTCCAGAGACGCGCCTAGGGTGACCCGATGCCGATCCGTCCGCCGACACACCGCGCCAGTGGTCTCGCCCGGCGTGAGGCACTGCTGCGCGCCGCGATCGAGGTCGTGGCCTCCAACGGCATCGAAGGCGCGACGCACCGCGCGATCGCCAGGGCCGCCGGTCTGCCGTTGTCCACCACGAGCTACTTCTTCAGCTCGCTGGACGAACTGCTCGCGGCCGCCCTCACGCTCGCCTTCGCGGAGGTCGTCGAGCGCAGCGACGCGGCGGTGAAAGCCATGCACGACACCAACCCGTCGGTCGAGCAGCTGGCGGAGATGGTCACCGACTTCCTGATGCTGTCGCCGCGGACGGATCTGGTGACGCAGTTCGAGGTCTACCTGGCGGTGCACCGGCGCCCCGAGCTAGGCGCGGCCGTCGCCGGGGTCGTGGAGAGCTACGAGCGGGTGATCAGCACGAGCCTGCGGCTGGTGGACATCGACCCGCTGCCGCACCGGGTCCGGCTCGTGCTGGCGATGCTCGACGGCATGGCCGTGCACCGCGTCGCCTTTCCCCGCGACGACGACCGGGAGATCTTGCGCGCCGCGCTGCACGACGTTCTGCGCGGCTTCCAGACCTAACGGACAACTCGCGCGGCGCGCGTTGTCGTTGCGCTGACCTTCCGCGCCACGAGCCGTTCGACCAGGCCGAGCTTGAACCGTTGCCGCTGCTCGATCTGCATCTGGTGCGCCTGCACCAGATGCAGCGGCCGGCGCAGGAAGTGCTCTCCCGCCATGGGGATCGTCACGCGCTCCAGCAGCCACTGCAGGCCGCGCGCGATCCGGGACGAGCTCTCGACGTGGTCGACGAGGACCAACCGGCCGCCGGGCTTCAGCACCCTGATCATCTCGCTGACAGCCTTCTCGTGGTCCGGAATCGCGCACAGACCCAACGTGCACACGACGGTGTCGAACTCGTTGTCCCCGAACGGCAAGGCGTGCGCTGTGCCCTGCCGCAGCGTCACGTCGAGGCCCTGTGCGCGTTGTCTCGCCAGGCTGAGCATCCGCTCGCTCAGGTCGAGGCCGGTCAGCCTGACGCCCGCGGGGTAGTGCGGCAGGTTGAGCCCGGTGCCGATCGCCACCTCCAGCACCTCGCCGGTCGCCTGCGAGCACGCCCACCTGCGCGAGTCGCCGAAGAGCTTCCGGTCCAGGAAGCCCATCTCCGCGTCGTAGGTGGCGGACTTGCGGTCCCAGTACTGCTGCCAGCGGGCGCTGCGATCGCTCATGGCACCACGCAACCACGAGAAGCGGTCACCGGCCAGGCAACGCGACCCTGTCGTGCTCGCGCGACTGGCCCGCACCCGGATGCGCGCCAAGATCCCGTTGCCGCAAGAGGCGTTCGTCGGGCGCGTCAACCATCATCACGCGTTCCTGCCGCGCACGATGCCGGCACGGATCGACCAAGCGGTCGCCAAACTCGATGAGATCACCGGTGTCGGGCTGACCGCCGTGCACGTCATGATCGCCGAGATCGGGATCGCCCGGCGCCGCGGCAAGAAGAAAGCCATCGTCGCGATCGGCCGCTCGATCCTGGTCATCGTCTGGCACCTGCTCTCCGACCCCGACGCCCGCTACCACAACCTGGGCCCCGACTTCTGCGACAAGCGCATCAGCCCGGACCGCAAGAAGCGCAACCGCATCCGCCAGCTCGAAGCACTCGGCTACCAGGTCACCCTGACCCTCGCGGCCTGAGCAGGACCCGCCCGTTTTCGGCTGGGAGCCAGACCAGACCCGAGCCGGTGATCCCGTTCGCCCGTCCCCGACTGTTTTCGGATCAGGCGATGTGGTCGAGCGGCCCGGTCGAACCGAACGGGCCGCTCAGCCCTACTTCTCCTGCTCCTTCTTCGGGTACAGCCAGGCGCAGGACTCCTCCACCCCTGCGGTCGGCGATTCGCTCCAGGTCACCTCATACCCGCCCCACCACAGGTTCGCGCCGACCTCGAACGTGTTCGGCGGCGGAACCCAGGCTTTGACGTAAGCGGTGATGAAGTCCCGGACGCTGGCGTACTGGGCCCACTGGTCGGAGTGGATCTTCTCGTGCTCCTCCAGCCGCGGGAAGGTGTACTCGAGGATGTGGACAGGCATCGGCCACTTGGTCTTGCGGATGTCCGCGCGTTTGATCGACTCGCATCTGAGCCGGGTCTCGAAGTGACTGCGACTGTAGGGGTAGAGCAGGTAGTCTCCGACCGTCATCGGTGCGTCGGCGATATAGAACCCGCGCGTGTTGAAGCAGACCGGCTGGTTCCTGGTGTAGCCGCACTCCTTGCCCACGGCGAACGAGCTGGCCCTGTCGTTGGCCCCGTTGGCCTGGTTCGCCGAGCGCCAGATCCCCGACCGGGCCGACTGCGCGATGGCCCACGGCACCGAGGTGCGGCCGCTCGTGCCGGCCGCGTTCGTGGCCCGCACCTGGAACTCGTAGACTTCCTGCCACGCCAGCCCGGTCACCGTGATCGACGTCTGCGGCAGCGGGTACGGCAGTGTCGTCCACCCCTCGTACCAGGGCTGCTGCGGTGTCGTGGGCGGGCCCGCCTGCCGGTAGGAGACCCAGTACCAGACGTTCGGGGTCGAACTCGGGCTCCACGAGAGGTTGACCTGGCCTGCGCCGGATCCCTTGCTCGCGCTCACACCCCACGGCGCGGCGGGGAACGGCGGCATCGGGGTGGCCTCGACGGTGTTGGTCGAGGCACTGGTACCGCTCATGTTCGTGGCACGCACGCGGAACTGGTAGCCGACCGCGTTCGTCAGCCACATGCTCTGGTGGGAGCAGCAGTTCGCGGGTAGTTGCCGCCACGACGACGCGCTCGTCTCCTTGGTCTCCACCACATAGCCGACCCACGGGGTGGAGCTGGCCTGCCAGGCGATGTTCACCGTGCCGTCACCGACGGACTGGACGACCAGGCCGCTGGGCGCGGACGGGAACGGCGGCATCGGCCTCGCCCGCTGGGCGGCCGTGGGAGGACCGTCACCGGCGATGTTCGTGGCGCGCACCCGGTACTCGTAGGTGTGGCCGTTGGTCAGGTACGTGTGCACCCACGACGTGGCGGGGCTGAGTGTCTGCGCGGAACGGAACTGCTGGCCCGCGGTGACATCGCGGTGCTCGACGACGTACCAGGCCCCCGGCACCGCCGCCCAGTTCAGCGTCACCGTCCCGTCGCCCGCGGTCGCCGTCAGCCACGCGGGCGCGGCGGGCGTGGGTGGCAGCGGTCGCACCTGAACCGAGTTGGACCAAGGGCCCTCGCCGTGTTCGTTGGACGCGGACACGACGTACTCGTAGGTGTCGCCGTTGTTCAGGAAAGCGTCCGCGAACGAGGTCTCCTGGATCGGGATGGGGAACTTGGTGAAGCCCTCCCCGGCGCTGACGTTCCTGCGGTGCACGAAGTAGTAGGCGCCCGCATGCACGGAGTTCCACGTCAGCGTCGCCCTGCCGTCGCCGGGTGAGACCGAGAGCCACGGAGCGGCCGGGGTGCCGCCGTGCGCGGTGATCTGGATCGGCGCGGACTGCGGGCCCTCACCTCCGGCGTTCGCGGCGGCGACCTTGAACTCGTAGACGTGGCCGCTGATCAGCGGATCGGCCACGCCCTGGGTCGCGCTCAACGGCAGGCCCCAGCGGAAGAAATCCTGTCCGGCGGTCACGTCGCGCTGGTACACGAAGTAGCCGATGTACTGGCCGACGCTGTTCCAGTGCAGGAACGCGCTGCCGTTCGGACGGGCGAGAGCACTCAGGCCCGTGGGTGCGACGGTGGGCGCCTGAACCCGGGACGTCGCGCTGGCCGGAGCGGAGAACGTGGACTCCTTGCCCGCGAAGGCGGAGGTCACCTTGAACTCGTAGACGCTCAGGTGGTCGAGCCAGGCCGCCATGGCCGTCGTGCCGGACGTCACCGGGTAGGGCCACTTCGTGAACTCGTTCTGCCCCTTGGTGACGTCGCGCTGGTACACGAAGTACCAGAGCTGGTCGCGCGGCGCCGTCCACTTGAGACTGATCGTGCCGTCGGCGGCTGCGGTCGCGGTCAGTTCGGTCGGCGGCGGCGGGGCGGCCACGTCGGCGACCACCTGCACGGCGTTGGAGAAGGTCGCGCTGTCACCGGCCTGGTTCGTCGCGGCCACCTTGAACTCGTAGGTGTGACCGGGCACGAGGTAGCCCGCGGTCGCGGTGTCGCTGTCGCCGACCGGCACGTCCCAGCGGTAGAACTCGGTGTCGCCCTCGGTCACGTCGCGCTGGAGGATCCACGTCCAGGTGTTCGGCGGCCGGGTCCAGTTGAGCTTCACCGTGCCGTCGCCGTTGCCGACCGCGGTCAGGCCGGTGGGCGCGGGTGGGAGGGCCATCCGCGAGGTGACCTGGATCGGCGCGGACTGCGCGCCCTCACCTCCGCGGTTGGTGGCGGAGATCTTGAACTCGTAGGTGTGCTGGTGCGTCAGGTAGTCCGCGTCGGCGGTGGTTCCTCCCGCGATCGGGAACGGCCATTTGGTGAACTCGGCTGAGTTGCCGGTGACATCGCGCTGATAGACCCAGTACCAGACGCCGGGCGCGGGCGCGTCCCAGCTCAGGCTGATCTTGCCGTCGGAGCGGGGCGTGGCGCGCAGGTTGGACGGCACACCGGGTTTGGCGTAGCGGGCGGTCGCGCGCACGGCCGTGCTCGGCGTGCTCGCCTGACCGGAGCGGTTCGTCACCACGACGTACTCGTAGACGTGGTCGTGTTCGAGGTCGACGTCCGTGACCGCGGCCGACCCGGAGTCCGGGAAGTACACCGGCGCGCCGGTGCCGGGACCGTTCGTCACGTCCGTGCGGAACACCTGGTACCACAGCAGACCCGGGCTGGTACTGCGATCCCACGTCAGCGCGACACCGCCCGAGTCGTTGGCCACGGCACGCAGGTTCGCCGGCGGTTCGGGGGCCTTGACCCGCACCGTGAGGCTGATGCCGGCCGATGGCGGACCTTCGCCGTTCTCGTTCTGGGCGGTGACCCGGAACTCGTAGGTGTGACCGTCGCGCAGGAACGGCACCGCGGTGGTCGTCCCGGTGACCGCCTTGGGGTGGCGGGAGAAGAACTCCTGGCCGTTCGTGACGTCCCGCTGGTACACCCGGTAGCTCGCGCCGGACACGGGCTGCCAGGACAGCGTGGCTCCGCCGTCGTTGTCGTCACGCACCTCGAGCCCTCCCGGCGCACCGGGCAGTCCGGACGGGTCAGGCGTCGGCGGTGGCCACGTCACGTCGACGAACCGGGGCCGGTAGATCCGGACGTCCGCCTTGGTGTCGGCGGCGTCGAGGCTGTTCACGTTGTAGGAGACGACCAGCTTGCCGGTCTGGCCGAGCTGCGGGTGGACGGTCGCGTCGTAGACGATGACCGGCCGGCCGTCGGCACCCGCTTCCGGTGCCTCGTACAGCGGGCGGGGATTGCCGAACGGGCCGGTCGGCGCGGAAGCCGTGTACGCCACCAGGGTCGGGTTGAACGTCAGGTTGCCGTCGATCGTCATCAGCACGTACTCGGCACCCACCTTCGTGACCGAGAACGCCGTGCCGGTGCCCGTCAGCATCCGCGCGGAGTCCGCCTCACTGGCAGACCACGTGGTGCCGGTCCAGAACTCCCAGGTGCCGTCGAGGCCGGTGGTGCGGGCCAGGTGCAGTCGCTTGGGTTCGTCGCCGTTGGACTCCGAGCCGTAGACGTACGTGCGGCCGCCTTCGGTGACGATGTCCTGGCCCCACGCGATCTTGTCGCCCAGCGGCAGCGTGCGGACACCGGTCAGGGTCAGCGACGGCAGGCTGAAGGTGGCCAGCGCGGTGCCCTTCAGCTTCAGGTCGAGCGCGCCACCACCGGTGGACTCGATCTGCATGTAGAGCACCTTGAGCGTGTTGCCCTCGACCACGCCGTCCGCGACCCAGTGCGTCAGCGACGAACCCGCGACCTCGACCAGGGAGGACGGTGCCGCGGGGGTGCCGCCGTGCAGTGTCGGGCCGAGCTGGCCGTTCTGCTCGACGACGATCGAGTTGCGGACCATCGGCGTGTTCGCCGGACGGCTGCCGTCGGCGTTCACCGTGCCGAGGAACGTGTCCGAGAACAGCCACGCGGTGCGGCCGTCCGGCAGCGGCACGGACGCTGTGCGGTCACCGCCGGTCCAATGGCCGCCCTGATTGCCGTAGGTGGCCCACTTGGTGTTCAGCGCCGCGTTGGGCACAGTCGTCGGTGGTGGCGCCGCGGCCGACACCGTCGCCGGCACCAACCCGGTCAGCAACAACACCATCACAAGCACAGCACAGTGAAAACGCCGCATCTCACGCCCCCAGGTCGGCAGATCCGCGCAGTGTGACGGGATGCTACGGCTCCGCGAACCGGCGCACACGTGGCCGTTCGGCCGATTCACCTCGGCGAACGCCAAGGCCGCGCACCAGCAGAGGAACGCGAGTCCCAGCCAGACGTAGGTGTTGCCGACGAGGTGCTGCCACCACGTCCACGCCCAAGCCGATCGTGCGAACCGACGCTCGTGTCGCACGCTCGAACTGCGTGCCCACCACTCCAGGCAACAGCGGGAACGCGAGGCCGCCGGAGACGCCTGGGTCGACCTCGGCCTCATGTTCACAGAGTTGGACGGTCGACCGCCGCACGTCTCGGGCTCGCAAACCATGATCCACGGGGAACGCGCATGAGTACGCAGAATGCAAAGAAGCAGGTAGAGACGAATCTCTACCTGCTTCTTCGGTGTACGCCGCCAGGGACTCGAACCCCGGACCCGCTGATTAAGAGTCAGCTGCTCTAACCAACTGAGCTAGCGGCGCTTAATTGCGTGCCGGAAAGCCTTGCTGTTTCCGACGTGAAGAACATTAGCACAGGGCATCCAACGGGTTTTCACGCGGGGTCGTCCTCGCGCGCGAACCCCGTGTGGATCAGCCACTGGGCGGCCGCGTAGGTCGGCATCACCCCGGCGGACGCGACTCGCGCCGCCCGTCCATCGAGGACGAACCGGCTCGCCCCGAGCAGTGCGTCCGACGCCATGAACAGTGCCGCACCACCGAAAACGCGGCGCGCGCCCGGTCCGCGCACGGTCGACGCGGCGGCCACCATCGTGCCGAGCGTCAGTGCGTACAACCCGACCGGCTTGCCCATCGGGCCGGCCGCGCGGGCGAACACCGCGGCGCCGAGAGCGGAGGCGGCGACGATCGGCAGCACCGCTTTGCGCGTCCCCGGCTGTGACCGACGTGACAATGCCGCCGTGTAGCCGACGTGGGCGACCAGAAAGCTGAAGAGGCCTGCGCGAAATGCCCGATCCGAGTCGCCGAGCAGTGCCACGTCACCGGCCCACGACCCGGCGAGGCCGATCGCCATGCCCGGATCGCGTGGTGGGGTGGCTGCCGCGAGGACGGGCATCAGGGCCGATTTGGTGACCTTGCGCACGTTCTTGGTGCCTCGCAAGGTCGCCAGGATCGAGTCGGCGACGGCGGTGGCGGCGTACAGCTTCATGAGCACTCCTCAGCTTCGGGGCCCACTTTAGACAATCGTTGTCCACGATGGAGTGATGATCATCTAGGCCCCGGCGTGCCGTTCACGCCTGGGGAGCGCGGTTGCGGTCCAGTGCTGCCGCACACGGGCCCACCGGCGGAGGTGGGCGCGTTCGGAGAGAGGACCGCAAGGCGTGGCCGACCACACCACCGTGCTCATCGTGGGCGCGGGACCGGCAGGGCTGGTCTTAGGAAACCTGCTTCGCGCCGAGGGGATCGACACCCTCGTGGTGGAGCGGGCGAGCCGCGAGCAGGTGCAGACCAGGGCCAGGGCGGGATTTCTCAGCCCCAACAGCGTCCGGGTGCTGACCGAACACGGTCTCGCCGACGGGTTGCTCCACAAAGGACGTTCACATGGCGTGTGCGCGTTTCGCGGTGAGGACGGCGAGTTCGAGCTGAACTACGCCGAGCTCGGGCGGGGCGACGTGCACACGGTCTACCCGCAGCAGGATCTCGTCACCGACCTGATCGCCGAGTACCTCGACCGCGGCGGCGACATCCGGTTCGGGGTCACCGTCACCGGGGTGGATGCCGCGAACGCCACCGTCGAGACGGCGGAAGGTGTTGTCGGCGGCCGGTTTCTGGCCGGGTGCGACGGCAGCAACGGGGTCACTCGCGCCGCCGTTCCGGTGCGCGGTCAGGGCCGCGACCACGGGATCACCTGGTTGGCCCTGCTCGCGGAGGCCCCGCAGAGCATGGCGGCGGTCACCTACGCGCTGCACGAGGACGGGTTCGCCGGCCACATGGCCCGCAGCCCCGAGGTGACGCGCTACTACCTCCAGGCCCCGCCGGGCGACGCCCCGGAGAACTGGACGGACGACCGGATCTGGGCCGCGCTCGCGACCCGGATGCGCACAGGGGAGTTCGGGCCGTTGCGTCAGGGCCCGATCATCGAACGACGGCTGGTGCGCCTGCGTTCCGAGGTCGTCGACCCCATCCAGCACGACCGCCTGTTCCTCGTGGGCGACGCGGCCAGCCTGATCAGTCCCTCCGCCGCCAAGGGCGCCAACCTGGCGATCATGGAGGCGGAACTGCTGGCCCGTGCGCTCGTCAGCGCCATCACCCGTGACGACGAGCGAGCACTGAGCGCTTACACGAGGTCCTGCCTGCCGCGCATCTGGCGGGCACAGGAGTTCTCCCACTGGATGATCGACCTCCTGCACGGCCCCACCGGCACCGCCTCCGACGCCGGGTTCCAGCGCGCGCTGCGCCGTGCCCGGCTCGACAGCCTGCGTCGTTCGCAGGCCCACCAGAACTTCTTCGCCGAGCACTACGTCGGCATCTGAGCCAACAGGACGAACATCACCATGATCTCTACGACCGCCACCAGAACACCCGTGCTGTCCACAGTGGACATCGACCGCCTGCTCGCGGCGAAGTCCTTGCTGGGCGGGCATTGCACGCGGTCGGTGCTGACCGCCTCGGTGCCGTCGCTGGACGACGACCACCGCGCGGCCGTGACCCGGCACTCGACGCTCGACCACATCGCCCTGCTGATCTTCCCGGAGACGTTCGACGGACTGGAGGACGAGCTCGCCGCGCACGGCATCGAAGTCGGCGCGATGACGCCGAGCGTCGTCGTCCGCGAACGGCTGAGCAGCCGGTACGGGATCCCCGTCGGCGAGCTGACCGTCGGCATCCTGCGCGCCCCGGTCGCCGACCGCGACGGCCTGCGCTGCGAGCTGGAGATCTTCGCGATGGTGACGCCGCCGGACCTGGCGCACATCGCCGAGGACGAACGCCGCCACGAACGCGAGAACCACGTCGCACTCGCCGTCCGCTGGCCCGACCCGGTGCTGATGCGCGGCCTGCGCACGATGATCGGCACCGCCATGCGCCCGGACGGCGGCGGCTACAACGGGTACGAGAACTCGACCGTCATGTACTTCCGCGACGGCCACATCGCGAACCCGGCCTTCCGCCGTCTCGAACTGATCTGCTCCGGCCGGTTCTCGCAGCTGCTCGCCACGCACCAGCGCGAGTCCTGTGCCGGCACCGAACTGCTGCGGCTCATGACCGGCGCGTGGGCCACGCAGGCCATCGCGACGGCCGCGGAGCTCTACCTGCTCGACTACCTGGCGGTCGCCCACGACCTGCCCGGCCTCGCCGCCGCGAGCGGCACCGACGAGCAGAGCCTCGCCCGGCTGCTGCGCTACCTGACCGCGCTCGGCGTCGTCCACACGTCGCGCGGCCGGTACAGCCTCACCGACCTGGGTGCGTTGCTGCGCGCGGACCTCACGGGCTCGATGCGGGCACTGGCGCTGATGTACGGAGGCCCGTTCTACCAGTCGTTCGGGGCCCTCACCGACTCCGTGCGCAGCGGCGAGGAGTCGTACGGGAAGGTCTTCGGCTCCCACCACTTCGCCCACATGGCGGGCGATCCCGGGCTCGCCGAGCTGTTCCACCAGTCCATGGCCGCGAGCAACGCCATGTTCGCGGGCGTCACGCGCTCCATCGACTTCTCCTCCGCTCGGGTTGTCGTGGACATCGCCGGTGGCAACGGCGAACTGCTGTCCCGCATCCTCGCCGCCAACCCGTCGCTGCACGGCGTGCTGATGGACCTCCCGAACGCGTTGGTGTCGGCAGAGGCACGACTGTCCGAAATGGCCGGTCGCGTCACCCTGGTGCCCGGCGACTTCACGAAGTCGGTCCCGGCCACCGGCGACATCTACCTGCTGTCGCGTGTCCTGCACGACTGGGACGACGAGCAGTGCGCCGCGATCCTCATCACCTGCGCGCGCAACATGCCCCCGCACGCCGAGCTGCTGGTGATCGAACGCCTGCTGCCAGAAGGCGCCGACGTGGACTCGCTCGCCATCCCGTGGGACGTCCACATGCTCTGCAACACGGGCGGCCGCGAACGCTCCGAGTCCGACTACCGCGCGCTGCTCGCCGACGCGGGCTTCGAGCTGGTCGAGTCGCACGCGTTGCCGCTGGACGCGCACATCATGAGGGCCCGCCGGCGGGCCTGAGCTGTTGCCGAGTGCTGCCCGCCATCAGGAAACCTGTGGCGGGCAGCACCACGGTCAGCCCGGCCGTGGCGATCATCAGCCAGGTCGCCGAGGCCGCGCTGAGGTGGTCGAGGTGCTGAGCGTGGAAGGCCAGGTGCCGCAACCCGAACGCGAACAGCGCTGCCGTGCCCGCGCGGACCAGGGTTGGGTGTGATCGTGGCCCACCCACACGGGTGAACCTCGTCCCGATCCACGCCTGGCGCTCTCTAGTAGATGTCACGAGACCATGGTCATTTTCACCGCGAAAGAAGGAAGGAGCGCACGGGGCGAGCATCTGCGCAAGTGAAGAACGACTCCGGGTGCGAACCCGACCCAGCCCCCACGGTGCCGGTAGAGACGGCCAGCAGGACGACCACCGTCATCATCGCCGCAGCGCGGTGGCCTCGGCGGCGAGGAACTCGGCGAAGGTGATCCGGCCGTCCGCGTGCGCGGGCGTCAGGTGGTGGCCGGCCTTGAACCCGCCGAAAGCCTTGCCGGGCAACCGGAACGACACGAGCCGGCGATGACGTCCGGTCGAGGCCAGGTACTGCAGAGCCAGCTCGCGCAGCGGCACGACCTCGGGCCCGCCCAACTCGGGCACCCGTCCGGCGGGCTCGGCGACGGCCAGCGCGGCGAGCCGTTCGGCCACCTCGGTCACGTCGACGGACTGGAAACGCAGCTCCGGCACCGGCATCAGCAGCGGGCACTTGGCGAGCACGGCGAGCACCGAGCGCACCAGGTCGTGGAACTGGGTGGCGCGCAGGATCGTGTACGGGATGCCGGATTGCGAGATGAGCTCCTCGGCGGCCACCTTCATCCGGTAGTACTTGATCGGAATCCGGTCCGTGCCGACGATCGAGATGTACACCAGGTGCGACACACCAGCGCATGCCTCGACCAGCGCGCGCTCCATCTCCACGTCCCCGTTCGCCGCGGCGCAGTGCACGACCACGTCCACGCCGTCGACCGCCTCCGCGAGACCCGCGCCGGTCTTCCAGTCCACTGTGTACAGACCGAGTCCGGTGCGGCGGCTGGTGATCCGGACGTCGTGGCCGCCGTGGCGCAGTCGGTCCGCCACGAGCGAGCCGAGCCGCCCGGTGCCGCCGGTGACGAGAAACCTCATGACCGCTGTCCTTTCCTCATGCCGCCCAGTCATGCCGCCCAGTCATGCCGCCCAGTCATGCCGCCCAGTCATGCCGCCCAGTCATGCCGCCACGTCCTGGTCGAACACGGCGATGTCCTTGGCCCGGCGCCGTTGCAGCACGGGGCCGACCACGGGCAGCCGTGTCCCGTCGACGAAGAATCTGCGCAGCGCTATCTCGCGGCGGTCGTGCGGGTTGAACAGCTTCCGCATCACGTGCCCGCGCTCCTGGTAGTGGCTGATCGCCGGGCGCATCCGCCGCTCCCACTCGGCGAGCGCGCGCGGAATGTCGTGGCGGGACAACATGGTGCCGAGCAGGTCGGCTCCGCTCAGCCCCGCCGACACACCCATGCCCGCGTAGAGCGTCACGCACCAGGCGGAGTCGCCGACGAGCACGACCCGGCCGGACGACCACTGGTTCATCTTCACCTGCTGCGGCTGGTCGAACAGCAGGTCCGGCGTCCGCTCCGCCTGGTCGAGCACCTCGCCGAGCAGCTTGCCGGTGGGCTCCGGGCCGAACGCCTTCCGCAGCCGGCGCACGGGTGTCTCGGTGAACTCGGCGTTCACGTCGTCGGTGCGGTAGGTCAGCATCACGGTCGGCTTGCGGCCCTCGAAGCCGAACACCCACAGCGCGCGGCCGGGTTCGAGGAGGATCGCCATGTCCTCGCCGGCGAGTCCCGGCAGCGGGCCTTCGAGCTGGAACGCCGAGATGATGTGGTTCATCGGGCGCAGGAAGCCGGAGTCGGGGCCGAACGCCAGCCTGCGCACCGTCGACCGCAGCCCGTCGGCGCCGACGACCAGGTCGAACCGCTCGGTGACGCCGTCGTCGAACTCGACGTCGACGCCGTCCGGGTCCTGGGTGATCTTCGTCGGCGACGTGCTGTAGCGGATCTCGACGTCCTCGGGCAGATGCGCCCACGCGGCCGCCTCGACGTCCGTGCGCAGCATCCGGTGCGGCCGGTTCGGGAGGTCGTCGAAGCTCAGCGTCCTGGAACGGTTGCCGAGCCGGTCGACGTTGTAGGCGTCGCCGAGCGCGGCGGCTCGGTTCGGCATGTCGGCGAGGATGCCCAGCCGCTGAGCGGCGGCCCTGCCCGCGCCGTAGACCAGCACGAAGTAGCCGGTCTTGCGGCGGTCGGGAGCCCTCTCGACGATGACCGGCTGCCAGTCGTTCCTGTGCAGTGCGATGGCGGTGGCCATGCCGCTGATACCGAGCCCGACCACCAGTGCTCGTTTGCTCATGCCTCCACGGTAGAACCAACTGACCAAAATCGCCATCTGGTCAGTTCGTGACGCGCGGCACAGCCACGCACAGCCGTGAGGAGCTTTACGCGGTGAGCGAGGCCAGGATGTTCCGGCGGTACTCGTCGAGCAGCCGCAACGCCTCCTGGGCGGTGGCCTCGACGTCCTGCTCGGTCGCGGTGAACGGGCCGAGCAGGGTGGTGACGGTCCGCGCCAGCACCGCGGCGGGATCCTCGACGGCGAGGTCGCGCACGAACACCGACGGCCTGTCCGTCACGGCGAAGAAGCCGAGCAGCAACGCCCGCAGCGCGTACTCCTGGTCCTGCGCGGCCCAGTCCGTGCGGGCCAGCCCGTGCTTGCGCCACACCGGCAACGCCACCGTCACCAACGCGCCGGGACCGGCCATGTCGAGCAGCTCGCGCGTCCGGGGGTGCTGGGTGAGCGCGCCGAGCAGCTCCTCGTCCCCGGTCTGGATCGCATGCATGAACGGGCGCTCGGACAGTGCGGTGATGAGCGACGGGATCATCCGCTCGGGTCGGGCGAGCGTCGGGTCCGCGCCGATCAGCTCGGCGAACCTCTCCATCGCGGCGAGGAAGTCGCGGCCGAACAGGCCGACCGCGAGATCTTCCTTCGTCGGCCAGTACAGGTAGACGGTGCCCTTGCCGACGTGCGCCCGTTCCGCGATCGACGCGATGGTGACCGCCTTGAACCCGCGCTTGAGGATCAGCTCGCGAGCGGACGACAGGATGCGGGCGGCCTTCGCCGACTCCTGCTCGACCAGCTGGGTCATCAGGGGTTCCTCCACGACAGCAGGCTGGACGCGAGACCACGCGCCTGGTCGGCGCCCGCAGCGGCCCCGACGTCGATGAGGCGCGGATCGATCAGATCAACCGGCGAGTTGTAGAACCGTTCCGCAACGATCGTGCGGACGCGGTAGCCGCGCTCGACGAGCAGGGCTTCCTCGCGCGCCAGGCCTTCGGACGCGATGGGTGCCACCACCAGTGCGTCACCGGTGACCAGATCCGCGTTGGTACCGCTGCGCACGCCACCGTCGAGCCAGATCTCGCCGTTCACCTCGACGGGCGGGGCGATGCCGGGAGCGGCGGTGGAGCACGCGACGCCGACGGTCAGCGGAATGCCGTCCTGCGCGGACCAGGCCCGTGCCTCGCGGGTGGCCGCGTTCACCGACGTCATCCGCAACCGAGTGGGCCAGTCACCCTCGGGCAGCATGGGCTTCCACAGCTCATCGGCCTGATCGACGGAGATCGGCGGTGTCGCGACGGCGGCGGCCCGGCCCGTCTCCATCATCCTGGTGAACGCGCCGGTGTTCTGGCGTCCGGCTGAGGCGTTGCCCGAGTGCCAGGCTGCACGTTTGCTCATCAGAGCCGGAACGTCCGCCAGCCCCTCCGGCTGCATCGTCAGCCAGGCCCCGACCACCGAACCGGCCGACGTGCCGAGAACGACCTCAGAGTCCAGCGGAACCCCGGCCTCGATCAACCCGTTCAGCAGGGCCGACATCCACGACGCGCCGACAGGTCCGCCGCCACCCAGCACCAACGCGGTCATTTCAGAAGCCTTTCGACGTGGGATTCCAGCACGGTCTGCACAGCGTCGAACGGTGCGGTGGAGCGCAACGCCCGTGCGGTGATCAAAGCACCCTCCACACCCGCGAGCACGGCGTGCGCGAGCTCGTGCGCGTCCGGGACTCCGAACGTCGCGAAGTGCCCGGCCAGGGTGTCGATGATCAGCGTGAACGAGCGGCCGGCGACGTCGTCGAGACCGTCGGACTCGAGCACCAGCGGCGCGATCGTGCACCCCTGCCGGTAGTCGCTCGCCACGAGGTTGGACCTGGCGAGCCCCAGGTAGGCCCGCACCAGATCGGCGGGCCCGGTCGCCTCCGCGGCTGCCAGGGTGATGTTCTCGAGCAGTTCGGACGTGTGCTGGTCCGCCGCCTCGGTCGCCAGTTCGGCCTTGCCGCCGGGGAAGTGGAAGTACACCGACCCGCGCGGCGCCTCGCTGCGTTTGAGCACGTCCGACAGCGCCGTCGCGTGGTAGCCCTGCTCGCGGAACAGCTCCCGGGCGGCGACCACCATCTTCTGTCTCGCATCGGAGCGCTTGCCTGCCACGGACCCGAGCCTACCTCGCTCGAAGGTATGACGTACGACATAGCTTGTTGCAAAGTATGTCGACCGACATAGCATGGGGAGCATGGCATCTGTTCTGATCACGGGCGCGTCGAGGGGAATCGGTCGCGCCATCGCACTCGAACTGGTTCGCCGCGGCCACCGCGTCATCGCGACGGCACGGCAGCCCGAGGACCTCGCCGATCTGCCCGCCGACCTGCGGCTGCGACTCGACGTGACCGACCAGGCGAGCGTCGACGAGGCCGTGCGCGCGGCCGGTGAGGTCGACGTGCTGGTGAGCAACGCGGGCACGACGGTCCGCGCGCCGCTGGAGAGCGTGCCGATCGCCGAGGTGGAGAACCTGTTCCAGCTCAACACTTTCGGCGCGCTGCGGGTGGCGCAGGCCGTGCTGCCCTCGATGCGCGAGCGCGGTTCGGGACGGCTGGTGTTCGTCTCCAGCGTCCAGGGCCGGGTCGTGCTGCCGATCATCGCTCCGTACGGCGCGAGCAAGTGGGCGTTGGAGGCGATCGCGGAAGGTCTGGCGATCGAAGCCGGTCACTTCGGCGTGAAGGTCAGCATCGTGCAGCCCGGTGCGGTCTCGTCCGGCGGTGCGGAACGGGCCAAGTCCTTCTTCACCGACGACGACCCGTACCTGCCGTTGCTCCGCCAGGTCGGCGCGCTGCGGGGAGAAGCCGTCACTCCCGAGGAGGTTGCCGTGGTCGTGGCGGACACGATCGAGCACCCGGAGCCCGCGCTGCGCGTTCCCGTGGGCGCACCGGCCGAGCAGGCGCTCAAGGCCCGCAAAGAGGCGCCGGACACCGAGTCCTTCCTGCCCGTGCGGCTCGACTGGTAGTCCGAAACCCGCCAGCACTCAGATGTGTGGCGGGTGCCGCTGCTCTGGCGGTGATCGCTGTGGCGACTCGGCAGCCGTTGCCGCGCAACCCCGTGGTGTGGGCGCATTCGGCGGTGGTGGCTGTACTGCTGTGCGTCGTGCCGTTCCTGCTGTTCGGGTGGGCCGAGCAGCACGTGGATTCGGCGCTGGCCGGCATCTACAACGCCACGACCCCGTTGATGACGACGCTGGTCGCGCTGGCGGCGTTGCCCGGTGAACGCCTCACCCGCGCCGGTCTGACGGGGCTGGCAGTGGGTTTCGCCGGGGTGATCGTCGTGCTCGCACCGTGGCAGGGGCTCAGCGGCGCGATCGCGGCTCAGGTCGCCTGCCTGCTGGCGACCCTGTGCTACGGACTGTCCTTTGTGCACCTCCGGCGGTTCGTCTCGCCGCTGGGCCTGCCCGCGGTCGCGGCCTGGGGTGCCACCAGGGCGTCGACCGTCACGTACCTGACGCCGATCGTCGGCGTGGCACTGGGAATCGTGGTGCTCGGCGAGGAGCTGTCGTGGCACGAACCCGCCGGCGCGGTGGTCGTGCTGCTGGGCATGGCCCTGGTGCAGGCTCCTAGCCGACGCGCAACTGCGCCAGCATCCGGTGCACCAGGTCCGTCCCCGCGACCAGCGCCTGCGTCCTGATCCGTTCGTCGGTGCCGTGCATCCGCGTCACCGTGTCGCCGTCGACGGTGTACGGGTACAGGCCGTAGACCGGGATTCCCTTGGCCCGCCACGGACCCGCGCTCGTGGCGGCTTCGAACTGCGACGGCGCGGAGCCCGCACCGGGGTAGGTCTCGCTCACCGCCTTGCGCCACATGGCGTAGACGTCGGTGTCCAAAGTCGACGGAGGCCGCGCCAGTGCCGCGCGCACGCGGTTGATCACGTCGTTCTCCGGTTCGCCTGGACGGCCGACCACGGTCAGGTCGACCTGGTCCGCGACCAGCAGCTTGCGCAGGTCGGCCACGCACTTGGCCGGGTCGTCGCCGTCCGGCAGGAAACCGATGCGGACGTGGGCCTGCGCGCGGGACGGGATGATGCCCGTGTACAGCCCCGCTTGCAGACCGATGAACGACAGCGTCGTGCCCAGCATCGGCTGGTGCACCCACGGGTGGGTGCTGCAGCGGATCACCTCGGCACCGGCACTGTCCAGTTCGGACTGACTGGAAGCAGCCAGCATCGCGCGCAACGCCGCCGCGAAACGGCGGTCGTCGGTGTGCTGCGCCAGTTCGGTGAAGTACTCGCGGGACAACGGGGTCAGCCGGATCGACGGCCGGTACCCGCGCAGCCGTTCGACAGCGCGGCCGAGCCGGGGCATGGCCTGGTTGTTGTCGGGGTGCGAGGTGTGGGTCGCGGTGCCGCGCGCGGTCAGCGCCACCAGCATCGAGGTGCGGTCACGGCAGGTGAGCGACGCCAGGACCGGGGTGCTGCCGTCCTTGCCTGCCAGGGTCCAGCCGCCCTCGGTGATCACCGTGCCCGCGCGCACCTTGTCGTAGTGGTTGTCCACCAGCCACTGCGCGCCGAACGACCCGCCTTCCTCGTCGCAGTCCGAGAGGAAGAGCACGTCGCGGTCGAAGGCCGTACCCGCCTTCACGTGGCGCAGCAGGGCGGCCATGAACACCGCGGCCGCGCCCTTCATGTCCACCGCGCCACGGCCGTAGAGCCAGCCGTCGGACACCGTGCCGCCGTACGGGTCCTGGGTCCAGTTGTCCCGTTCCACCGTCACGACGTCCGAGTGCGCGGTGAACAGCAACGGCGGCTTGGTGCCCTTGCCCTTGACCCGCGCGAGGAAGTGGACGTTGTTCTCCTGAGGCGTCGGGATGATCTCCGTGGCGACCCCGGCCGCCTGCCAGATCCGTTCCAGGAACTGGGCATGCGGCAACGTCACGGCTCCCGTGCCGGTGTCCGTGCTGCCCCGGCCCGACTGCGAGGTGTCGAACCTGATCATCGCGGCCGCGAGTGCCACCGGGTCGGTGCCGTCGACGTCGGCGAGCTCTGCCAGAGCGTCCGATGTGGACAACGGCAGTGCGGCGGCCGCGGTGCCGCTCATCAGGAAGTTCCTGCGGGTCCACGGGCTCATCGAGACCTCCGGATGGCGAACGGAACCAGGGCGGACACCGCGAACGCGACCGCGGTGATGCCGAAGGCGAGCTGGTACGACGAGACCGTCGGCCACTGGGTGCCCGCGATCCGGTCGCTGCTGAGCACCGCGCCCATCACCGCGCTGCCGGTGGCGGAACCGACGGTGCGCAACACCGCGTTCATGCCGTTGGCGACACCGGTGCGGTCGGGGGACACGGCGTCGTTGATGTAGGTGGGAATCGCGGCGAACGCCAGCCCGGTGCCGATGCCGAACAGGCCGCTCGCCAGGTAGAGGACGACCACGTCGTGCTGCACCACAAGCATCCCGACGCCGACAGCGCTGAGAAAACCGCCCAGTGCCAACGTCAGCCGCGGTCCTCGCCGATGCAGGGTGAAGCGGCCGAGGACACCGGCGGCCAGGTTGCCGGCCGAGTTCGGCAGCAGCATCAGGCCCGCGCCCAGTGCGGTCGCGCCGAAACCGACGCCGAGCGCCACCGGAGCCTGCGCCATGCTGCTCATCGCGATGAACGCGCCGTACATGCCGAAACCCGTCAGCGCGCCGGCCACGTTGCTGAGCGCGACCGTGCGGTCTCCCAGCATAGGCAGGTCGACGATCGGATACCGCACCCGGCGTTCCACCAGGCACCAGACGACCAGGAACACCGCGGCCGCGCCGAGCAGACCGCCGGTGCGCCAGTCGGTCCAACCCCAGACGTTGCCCTGGCTGATCGCGACGAGCAACGCCAGCAGCCACGCCGCCAGGGTGAGCGCGCCCCACGGGTCGGCACCGCCCGCCCGGACCTCGGGACGGCGGCGCGGCACCACGAGAACGACCGGCACCACCGCGAGCACACCGAGTGCCAGCAACAACCAGAACACCGACTGGTGCGGCCAGAGCACCAGCAGCACCCCGCTCGCCACCACCCCCAGCGCGCTGCCGAGCCCCATGCTGACGCTGACCATCGCGAGCCCGCCCGCGACCCGGTCCTTCGGGATCTCCGCGCGGATGATGCTGATCGCCAGCGGCAGCACACCGGCGCCCACGCCCTGCAGCACCCGTGCGGCGATCAGCAACGGGAACGAGCTCGTCAGCGCCGCCAGCAACGACCCTGCCGCCGCCACGAGCAGGCACAGCACCAGCACCGGCTTGTGACCGCGGACGTCGCCGAGACGCCCGAGCAGCGGCGTGCCCACAGCGGCCGCCAGCAGGTTCGCCGTCATCACCCAGCTGACCGCGGCCGCCGACACCCCGAACTCGTGCGACAGCGACGGCAGCATCGGCACCACGGCGGTCTGGGCGACCGGCGCCACGATCATCGCCATCAACAGCGTGGGCAGCAGGCGGGTGGACCAGGTCGTCCTGGCGGTCTCGGAGGTGACGGTCACCTGGTCACCACGTGCGCCGCCGTGACCAGGTCGAGGAACGCGTGCCCGGTCGAGCTGAAGATCGTCCGCTCGGAGCGCAGCGCGTCTCCCGCCGCCAGCACGTCCTCCAGTTCCAGCGCGTGCCGGTGGATCTCGCCCGCCTCGGCGACCGCGGTGGCCCTGTCCTCGACGACCAGGGTGCTCGCCGAGAGCTGCTCCAGGCTCACCTCGCGCGAAGCCGGTGTGTGCGAACCCATGCAGTTGACGTGTGCGGGTAAGGAAAAGCCTGCCAGCAGAGGTTCGCTCGACGTCGTGGCCGTGCAGACGACGTCCTGGCGTTCCACGGCTTCACCCAGCTCCCGCGCGACCCGGACCTCGACCTCGTCACCGAGCAGATCCCTCGCCCGTTTCACGAACGCCTCGGCTTTGTCGACGTTGCGTCCGTACACCGTCACAGCGGTGAGGTCGCGCACTGCATGCACTCCGCGGACCTGTTGCCACGCAAGCGCTCCGGTGCCCACCACGCCGAGCTTTCCTGTGTCGGACGGCGTGCACCGATCGGTCACCAGGGCTGTGACCGCCGCGCACTTCACGTCCGTCAGCGCCGCCCCGTCGAGCGTCGCGAGCAGCTCGCCAGTGGTGGTCGAGAAGACGACCACCACCGCGCTGATCGAGGGCTTCCCCGGCTTCTCCACGAGCGCCGCGACCTTGGTGACGAAGACGCCGTGCTCCCGGCTGACCGACGGCATCGCGCCGAACACCGAGTACGGGTCGTCCCACTCGGTCATGAACCGCTGCGGTGTCAACGCTTTGTGCCTGCCGCCCGTCGCGAGCGCCTCCGCCAGCTCGGCCACCAGCGCCGGCAGGTCGGCGGTCAGTCCTTCGGGCTGCACGGAATCAGCGCCGAGCGGCGGAACGTCACGCAGACCGTGCCGTCCTGCTTGAGCCCCTTGGTCTCGAACGTCACGATCCCGTTGTCCGGCCGGGAGTTCGAGAGCCGCAGACCGACGATCTCCGTCTCGGCGTAGAGCGTGTCGCCGACGAACACCGGCGCGGGCAGCCGGATGTGCTCCCAGCCCAGGTTCGCGACGGCCTTCGCGCTCGTGCCGTTCGTGCTCATACCGCCCACCAGGGACAGCGTGACGAGGCTCGACACCAGCGGTTTGCCGAACTCGGTGCCGCGCGCGTACTCGTGGTCGATGTGCAGCGGGTGGTTGTTCAACGCGATCAGCGACTGCCACACGTTGTCCGACTCCGTGACCGTCCTACCGGGACGGTGCTCGATCACGTCGCCCAGCTCGAACTGGTCGTAGTACAGCCCGTGCGACTCGCGGTACCGCTTGTCGCCGACCGGTTCGAACGCGTAGACCGGCTTCATCGCCTCTCCTGGAGCTCGAGGATCGCCAGTGCCTTGCGCAGGAACGGCGGCCCGACCATCGATCCGTCGACGACGCGGATCCCGCCGTCGGTCTGCTCGAAGCTGCGCACGACGTCGCGCGCCCACTCCACCGCGTCCGGCGACGGGCTGAAGACGTCGTTCACCACGGCGATCTGCTGCGGGTGCACGACGATCTTCCCGCTGTAGCCGATGTCCGCGGCCTTGCGTGCTTCGAGTTCCAGCATCTTGTTGTCGGACAGGTCGAACGTCGGCGCGTCCACCGCGACCAGCCCCGACGCGCGGGCGGCCATGACCACCTGCACGCGGGCCGAGAGCATGCCGTCCCACGCGAGGGTGGCGCCCATCTCCGCGGCGAAGTCGGCGAGTCCGAAGGTGAGCGCGGTGAGCCGGGGGCTCGCCGCGCCGATGGCCATGGCGTCGGCGACGCCCCGCGGTGTCTCGATCAGCGCCCACAGGTGGCACGACCGGTCCGCCTTGGTGAGGATCTCGTCGACCAGGCGGATGTGCTGAGGTGACTCGACCTTCGGCACGACGACCAGGTCGGGTTCCACCTCGCTGTCGAGGATCGTCAGCAGGTCGGCGAGGCCGTCCCTGGTGTGGACGCTGTTGATCCGGACGCCCAGCGTGCCGTGCACCTGCTCCGGGCGCAGCTTGGCGAGCTCCTCGCGGGCCAGTTGCTTGTCCGCCGCCGGAACCGCGTCCTCGAGGTCGATGAGGTTGATGTCGGCGCCGCTGTGCTGGCCCTTCTCGAACCTGTCGATCTTGAGGGCCGAGGTGACCATGAGCGTGCGGGACAGGTAGGTGGCCTTCATGACCGCGGGCCTCACGGAATCGCGTGCGGCAGGACGAGCTCCTGCAGCAGCTCGCAGAACTTCGTCATGTCCGCCCGGCCCACGTCGGCGCGGATCATGATCCGCAGCCCTTCCCTGCCCTGCGACGTGATCGGGAAGTACACGGGCGCGCTGTAGAAGCCGTGCTCGAAGAGCTGCGTGGACAGCCGGACGGCCAGTGCGGTGTCGCCGACCGCGATGGCGCGCACCGGCAGCCGGCTGTTCTGCAGGCCCGTCGGCACCATCTCGTCGAACAAGGTGATGTTCTCCTGCAGCTGCCGCTGGAGCTTGCCGAGCTCGGGGCTCGCGTGGATCCCGATGCACGCGCGCAGGCTGCCGAGGTTCGCCAGCCCCATGCTCTGCGACCAGCACATCGGGCCCGCGAAGGTGTTGACGAGGCTCGCGACGTCCTTGTCCCGCCTGCCCAGCATGACGATGCCGCCCGAGCAGCCGAAGCCCTTCTCCAGCGACCCGGTGATCAACGTCAGCGGGTTGAGCTCGTCGAGCCCCGACCGCACGAATCCCTCTCCGCGCTCACCGACGACCGAGATCGCGTGCGAGTCGTCGAACCACAGGAAAAGCCCGTACTTGTCCTGAAGCCGCAGAAGTTCGTCCAGCTTCGCGACACCGCCCATGGAATAGGCGCCGTCGGCGATGTAGGCCACCCGCGGGTATTTCTTGCAGATGTCCTCGAGATATTCCATGTCGTTGTGAGGACTGCTGAACACCGGCGCCTCATCGGCGCACACCGGTTTCATCACGTCCATGCAGAAGTGGCTGCGCTTGTCGAACACGGTGACCCGCGGCTCACCGTCGATCAGCGCGCCGGAGGAGATGAGCGGCAGCAGTCCTGCGGTCGCCACCGTGCAGGACAGCGCGACGTAGCAGTTCGCCTGCCACAGCTCGGAGAACTGGTCCTCGACCTCGCGCATCAGCGCTGGTTGCATGCGGGTCGGGGTGATGCCGAGCCCGGTGATCCGCTCCTGCTGCAACGCCTCGATCGCGCCGTCGATCACGGCCGGGTGGCGGTTCAGGCCCAGGTAGGAGTACGAGCTCATGTTGAGGAACTCGTGCTCGCCCGCGGTCAGGCGGCCGTCGGTGCCGTTGTTCGGGTAGAGGTCGATCAGCCCGGCCGCCTCGGCCGTGCCCCAGTTGGGCTGGCTGCGGGCGAGCATCTTCTCGGTATTGCGAAAACGGCGCGGCGAATCAACGACTACGTCGGTCACACTTCCCCCAGAATTTCAACGGCACGTCACACCGTTATCCCCTCCTTCGAAGCTAGCGGCGATCCGGATGTCCGTCAACGAACTGGTCCGATTCACCCGATTGGGTGGACGTCGAAATTGAGGGTTCAATCCTCAATGGACAATTGAGCTAGGCGAGCCACGCCCGTGCGGCGACCACCAACGCGTCCACCCCGGTCGTGAGAGTGGGCTCGATCTCCGGCGCGAACTCGGGGGAGTGGTTCATCGGGACCGCCCTGCCGGGCTCCCAGGTCGAGAAGTCGATGCCGCCGAAGAACCAGAACACCGTCGGCACGCCCGCGGCCGCACCGAACACGCCGACGTCCTCGCTGGAGTTCACCACGGCACCGGGAATCAGGCGTTCCTGGCCGAAGTGCGCGGCGAACGCGGCCACCGTCCTGCCCGTCGCGTCCGGATCGGACACCAGCACGGGAGTGCTTCCGTGCCAGTCGATCTCGGGATCACGCGGTGCGCCCGACGCCGCTGCCTCGGCCCGCACGATCCGTTCGACGGCGGCGCGCACGATGCCGGCGGTGTGCTCGCTGAACGTCCGGATGTTGACCCCGATCTCGGCGGTCTCCGGAATCACGTTCTCCTTGGTACCGGCCTGCAACCGCCCGACCGTGACGACGGCTCGTTCGGACGGCGAGATCTCGCGCGACACGATTCCCTGCAACCGCACCACGACGTGCGCGGCCATCAGCACCGGATCGACCGTCGTCTCGGGCGCGGACCCGTGCCCACCCCGCCCGTGCAAGGTGATCCGCGCCGTGTCGGACGCTGCCATCACCGGTCCGCTGCCGTGCGCGAGGAACCCGGCGGGCAACGGCCCGACGTGTTGCGCCAGCACGACATCCGGCTTGCCGAACCGGTCGAACAAGCCGTCGTCGACCATGTTCCGCGCGCCGCAACCCAGTTCCTCTGCGGGTTGGAAGACCGCGAGCAGCGTCCCCGACCACTCCTCGCGTGCCTCGGCGAGCTCGGTGGCCGCCCCGATCAGGCACGTGGCGTGCATGTCGTGCCCGCACGCGTGCGCCACCGGCACGTCCTCGCCGTCGGAGTTCGTCGCGCGTGCGGTCGAGGCGTACGGCAGCCCGGTCTTCTCCTCGACCGGCAACGCGTCGATGTCCGCCCTGAGCATCACGACCGGGCCGTCACCGTTGCGCAGCACGCCGACGACGCCCGTGCCGCCGACCTCGGTCGTCACGTCGAAACCCAACGGCCGCAACGCTTCCGCGAGCACGGCGGCGGTGCGGAACTCCTGCGACGACAGTTCCGGGTGCTGGTGCAGGTCGCGGTAGAGCTCGCTCAGGTCGGTCATGCCCGAGATCCTGTCAGCCGACCACGATGATCGACTTTCCGCCGCCGCGTCTCGCGCTGAACGCCGTCACCGCGTCGGCGAGCGGGTAGGTGGAACCGACCAGCACGCGCAGGCTGCCCTCGCGGACGAGCCGCGCCAGCTCGGCCAGTCGCGTGCGGTCCGGCTCGACGACGAAGAAGATCGTCCTGCCGTCGCGCGGCCTGGCCTCCGTCGGCTCGGCGATGGTGACCAACGTGCCGCCCGCGCGGACCAGGTCGGCCGAGCGCTTGAGGACCTCTCCTCCGAACACGTCCAGGACCACGTCGACCTCGCCGACGTCCTCCAGGCGTTCGGTCTCCAGGTCGACGAACGCGTCGGCACCGAGGCTCAGTGCGATCTCGCGGTTGCCCGCGCGACCCGTGCCGATGACGTGTGCTCCCGCCCGGTGCGCGAGCTGGACGGCGATCGAGCCGACTCCACCCGCGGCGCCGTGGACCAGCACGGTCTGTCCGGCCTTCAGCTGGGCGTGGTCGAACAACGCCTGCCACGCGGTCAGGCCGGAGATCGGCAGCGCGGCGCCGACGGTGTGATCGATGTCTGAGGGGAGTGGCGCGAGGTTGCGGGCCTCGACAGCGGTGAACTCGGCCAGCGATCCGTCTCGGGTCCAGTCGGCGAGCCCGAACACCCGCTGGCCGACGGTGAGCCCGGTGGTGCCGTAGCCGAGCTCCACGACGACCCCGGACAGCTCGTGACCGGGCACGCTGGGCGTCCGGTCGCGCCCGGCCCGGTCCGACCACGTGCCGGGCCAGTCCAGTTCGCCGGGGGTGAAGCCGGCCGCGTGGACCCGCACGACGACGTCGTTCTCCGCCGCGTGCGGGTACGGGTGCTCGGTCAGGGCCAGGCCACCGAGGCCTGCTGCCTGGTCGTTGACGGTGATGGCCTTCATGACGAGGTTCCGTTCCGGCGAGCGCTGGGGTGCCGGAGGTGGTCGCGAGCGAGGATCTCGTCCGGCTCCAGCATGGTGATCATGTCCACGCCTGGCGCGCACAGGCACACGGCGACGAACCGGCTCCACGCCGCCGGTTCCAGGTTCGCGACCTGGTAGTGCACGACGTCCCCGCCAGGCTCCCAGAACGCCTCGCCCGCCGCGATCTCCCGCGGCGCCTCGCCCTCCAGCTCGAAGAGGATCCTGCCTTCGAGCACGTACCCGAAAACGGGCCCGCTGTGGCGGTGCGGCTGCAGTCCTTCGTCGGCCGGCGGCAGCTCGACGAGCTGGGTCATGGCGTGCGAGCCGTCCGGGACGGGCGGTGGGGTGACGCAGAGGAGGTCGGTGACCTTGGTGTTTCCAGCAGCCAACATGACTCCGAAACTAACCGCGGATCGGCCCGGAACCTGGGACCACTTGGCGTCTACGAACGGGAACCAGTCAACGTCCGAACCAACGCGTCCAGTGCTCCCGACCAGCCGCTGGGCGACGGCGTGGCGAAGCCGACGACCACGCCGTCGCGGTCCGACGTGGCGCCAGGGTGCCGGAACAGGTCGAGCGGCTCGACCGTCAGCTGCTCGCGCGCGGCCCGGCGCACGAACTCCGCCCCACTCAGCCCAGGCAGTTCGACCAGGACGTGCAGCCCGGCGGACATCCCGGCCACGCGCGCCGCGGGCAGGTGCCGTCCGATCGTCTCCACCAGCTGCCCGAGCCGTTGCCGGTACTGCGCGCGCATGGCCCGGATGTGCCGGTCGTACGCCCCGGACTCGACGAAATCGGTCATCGCCAGCTGGGTGACGAACCCGACGGAGTCCTCGAACTCGCCCTTCTCCGCCAACACCGCGCCCACCAGGTGGTCCGGCACCACGAGCCAGCCGAGCCTCAGCCCCGGCGCCAGCGACTTGCTCGCCGTCCCCAGGTAGATCACGTGGTCGTGGTCCAACCCCTGCAACGCCCCCACCGGCGACCGGTCGTACCGGAACTCGCCGTCGTAGTCGTCCTCGACGACCACCGTCCCCCGCCGCCGCGCCCAGTCGACGACCGCAGCCCGCCGATCGGAGTGCAGTGCCATCCCCAAGGGGAACTGGTGCGACGGCGTCAGCAGAACCGCACCCAGATCCTTCGTCCGGTCGAGCATCGACAGGTCGGCACCGTCGTCGTCGACCCTGATCGGCACGGCCTCGATCCCGGCCTTCTCCCACGCCTGACGCTGGGTCTGCAGCCCGAACTCCTCGACCGCGACCTTCGTGACCCCGGCGCTCGCGAGCGCGGCGGCGACAAAACGCAATCCCTCCGCGGCCCCGCTGCACACGATGACGTTGCCGGCCTGCGCGCGCAGCCCCCGCGCACGAGCGAGATAGCGGGCAATCGCCTCACGCAACTCCATGCTGCCGTGCGGATCGGCGTACCCGAAGGCCTCGAACGGCGCCGTGCTCACCGTCCGCTTCACCGCGCGAATCCACTCGTCACGCGGGAAAGACGACAGATCCGGCCGCCCCGGCCTCAGATCGTGCACGGGCAGCGATCGCGTCTTCGTCGTGCGGGGTCGCTCTCGTTCGGCGCCGGCAGCACGTTGCGCCACTTCGGTTCCGGACCCGTGCAGCCCGGTGAGCCAGCCTTCGCTGATGAGCTCCGAGTAGACGCGGACCACGGTGTTCCTGCCGAGCCCGAGATCCGTTGCCAGCACCCGGCTCGACGGCAGCCGAGTCCCCGGCGCCAACCGGCCGGTGCGGATCGCCTCGCGGAAGGCGTGCATGAGACCGGCGCGGACGTTGCGGCCGAGGTCGCCCACGTGCAGGTCGAGGCCTGACGTCCGGCTGCCGTGGTCCGCGCGCTCAGTCACATCTGAAAACGATACGACCGGCCATCGCTGGAACCCGCCACCCGCGAGGCAAAGACGCTGGTCAACCGCTGATCCACACGTTGAGTAACGCGCGCCATGTGATTGCGACCACACATGTATTAGGTATCACCCAAGTGGAGGTCTACTCATGACGCTTCGTAATCGAGTCAAGCTCGCGCTCGTGGCGACGGTCGTACCACTGACCCTCGTCACCGGAGGCATCGATGCCTCCGGTGCGCCGGCCAGACCGAACTTCCAGGTGGATCAACTCACGGCCGCCGACCGGGTCAGCGCCGACAAGTCGCTGACCAGCCGGCTGGCGAAGACCGACCAGTCCCTGCTCGGACGCACCGACTCCGCGCTGGTGCCGGTGTTGATCAAGCTGGACTACGACTCCATGGCGACCTATGCCGGCGGCGTCAAGGACCTGGCCCCGACCAGCCCGTCGGTCACCGGCAAGAAACTCGACGCACGGACCGCGGCCCAGCAGCGTTACGACGGGTATGCGGCCGACCAGGAGAAGGCCTTCACTGCTGAGCTGAACAAGAAGGCCCCGAGCGCGGTCACCGGCCGATCCCTGCGCGTCGTCTACGGCGGCGTCGCGGCCAGAGTGCCGGCCAACTCGGTGAAGGACATCCTGGCCATCCCGAACGTGGTCGCGGTGCAGGAGGACAGCATCAACAAGATCCTCACCGACTCCAGCTCCCAGTTCATCGGCGCGCCCACCGTCTACAACCAGCTCGGCACCACCGCCGACGCGGGCAAGGGTGTCATCTACGGCAACCTGGACAGCGGTGTCTGGCCGGAGCACCCGTCCTTCGCCGACCTGGGCAACCTGCGGGCGCCACCCGCCCCGGCCAGGGAGTGCAACTTCGGCGACAACCCGCTGACCCCGGCCAGCGATCCGTTCGTGTGCCAGAACAAGCTCATCGGTGGCGCGCACTTCGCCGACACCTACGACGCCGTGCAGGGCGATGACCCGTTCGCGGGAACCGCGCGTGACAGCAACGGCCACGGCACCCACACGGCGTCCACGTCGGCCGGCAACATCGTCGAGGACGTCACCGTCCTCGGCCGCGACTTCGCCTCGATCCACGGCATCGCCCCCGGTGCCTGGGTGATGGAGTACAAGGTGTGCGGTCCGCTCGGCTGCTACGGCTCGGACACCACCGCCGCCGTCGGCCAGGCGATCCTGGACGGCGTCCAGGTGATCAACTACTCGATCTCCGGTGGCGAGGACCCGTTCACCGACCCGACCGAGCTGGCCTTCCTCGACGCGTACGCGGCCGGTGTGTACGTGTCCGCGTCGGCAGGCAACGCCGGTCCTGGCGCGGGCACCTCCGGGCACCTGTCCCCCTGGGTGACCACGGTGGCGGCATCCACGCAGAGCCGGGAGTTCTTCAGCACGCTGACCGTGACCGGAAGCAACGGAGACACCTTCACCGCGGACGGCGCGTCGATCACACCTGGCGCGGGCCCACTGCCGATCGTGCTCGCGAGCGAGGCCCCGTACAGCGACGCGCTGTGCACGACGCCGGCTCCGCCCGGCCTGTTCACCGGCAAGATCGTCGCCTGCCAGCGCGGGCCCGGCCGGGTGCTGAAGGGCTTCAACGTCCGCCAGGGCGGCGCTGCCGGCATGGTGTTGTACAACCCGACGCTGGCCGAAGCCCTCACCGACACGCACTGGCTGCCGGCGGTCCACCTCCCCGACGGAGGCCCGTTCCTGGCGTTCATGGCCGGGCACAGCGGCGAGACCGCGACCTTCACCGCGGGAGGCCCGCGGACCGGCACCACCGGTGACGTGATGGCGGCGTTCTCCTCGCGCGGACCCGGCGGCAACTTCCTCAAGCCGGACGTGACCGCGCCAGGCGTGCAGATCCTCGCCGGGGACACCCCGGTGGTGGAGTCCACGTCGTCCGGGCCGGGTGGCGAGTACTTCCAGGCGATCGCCGGCACGTCGATGTCCTCACCGCACAACGCGGGCGCGGCCATCCTGCTGCGGGCGCTGAACCCGTCCTGGACTCCGGGACAGGTCAAGTCCGGGCTGATGACCACGGCCGTCCAGAAGCTGCTCAAAGAGGACCTGACCACCCCGGCGGGCCCGTTCGACTTCGGCTCGGGCCGGATCGACCTGACCAAGGCCGGGACGCCAGGGCTCACCTTCGACGAGACCGCGGCGAACATGGCGCTGCTCGGCAACGACCCGAACAACGCCGTGCACCTGAACATCCCGTCGGTCAACGCGAACGTGATGCCCGGCCGGTTGACCACGATCCGCACCGCGAAGAACGTGACCGGGGCGCGGCAGCGGTACACCGCGCAGACCACGGCTCCGGCCGGGGCGACGATCAGCGTGCAGCCGAAGACCTTCACGCTCGATCCCGGCCAGTCGGCGCAGATCGCCATCACCATCGAGTCGCACGCGGCACCGGCGCAGCACTTCGGCGAGGTCCGGCTCGTGCCGAACCGCGCCGGCCTGCCGACGCTGCACCTGCCGGTGGCGTTCAAGACCGGGCAGACGCAGGTCACCCTCGCGAGCGAGTGCGCGCCGACGGCGATCCCGGTGAACGGGACCAGCACCTGCCAGGTGACCGCGACCAACACCTCGTTCGACGACACCACGGTCAGCCTCACCACCAAGCTGAGCAACCAGCTCAAGGTGGAGTCGGCCAGTGGTGCCACCGTGGTGAACAAGCGCACGGTGAGCAAACCGAACGTACCGCTCGCCGGCGCCGCCGCCGGCGTGCCGTCGGTGGATCCCGGCGCGCTGTTCGGCTACATCCCACTGGACGCGTTCGGGGTCACGCCGGTACCGATCGGCGATGAGGACATCCTCAACTTCAACGTCCCGTCGTTCGTGTACAACGGCGTGACCTACAGCCGGATCGGAGTCGACTCCAACGGCTACCTGATCGCAGGTGGCGGTACGGCCGAGGACAACAACTGCTGCTCGCTGCCGCCAGGCCCCAGCCCAGCCCGGCCGAACAACGTGCTCGCGCCGTTCTGGACCGACCTGGACGGCACCGGCGCGCAAGGCGTGTACGCGACTGTGCTCACCGACGGCGTCAACTCGTGGCTCGTGTTCGAGTACCGGGTGAACGTCTTCGGCACCGCGTCCGGCCGGGTGTTCCAGGTCTGGATCGGCATCGACGGGACGCAGGACATCACCTACGCCTACGACCCGTCGAACCTGCCGGCCAACCCGGAGGGCCAGCCCTTCCTGGTCGGGGCGGAGAACCAGTTCGGCCAGGGCGAGATGTCGGCCACGCTTCCGGTCGCGGACCAGCGGGTGACCAGCACCGCCCCGACGCCGGGAGCATCGGTGACCTACACCGTCGTGGTGAAGGCCACCGAGCGGGGGACCGGGACGGTGACCACTGAGATGACCGGCCCTGACCTGCCGGGGACGGCCATCGTCCGCAACGAGATCACGATCGGCTAGGAGTCGGTGAAGGTGGCCTTTGCCCAGTGAGACTGGGCAAAGGCCACCTTCAGCACCCAAAGGAGAATGAAGACGAGTACGTAGAAATGCATAAAAGCAGGTAGAGACGAATCTCTACCTGCTTCTCTGAAGTACGCCGCCAGGGACTCGAACCCCGGACCCGCTGATTAAGAGTCAGCTGCTCTAACCAACTGAGCTAGCGGCGCTTGTTTGTGTGCCGGACACTTGCCGTTCCGACGCCGAGAACGTTAGCACAGCGGCTCGGCGTGATCCCAATCGGCTGGTCAGGACCCGTTTGGGCTACATCGGACACGTAACGATCCGGCCACTCGCGCAACTTCGGGGCATCCCGTGTCGTCACCTAGTCGGGGGACGCCAAAACGACTTCGTGCAGGCAGTCTCGGCAGCGGGCGACAAGTAGATCGGAAGTACGTCGATGGGGATGTGGGGCAGGCGCGGTCGTGGGGTGGTCATGGCGGGTGTCGCTGTGATGCTGATCGCAGGCTGTTCGGGGGGCGGCGAAACGACGAACGGCGCGGGGGGTACTTCTTCTAGCACTCCGCCGCCGCCCAAGCCGGTCACGTTGACGCTGGCGCTCAACGACGGCGCGGCTGACGTGTCGCCCGGGCTGCCGGTCATCGCCACGGCGGCGGACGGGAAGCTGACCGACGTCAAGCTGACGAACCCCGAGGGCAAGGTCGTCGAGGGGAAGATGAACCCCGAGTCGACGCAGTGGAACAACACCGAGCCGCTCGGGTACGGCAAGACCTACAAGCTGAGCGCCACGGCGACCGGCGAGGACGGCAAGGCGCAGACCAAGGAGTCGTCCTTCACCACGGTGAAGCCGCGGACGCTGACCTACGTGTCGACGAACCCGCAGGACGGCACCACGATCGGTGTGGGGCAGCCGCTGGCGTTCTACTTCGACGAGCCGGTGGCCGACAAGGTCGCGGCCGAGAAGATGCTGGAGATCACCACCGAGCCCAAGGTCGAGGGCGCCTTCTACTGGTTCAACAAGAAGGAGGTGCACTGGCGTCCGGAGAAGTTCTGGAAGTCGGGCACCAAGATCACCATGCACGTCAAGGTCTACGGCAAGTCCGTCGGTGAGGGTGTCTACGGCCAGGAAGACCGCGTCATCACCACCACGGTCGGCGACGAGATGATCTACGAGGCCGACGGTCAGACGCACCAGGTCAACGTCAAGCTCAACGGTCAGCTCATCCGCACCATGCCGACGTCGATGGGCAACGCGGCCAACACCACGCCCACCGGCACGTACGTGCTGATGGAGAAGCACGACCACATGATCATGGACTCCACCACGTACGGCCTGGCGCTGGAGAACGGCGGCTACAAGACGCCGGTCGACTGGGCGTACCGGATGTCCAACAGCGGCATCTTCTTCCACAGCGCGCCGTGGTCCATCGGCGACCAGGGGCGCCGCAACGTGAGCCACGGCTGCCTCAACCTGTCGCCGGAGAACGCCAAGTGGGTCATCGACAACAGCAAGCAGGGTGACCCGGTCATCGTCACCAACTCCGGTGGCCCGCCCCTGGAGGCGTGGGACGGGTTCGGCGACTGGCAGGTGCCGTGGAACCAGTGGGTCCAGGGCAACCGCTAGCCCCGCAACGAGCTTGATGAAGGGAACCTTCATCCACGTCAGGTGGATGAAGGTTCCCTTCATCGTTCGAGGGTGCCTGGCGGGCTGAAAACGTTTGTGGAAAGCTGTCAGCGCCGCCGCCCGGCTCACCCTGGGAGGCACTGTGGCTTCACCGCTGCGAAGACTGCTCGTGCTCGCATCGGCGCTCGCGCTCACCACCGTCGCGGCACCGCCCGCGCAGGCCGACGACGTGCTGCTCTCGCTCGCCCGCCCGGCCACGGCGTCGAGCGAGTCCAACGCCCGGCACGTCGCCACCAAAGCCACCGACCTCGACCGCCGGACCACCTGGCGCAGCGAGGGAGCGGATCGGCAGTGGATCTCCATCGACCTCGGCTCGATGTCCACGATCAACCGGGTCGTGCTGCGCTGGGGCTTCCTGTGCGCGAGGAGCTACTCGGTCCAGACGTCGCCGGAAGGCGTGTACTGGCGCGACATGTACAGCACGGAGAAGGGTGACGGCGGCGACGACAACCTGGAGTTCACCGGCTTCGGTCGCTGGGTCCGAGTCTCGCTTACGAAGCCGTGCTTCCACGACTACGAGCTCAGGGAGTTCGAGGTACACGGCACGCCCGGCGTCGTCGACACCGCACCGCCCGGCGCCCCCGGAACCCTGAGCGTCAAAGCTTTCACGGCCACCTCGGTCAACCTGCAGTGGGGTCCGGCGAGCGACAACGTGGCCGTCGCGAGCTACGAGATCTACCAGTCCGGCCAGTTCGTGAAGACGGTCGCCGGCGACGCGCTCTCCAACAACGTCACGCGCCTCAACCCGAACACCACGTACTCCTTCTACGTCAACGCGAAGGACGCCGCGGGCAACATCTCGCAGGCGAGCAACTCGGTCACGGTCGCCACTCCGGTCGCCGTCGTCGACAACGAGCCGCCGACCGTGCCGTACAACGCGATCGTCCAGAAGGTGAGCGCGAACAGCGTCTCGCTCGCCTGGGGAGCGTCGTCCGACAACGTCGCGGTGGCGAGCTATGCGGTCTTCTCGAACAACGTCCAGGTCGGCACCACGACCGGCCAGCAGACCACGATCGCGGGCCTCAAGCAGCAGACGGACTACGAGTTCACGGTCAAGGCGATCGACACCTCCGGCAAGAGCTCCGCGTTCACCGCGCCCATCAAGGCCAGCACGCGCAAGGGTCAGGACGCTGTCGGTGAGGTCACCAAGATCACCGACGACACCGATGTGCCGTGGGGCCTGGAGTTCCTCAGGGACGGCACGGCTTTCTACGCCCAGCGCGACACCGGCGACATCATCCGCATCGCCAAGGACGGCACCAAGTCCGTCGCCGGCCGCGTCCCGAACGTCGTCAGCACCGACGGCGAGGGCGGCCTGCTCGGCGTGGAGCACAAGGACGGCTGGATCTACGCGTACCACACCAGTCCGACCGACAACCGGCTCGTCAGGATGAAGCTGGTGGACGGAAAACTGGGCGAACATCAGGTGTTGCTCACCGGCGCCCCGCGCAACAAGTTCCACAACGGCGGCAGGTTGCGGATCGGCCCGGACGGCAAGATCTACATCGCCACCGGTGACGGCCAGGTCGGGGCCAACGCGCAGGACCTGAACTCGTTGGGCGGCAAGGTTCTCCGGGTCAACCCGGACGGCAGCGTGCCGCGCGACAACCCGTTCCCGGGCAAGTACGTCTACAGCTACGGCCACCGCAACGTGCAGGGCCTGGCGTTCGACTCGCGAGGCCGTCTCTGGGAGGCCGAGCTGGGCAACTCGGTCATGGACGAGGTGAACCTGATCAAGCCCGGCGGCAACTACGGCTGGCCCGCGTGTGAAGGCACGTCCGGTGAGTGCGGCGACCCGACGTTCCTGCAGCCCAGGCACACCTGGCCGGTCAGCCAGGCCTCCCCGAGCGGACTGGCCATTGTGGACGACGTGCTCTACCTCGCGGCGTTGCGCGGTCAGCGGCTCTACCGCATCCCGATCGGCGGCGAACCGCAGGTGTTCTTCGAGGGTGCCTACGGTCGCTTGAGGACGGTCGAGAAGACGCCGCAGGGCGACCTCTGGCTCACGACGTCCAACGGGGACAAGGACTCCATCCCCAACAACAGCACCACTCAGATCTACAAGCTCGACCTGAAGTAGCTCAGGACACCGTCACCTGGCCGCCCGCAACGGTCAGGTGACGGTTCACCTGCACCGCTTCGAGCATCCGCCTGTCATGCGTCACGAGCAGCAACGTGCCGGGGTAGTTCTCCAGCGCCTGCTCCAGTTGCTCGATCGCCGGCAGATCCAGGTGGTTCGTCGGCTCGTCCAGCACCAGCAGGTTCACCCCGCGCCCCTGCAGCAACGCCAGCGCGGCGCGCGTCCGTTCGCCGGGTGACAGCGAAGCCGCGGGACGCATCACGTGCGCCGCCTTCAGCCCGAACTTCGCCAGCAACGTCCGCACGTCGGCCGGGTTCATCTCCGGCACGGCCTCCTGGAACGCGTCCACCAGCGGCAGATCACCCAGGAACAGCCCGCGCGCCTGGTCGACCTCGCCGACCACGACACCGGAGCCCAGAGTCGCATAACCCGACGCCAGCTCTGCCCTTCCGAGCAGCGCGGCCAGCAACGTCGACTTGCCCGCGCCGTTCGCCCCGGTGATCGCGACCCGGTCCGCCCAGTCGATCTGCAGGTCGACCGGCCCCAGCCGGAACGAACCCCGCTCGACGACCGCGGCCCGCAGCGACGCCACCACAGCGCCGGAACGCGGGGCGGCGGCGATCTCCATCCGCAGCTCCCACTCCTTGCGGGGCTCCTCGACGACCTCCAGCCGTTCGATCATGCGGTCGGTCTGGCGGGCCTTGGAGGCCTGCTTCTCGGTGGCGTCGGCACGGAACTTGCGGGCGTTCTTGTCGTTGTCGCCCGCCTTGCGCCGGGCGTTCTTCACGCCCTTCTCCATCCACGAGCGCTGCATGCGCGCACGGGCCTCCAGCGACGACTTGGTGTCCGCGTACTCCTCGTAGTCGTCACGGGCGTGCTTGCGGGCCCGCGCGCGTTCCTCGAGGTACGACTCGTAGCCGCCGCCGTAGAGGTGCACGGCGTTCTGGTGCAGGTCGAGCTCCAGCACGCTGGTGACCGTGCGGGCCAGGAACTCGCGGTCGTGCGACACCAGCACCGTGCCCGCGCGCAGCCCTGTGACGAACTTCTCCAGCCGCTCCAGGCCGTCGAGGTCGAGATCGTTGGTCGGCTCGTCCAGCAGGAAGATGTCGTAGCGGCTGAGCAGCAACGACGCCATGCCCGCCCGTGCCGCCTGACCACCGGACAGCGAGGTCATCAACGCGTCCAGGCCGACGGCGAGACCCAGGTCGGCGACGACCTCCAGCGACCGTTCCTCCAGGTCGGCGCCACCCAGCGCGAGCCACTGGTCCAACGCTTCGGAGTAGCCCTCGTCGTTGCCGGCGGTCAGCGCCTCGGTGGCCACGTCCAACGCCGCCTGAGCTGCCGCGACACCGGTGCGGCGGGCCAGGAACTCCCGCACGGTCTCCCCGGAGAGCCGCTCCGGCTCCTGCGCGAGGTGCCCGACGTTGGCCGACGGAGGGTTCAGCGAGACCCGTCCGGACTCGGCGGGGATCAACCCGGCGAGAGTGCGAAGCAACGTCGACTTGCCCGCGCCGTTGACGCCGACGAGCCCGATGACGTCGCCGGGAGCGACCACCAGGTCGAGGCCCGAGAACAGGACGCGATCACCGTGACCGGCGGCGAGATCCTTGGCGACGAGCGTGGTCATGAACACTCCCGAAACGTGAAGAAAGGCCCCCGCATTTGCGGAGGCCTTTCGACAAAGGGTGAGTGACGGGACTTGAACCCGCGACACCTGGGATCACAACCCAGTGCTCTGCCAGCTGAGCTACACCCACCATCACCGGTCGTTGACCGGCAGGAGAAGCATAGCAACGAGCAACACTGATATTGAAATCGGGGTCTACTCGGCGTTCTTCAGCAGGTCAGCGGCCACGGCCTGGGCCTGTTCGGTCGACGGGCCTGGCTGCGGCACGAACGCCGTCCGCCGGTAGTACGCGAGCTCCCGGATCGACTCGATGATGTCCGCGAGCGCCCGGTGCGCGAGACCCTTGCCCGGCTGCGCGTAGTAGATGCGCGGGTACCAGCGCCGGCACAGCTCCTTGATCGACGACACGTCGACCATGCGGTAGTGCAGGTGCGCGTCCAACGCCGGCATGTCGCGGGCGATGAACCCGCGGTCCGTGGCGATGGAGTTGCCCGCCAGCGGTGCCGTGCGCGGGTCCGGGACCCACTCCTTGATGTAGGCGAGCACGGCGGCCTCGGCTTCCTCCATCGAGACCGTGGACGCGCGCACCTCCTCTGTCAGGCCCGACTTGGCGTGCATCTCCATGACGACCTCTGGCATCGAGGCGAGCACTTCGTCATCCGCGTGGATCACAATGTCCACGCCGTCGCCGAGCACGTTGAGCTCGGCGTCCGTGACCAGTGCCGCGATCTCGATCAGAGCGTCCTTGCCCAAGTCGAGTCCGGTCATCTCGCAGTCGATCCACACCAGACGATCCATCACGCCCCGAACATTACTGCGCGAGGCGTCAACTTCGAGTGGCGGCGTGCAGCAACCTGGTTACGCTCCTCGTGCATGACGGCTCAGGGTGACATCGCTGCTGGGTACGCGTCCGAGAGCGCGGCCATTGAACTTGGTGCTGTTCTGGTCGACGGATCCGTGGAGTCGACCGCGCACGTCCGCATCCCGTTGTCCATGGTCAACCGGCACGGACTTGTCGCGGGGGCAACAGGAACCGGCAAGACCAAGACCCTGCAGCTGCTCGCCGAGCAGCTGTCCAACAACGGCGTGCCGGTGCTGATGGCCGACGTGAAGGGCGACTTGTCCGGTCTGTCGCAGCAGGGCACCGAGAGCGACAGGACCAAGACGCGCGCCGCGGACACCGGCGACGACTGGCAGCCGCAGAACTTCCCCGTGCAGTTCCTGTCGATCGGCACCGGCGGTCTCGGCGTGCCGCTGCGGGCGACGATCACCAGCTTCGGGCCGATCCTGCTGTCGAAGGTGCTGGGCCTGAACGACACCCAGGAGTCGACGCTCGGCCTGATCTTCCACTGGGCGGACTCGCGCGGCCTGCCGCTGCTCGACACGAAGGACCTGCGCAGCGTCATCCAGCACCTCACCAGCGACGAGGGCAAGGAGGACCTGAAGGGCATCGGCGGTGTGTCGAGCAGCACAGCGGGTGTGATCCTGCGCGCTCTGGTCAACCTGGAGGCGCAGGGCGGCGACCGGTTCTTCGGCGAACCGGAGCTCGACCCGGCCGACCTGATGCGGCAGCGCGACGGCAAGGGTGTCGTGAGCCTGCTGGAACTGGCCGAGCTGCAGGGCAACCCGGCGTTGTTCTCCACGTTCCTGATGTGGCTGCTGGCGGAGCTGTTCGAGACGCTGCCGGAGGAGGGGGACGTCGAGAAGCCCAAGCTCGTGTTCTTCTTCGACGAGGCGCACTTGCTGTTCTCGAACGCGTCGAAGGCGTTCCTCGACCAGATCACCCAGACCGTGAAGCTCATCCGGTCCAAGGGAATCGGCGTCTTCTTCTGCACGCAGCTGCCGACCGACATCCCGAACGACGTGCTGTCGCAGCTCGGCGCGCGCGTTCAGCACGCATTGCGCGCGTTCACGCCGGACGACCAGAAAGCGTTGGCGCGCACGGTGAAGACGTATCCGACGACGCCGCACTACGACCTGGAGAAGGCGCTCACGTCGCTCGGCATCGGCGAGGCGATCATCACCGTGCTGAGCGAGAAGGGTGCGCCGACACCGGTCGCGTGGACTCGTTTGCGCGCACCGAGGTCGTTGATGGACACCATCGGCAACGACGCGATCAAGCAGGCCGCGCAAGGGTCTGATCTCCACGGCAAGTACGCGGAGACCGTCGACCGCGAGTCGGCCTACGAGCAGCTGATGCAGAAAGTCGCGCCACCGCAAGAAGAACAACAAGCCCCGGAAGCTCCTCCGCAAAGGCACGAGAAGGAGGAACCGGGGCTCGTCGAGAAGGTGCTCGGCAACAGTGCCGTCAAGTCGTTCCTGCGGTCAGCCGGCAGCGCCCTGGCGCGCGAGATCACGCGGGGCCTCTTCGGGACTTCGCGCAAGCGACGCTGACAGCACCGCCGCGCCAATGCAGAGCGCACCCGCGACGTACCAGGCCAGGTCGTAGCTGCCCAGGTGGTCGCGGGTGAGCCCGGCCGCGGACGCCGCCAGGGCTGCACCGAGCTGGTGCGACGCGAACACCCAGCCGAACACGACGGGCCCGGACATGCCGAAGTACTGGCGGCACAACGCCACCGTCGGCGGCACGGTCGCGACCCAGTCCAGGCCGTAGAAGATGATGAACACCAGCATCGACGGGTGCGCCGACTCGCCGAACAGCTGGGGCAGCAGCATCAACGACAGCCCGCGCAGCGCGTAGTACGCGGCCAGCAGCAGCCGCGAGTCCATCTTGTCGGTCAGCCAGCCGGACACGATCGTGCCCACGATGTCGAACACGCCGACCAGCGCGAGCAACCCGGCCGCGGTCGTCGTCGGCATGCCGTGGTCGTGCGCGGCGGGGATGAAGTGCGTGCCCACCAGGCCGTTCGTCGAGGCGCCGCAGATCGCGAACCCACCTGCCAGCAACCAGAACGGCTTCGTGCGCGCCGCAGAACCCAACGCGGTCAGCGCGCGTTTCGCGGCCCCACCGGACGGCGGCGGGGGAGGGTTCTCAGTCGCGCCCAGCGGGAAGAGCCCGACGTCCTTCGGGTACTCGCGCAGGAAGAACGCCGCCAGCGGCACCACGGCCAGCGCGGCGACGCAGATCAGCAATGCCGCGGTCCGCCACCCGTAGGAGTCGGCGAGCCACGCCACCAGCGGCAGGAACACCAGCTGCCCGGCCGCGCCACCGGCCGTCAGCACACCCGTGACCAGGCCTCGGTGCTTGACGAACCACCGTCCGGTGATCGTCGCGACGAACGCCAGCGCCATCGAGCCCGTGCCCAGGCCGACGACGACACCCCAGAGCAGGACCAGCTGCCACGACGCCGTCATGAACACCGTGAGCCCGCTGCCGATGGCGACCATCGTCAACGCGAAGGTCACCACGACCCGCACACCGAACTTGTCCATCAGCGCGGCCGCGAACGGCGCGGTCAACCCGAACAGCAACAGGTTGATCGAGATGGCGAGCGAGATCGTGCCGGTCGTCCAGCCGAACTCCGCCCGCAACGGCTCGATCAACGCACCCGGTGCCGCGCGGAACGACGCGGCACCGACCAAGGCGATGAAGGACACGCCTGCGACAACCCAGGCCCAATGCAGTCTCACGCCGACAAGGTTCGGCGATGAGCGGTCCTGCGACCAGTGGCCCGATGGCCAACATGTGAAAGAATCAGGCCATGCACCGCATCGCCGTCCTCGCGCTCGAACCGTCGGTGGCTTTCGACCTCGGCAGCTCGACGCACATGTTCGCCCGGCTCGGCGACCTGTACGAGGTCGTCGTCTGCTCGCCGGACCGCCGCCCGATCCCGACCAGCGGCGGCTTCACCATCGCGCCCGAGCACGGCTTGGAGGCCCTCCAAGACGCCGACACGGTGCTGGTGCCCGGCACCTACTACAAGCCGGCCCGCGAAGGCTGGCTCGAACCGGCCGTCCTCGAGGCGCTGACCACCACGAACGCGCGCCGGATCATGTCGATCTGCACCGGCGCGTTCGTGCTCGCCGCCGCCGGGCTGCTCGACGGCAGGCCCGCGACCACCCACTGGAACACCACCGACGAGTTCCGCGCGCTCTACCCGAAGGTGCGGCTCAACCCGGACGTGCTGTTCATCGACGACGGCGACGTGCTGACCTCGGCGGGAGTCGCCGCGGGCATCGACCTGTGCCTGCACGTCATCAGGTCCGACCACGGCAGCGAGGTGGCGAACTGGATCGCCCGCTACTGCGTCGTGCCGGCGTGGCGGCAGGGCGGCCAGTCGCAGTTCGTCGACCGGCCCGTGCCGAGCTACCCGGACACGTCGACCGCGCTGGCGCGCGAATGGGCCTTGGAGCGCCTCCAAGAACCGCTCGACCTGGCCGGGATGGCCGCGCAGGCGCGGATGAGCGTGCGGACGTTCACGCGGCGGTTCCGCGCCGAGACGGGGATGTCGCCGGGGCAGTGGCTGACGCAGCAGCGGGTGGAGCGGGCGCGGCACCTGCTGGAGTCGACGGACCTGCCGGTGGACCAGGTGGCCCGGCACGCCGGGTTCGGGACCGGGGCGGCGCTGAGGCAACAGCTGGCAGCGTCGATCGGGGTGTCGCCGACGGCTTATCGCCAGACGTTCCGCACGGCCTGACCGCTAGCGCTCCAGCTTTCCGCGCACCCGATCCGCCTCGGACGTCCCCAGCTCGTCGAAGATCTCCAGCGCCTGCTCCCAGTGCTCAGGAGCACCCTCGGCACCGGCGCCGTCCAGCGCGTCCCCGAGCTGCTCCAGCGACGTCGCCTCGTGCATCCGGCTGCCGTGCTCCCGCGCGAGCCCCAACGCGATCAGCGCACTGGTCTGCGCCTCGGCGAAGTGCCCCAGCTCCAACCGCATCTCCGCCAGGTCGTAGTGGCAGTCGATCACGCCGACGTGGTGCCCGGCCTTCTCGTACAGCGGAAATGCCTCGGTGAACTCCTCTTCCGCCTCGCCGTGCCGCCCCACCCGGCCCAGCAGGCGAGCCAGGTTGTGCCGGATCTGCGCCTCGGTACCCGGCTGGTCCGCCACCAGCGCGGCCTCCTGGTAGCGCTGCTCGGCCTCGTCGTACCGCTCGAGCTCCAACAGCGCGTGGCCCATCGACGAGAGAGTCAGCGCCCGTGCGTTCAAAGCGTTCACGGGCAGCTCGGCGGCCACCGGGAGCGCCAGCGAAGCCCACCGCAGCGCCTCCTCGTAGGAGCCCAGCCGGTGGTGCGCGGCGCTGATGTTGAACAACGTCCGCATCCGCGCCTCGGGCACACCTTCCGTGCACGGCAACGCCACCAGGCAGATCCGCAGCCACGTCGACCAGTCCGCGCGCAGCCACAGGTACCGCGACAGCATGTACGTCAGCTGATGTGCGTGCGTGGGGCGGCCACGAGCAGCAGCGAGCTCGATCGCGCCGATGACGTTCGACAGCTCGACGTCGAACCACGCCATCGCGTCTTCGGGCGTGTCCAACGGCGGAGTCGACGAGGGCCGGTGCCGCACGGGGAAGTCGGTGTCGCTGCGGGGCAACGGCATCAGCGCGTCGGCGAGGTCCGCGCAGTGCAGGTAGTAGTCCAGCAGGCGATCCAGCGCGGTCGAGCGGCCCAGGTCCAGCTCCGCCAGTTCGGCCGCGTAGGCGGCCAGCAGGTCGTGACACCCGAACCGGTCCTCGGCGACCATCTCCAGCAGTCGCGCCTGAACCAGCTCCGCGAGTGACGAGCCGACCCCACCTGCCAACGCCGCCAGCGCATGGACGCCGATGGTCCCGCCACCGGGCACCCCGAACAGCCGGAACAGTCGAGCCGCCGCGGGGGAGAGCTGCTGGTAGGACCACGAGAACACAGCCCGGACATCGGTCGGCGAGTCGTCGGAGCTCAGCACGTCGAGGCTGCCGGCCAGCTCGTCCGCGAGGTCGCGCAACGAGAACGGCGTGGTCGCCGCACGTGCCGCCACCACCGCCAACGCCAACGGCAACCCGGCGCAGCGCGAGACCAGATCGCGCACCGCTTCGGGTTCAGCCCGCAGCCGCGCGACGCCGAGATGGCGCGCGAGCACGACCTCGGACTCCGGCCGGGTCAACGTCGAGAGCGTCAGACGAGCACTTTCCAAGCCGGACAGGCGATTGCGGCTCGTCACCACCACGAGACAACCGGGGCTCGACGGCAACAACGGCAGCACCTGGCCGACATCCCGTGCGTTGTCCAGCAGCACCAACACTTTCCGGTCGGCGAGCACTGAGCGGAACAACGACGAACACGCGTCCACAGTGGACGGAACGTCGGCGACCTGCAGGGCGTCGAGAAAGCCGCGCAGCACGTCCACCGGCCGCGCCGGTGCCGAGTGCGGGTCGAACCCGCGCAGGTTCACGTGCAGCTGGCCGCCCGGAAACCGAGACGCCACGGCATGACACCAGCTCACGGCCAGAGTCGTCTTGCCGACACCGGCAGTTCCGTCGATCACCACCACCGAGCCGCCACCGACGGAGTCGAGCAGCTCCAGCTCGGACGAACGGCCGGCGAAGTGCGGGTTCACCGCGGGCAGCTGGTGCGGCACCGGCAGATCGGCCGCGCCGGTGAGGATGCGCTGGTGCAGGTCGCGCAGGTCCTGGCTCGGCGTGGTGCCGAACGAGGCGAGGTACCTGGTCACGGCCAGGTACGCCTCCCGAGCTTCCCCGGACTGGCCGTCGCGGTGCAACGCGAGGATCAGGTGCGCCCAGAACGTCTCCCGCGCCGGGTGCTCACCGGTGAGAAAACGCAGCTCGGACACCACCGACGCATGCCGCCCGTGCGCCAGGTCGTCCGCGATCCGAGCCTCCAGCGCGGCCAGGCGTTCCTCCGCGAGCGGCGCGATCTCCTCGCGCTGCAACGTCTCCGACACGACGTCGGTGAGCACCGGCCCGCGCCACAACGACAACGCGTCGGCCCACTCACCCGAAGCCACGAGCGAGCGGAACCGGGCCAGATCGAGCTGGTCGGGCCGAACCACGGCCATGTACCCGCCCGGCGCGGTGGCGACGACGTTCGCCTCGCCCAGCGCCTTGCGGAGCCGGTTCATGACCATGTGCACGGTCTTGGCAGCACGATCGGGATTGGGCGGCGCACCGCCGAACAGCCAGTGCAGGATCCGCGAGACGGGCACAACCTCGTTGGCGTGCAACAACAATCCGGCGAGAACGACCTTGCCGTGCCCAGCGGGGAGCGGGACGACCCGCCCCCGCACCGACACGGCCAGGGTGCCGAGCACCCGGAACGCAGCTGTCATTCGTTGACGAGGAACGGGCGCAGCAGGTCCGGCACCGCCTCATCAGCCAGTGCCAGTCCATCGGACTCGCCGACGTCCGTCACGTGGTAGACGCCCGCACCCGCCGCGGTGGTCGCGCCGATCGTCATCAACCCGCTGCGGCGCTGGAAGAACGACCGCCGGATGCGCCAGCCGATGATGCCGGTGCGCTGCAACGCCACGGTCGAGCGGACGAGAGAGTTGTTGCGCGTCACCAGATAGCGGTCGTCCAGAGCGTTGCCGAGCGACCGGTAGTTGTCCCAGCCGACCAGCGCGGCGAACGGGAGGATCGCCACCGGGATCGGCCACGCCCACGACGGCGCGAAGATCGCGAGGCCGGCCGCGATCACGATCCACGGCACCACGTGCCGGATGATGCTGCGGCGCAACGCGGCGAACGGGTGCTTGCGCAGCTTGCGGAGCGTCGGGTCGTCGGCGACCTTCAGCACGTCCTGCGACACCTCGTGCGCCACGGACAGCGGCGCGGGCGGCAGCAGCAGGTTGCTCTCGCCCTTCGAACCCAGGCCCGTGGTCACCGCGGCGAGCTTCGCGCCCTTGCCGAGGCGCACCAGCAGCGGTTCCTGGATGTCGACGCCGCGAAGCCTTTGCTCCTCCACCGAAACCGAGCGGGTGGTGAGCAGACCCCGTTGCACGCGCAGGGTTCCGTCCGGCTCACGGGTCAGCTGGTAGTTCCAGAACTGAAGAACGTAGAGCGGGACGGACAGGATCAGCCCGATCACGACCAGCGCGATCACGAACGCGCCGATCAGCGTGAAGCTCGGGTGCTCGAACAGCCACTCCGACAGGTCCTGGATCGGGTGCAGGCCGAGGTCGTCCGCGTAGTTGGACAGCAGGCCGAACACCGCGCCGATCGCGACCAGGCCGGACAGCGACAGCGGCGCGAACTTCAGCCACTTCAGGTCGAGCCGCGAGATCACCTCGGACTCCGCGACCACCGGCGCCACATCAGGCGCGTCGGCGGACGCCGGCCGCGCGACTGCCTTCTGCAGCAACAACACCCGCAGCCGCTCGGCCTCCGCCGACGTCACCGCGTCGAGCGTGAGACCGTCGGTGCCGGGCACGTCCTGCTGCCCCGTGCCGATCCGCACCGCCGACAGGCCGAAGACGCGGTGGCCCGGCTTGGAGGTGAGGTCGACCGTCCTGATGCGATCGCGCGGGACGGCGAGCTGCTTGCGGGTCAACAACCCCGTGTGCAGCTCGACCTGGTCGTCGGTGATGCGGTACTTGGTGGTGCGCCAGATCAGGTAGCTGAACGCGAGAATCGCCGCCACCGTCACGCCGCTCGCGATGAGCCGCCACTTCTCGCCGTTGCCGGTGATCAGCAGGACGCCGATCGGCACCAGCATCGCGATGCCCTCGTTGAGCGGCCGCACGATCAGCATGCGCACGTGCAGGCGGTGCCACTCCGTCAGCGGTTCGGTGAACTCGGGCGCGGCCGGCAGACCCGCGGGCATTTCCGGGGTCACGTGGCATCACCCGGCGTGGCCTGCGTGGTGTTGGTCAGCTCGACCACGAGCTGCTGCGCCACCTCGTGGTCCAGGCCCTCGATCTCGACGGGACCCGCTGCCGACGCCGTCGTCACCGTGACCGTCGCGAGGCCGAGCATCTGCTGGAACGGCCCGCGCTTGGTGTCGATGGTCTGGATCCGCGACACGGGCGCGACCCGCCACTCCTGGTTCAGCCAGCCGGAGAGGGTGTACACGGCGTCCGGCGTGGTCTCCCAGCGGTGCACGCGGTACCGCCAGCTCGGCTCGACCGCGGTGTGCGCGATCCCGACGACCAGCGTGGCGATCAGCAGGGCGAGCTCCCACGTGGGCGGGGTGTTCACCATCAGGTACACGACGAGCTGGGGGATGAACAGCACCAGCCAGAACACGGCCGCCTGCATCGTCCACAGCAGGACGGACTTGGGACTCACCTGGTGACGAGGCGTGCGCAGTTGCAGAGTCACCCCACAAGGGTGCCTCACCGGTACCTGGCGATGTGGCCAGGTGTGTCAATTGGTGTGTCGGTGCAGAGGTGGTCTTGCTTGCGAGGGAGGCAAGACCACCTCTACCGGGCAAAACGATCAGACCGGCTGGCAGTACGGAGGTGTGAAGACCTCACCGGGCCCGTCCGCGGAGGCCATTCCGGCCGCTGCCACCAGCGCCCCCAAACTGAGGATCACTGCGGCGGCGATTCGAGCGATAGTGTTCAACTTCATTGATGGGCTCCGTTCCGATAGGTGGCGGCCGTGGATGAGGGCAGGAAGTCTTTGACGAGGTTCGGTGCGAGGCTGCGAGCGGTCCGGCTGCAACGCGGTTTGTCGCAAAAGGACCTCGCGTGCCCCGGTGTCTCCATGAGCTACGTGTCGCGCCTGGAGTCCGGCGAGCGCGTGCCGTCGCCCGCTGTCGTGCGCAGGCTGGCCGAGGTGCTCGACGTCGACCCGTCCGAGCTGATGGTCGACGAGGACCGCACCGCGATGCAGGACGAGGCGCTGGCGTGGTGCGAGGCTCTCCTCGCCTACCACGACGGTGACCTGGTGATGGCCGTCGACCTGCTGGAAACGCTGGGAAAGCGGTCCGACGAGGAGATGTTCGGCTGGTGCGTGCGCTGGACGCGCCTGGTCATGCTCGCGCGGCAGCGCGACCACGAAGGTCTGCTGCTGGCGGCGGCGAAGCTGCGCAAGTCCTGGTCTCCCGGTCCGGCGGTGGACGCGTTGGTGGAGATCCTGCGCGCATCCTCGTTGCGGCGCCTCGGCCGGACGGCCGAATCCGTGCGCGCCGCGACCGAGGCCGTTGAGCTGGCGAACGGTGACGGCGAACGGGTGCGTCGGGTGAACACGCGCGCGCTCATCGCGTTGTGCGCGGAGCTCACCGCGGCCGGACGTCTGGCTGACGCCGAACAGGTTGTCGACCAGCTTTCCGTGCGGCTGCCCGAACTCGGCCGCGACCGGCTCGCGATCTCCACGTGGTGGGCGCGCGCCAAGGTCGCGGATCGGCTGGGGGACAGGAGCGAGGCCGCGCACTGCATCCGCGAGGCCGTCGCGATGCTCGACGACTTCGACGGCGATCCCGAGTACCGCTGCCGCGTTCGCCTCGCGGGAGCGTCCATCGCGTTGCGCACTCCCGGCGCGAACCTCGACGAGGTCGTGGCGTTGCTGGACAAGGTGGAGACGACGGTCGCCGCGATGCGCCGGCAGGACGGCCTGCTCGCCCACGCGCGGGCGTTGCGCGCCGAGCTGGCGTTGCGCGACGGCGAGGTCGACAAGGCCCGCGAACTGGCCGAGGAGGCTCTCGCGACGAGGCAGCTCGACGCCGAGCAGCAGCTGCGGTGCCACCTGCTGCTGGTGCGGGCGGCGGACGAGGTCGACCCCGAGGGCAGCACCGGCGCGCGCACGGCCCTGGCCGCGCTGCTGGAGCACATCAACCCCGAGGGCGTTGATCCGCTGCTCTGGCGCGACGTGGCGCGGATTGCTCTGCGCAAGCACTGACCGTCGGCGACGTTGCCCGGCCATGACCGCCCCTCGCTCGTTAACTGGACACCTTGTTAACGGAGCATGACACAGACCAGTTACCCGTCACATCACCCAATTCCACGCCGCCGACGTGGGTAAATCACCCAAGAACCGCGACCACCCCGTCGGCGGCAAGCGACCGAACGGGCGATTGCACCCCTGTCTGGTTGGACCAATTGTCAATTACTTGACAATGGATGACTCGTGGGTGGTCAGGCTCATCCACCACACGATGGCGCCGGAGCGGCCGTTGACGTCAAGCGTGGTGTAGATCCGCTGGAGGTGGTTCTGCACGGTCTTGGGGGACAGTCCGAGCGACTCGGCGATCATCGCCGTGCTCGCTCCGGCCGCCACGAGCCGCAGCACCTCGATGCCGCGTTTGGTGAGCCCGGCTCGCAACGCGCTCGCGATCCGGGTGTTCGTGTGCTCCGCGGTACCGGTCTCGTGCAGCTCGCCGGAGTGCGGCACGCGCACCACCGCGTCCTCGCGCTTGGGCTCGAAACGCCTGTGCGCCAACTGTTCCACGAGTCGCGACGACAGGTCGTGCTCGCGCATCCGCAGCAGATCGCGGCCTTCCTGCAGTTCCCACAACCGGTACTGCTCCAGCTGCAGCCGTGCGTGCCTCAACGCCCGTTCCAGGTTCCCAGATCGTTCGTACGCCTCACTTAGTTGCTGATGGGCGTGCACGGCGACCTCGCGCGCCAGGCAGCTCATCGCGAGCTCGGCGGCCTGCGTCAGCTGGGAGATCTGGTCCTGGTACCGCTTGCGTCCGCCGGACAGCCGGGCGCGCGCCATCAGCGCCTCGGCCCGCGCCACCGGGCGGTTCCTTCCGGCAAGCAACTGGTCAGCGCGCTGCCAGCTGCGGTGCGCGCGGTCAAGTTCACCCAGATCGATGCGCACGTGTGTCAGCAGGACGTTGACCATCGCCATCCGCACCGGATCGCCGACCTGCTTCCACCTGTCCCGCACCTGCGCGCACAACGCCTCCGCGCGCCGCAGCTTGCGCACGCACGGTTCGCCGTCGAGGCTGCAGCGGCTCTCCTCGGTGCGGATCATGCAGTGCTCGTGGTACTGCATGCGCATCACGCGGGCCTGTTCGAACAGCACCGAGCCGATCAGCTCGTTGTCGCCGGTGAGCTCCGCGAGACCGAGCGCCCTGGCGAACGAGTTGAAGCTGCGTTCCCGCGAGTCGAGCCGCAGTTCCACCACAGCGCGGGAAAAGCTGCACCGCGCCTGCAGTCCGATGTGGCGGTTCGCGGCCGCGATCTCCTGCACTCTGTCGATGGTGTCGAGCGCGCTGGGCCACAGCCCGCGCTTGCCCAGTGCCACGGACTGCGTCAGCACGCCCTCGGCGACGCCCTCGACGTCGTCCAACCAGGCGAACGCGGCAACCGCTTTCTCGGCGTACTCCAGCGCTTCACCCGGCCTGCCCTCGTCCAGGGCGATGCGTGCCTCGCGCAGGTTGTGCACAGCGTTGGACCGCGGATCCGCCGTCCTGCTTGGAACCGTCATGTGGATCGAGCCCCTCTCCCGGGGCTGAGCCTAGACCTGGTCGCGCAATTGACGTTTCAACACTTTTCCGGCTGCGTTGCGAGGCAGCTCGTTGACGAAGAAAACATCCCGGGGCACCGAGAACCGCGCCAGGTTCGCCTTCACATGTTCACGTATGTGTTCGGCCGTCAGGGTTTTTGCGCCGACAACGAACGCGACCAAACGCTGGCCGAACTCGTCGTCCTCCACCCCGAGCACGGCGACCTCGGTGACGCCATTCAGGTTCGACAGCAGATCCTCGACCTCGCGCGGGTAGACGTTCTCACCGCCGGACACGATCATCTCGTCGTCACGGCCGGCCACGAACAGCAGACCGTCCTTGAGGTAGCCGAGATCGCCGGTGGACATGAGGCCGTTCAACGACTCCTTGCTCGTGCCGTTGGTGTAGCCGTCGAACAGCATCTCGTTGCCCACGAAGATCCTGCCGGTCTCGCCGGGCGCGACGGGCTTGCCCTGATCGTCCACAATGGCCAGCCGGGTGCCGAGCGGCGGCTGGCCCGCGGTGCCGGGCGACCTGAGCATCTCCTCGGGCGTCGCGATGCTCGCCCAGCTCACTTCCGTTGAGCCGTAGAGGTTGTAGAGCACCGGGCCGAACTCCTCCAGCGTGCGTGCGGCGACCTTCGGCGGCAACGAGCTTCCGCTGGACGCGATGATCCGCAGCTTCGGCCGGTGCGAGGTCTCCAGCATGCGTTGCAGCATCACGGGAACGACGAACATCGCCGTGCACTTCTCGGCGTCCTGCAACGTCTGCGCGGGGTCGAACTTGCGACGCAGCACGAGCGTGGCGCCGAGCACGAGGCCGAGCTGGAAGGCGGCGAGGCCCCAGGCGTGGAAGAGCGGTGAGGTGATCGCGATGACCTCACCGTGGCGCAGCGGGATCCGGGACAGCAGCGCGGCGGCGGGGGCGAGCGACGCGGGTTCCGGCCGGCGCGCGCCTTTCGGGGTGCCGGTGGTGCCGGAGGTCAGGATGATCAGCCGGCCGCGCGGAGGCCTGCGGGGGAGCGGGGCGGTGGGCCCGTTGAGGATCAGCGATTCCAACTCGTCGCTGAAGTACACGGGGAGGTCGGGCAGTGCTTCGGCGAACTCGCGGTCGGCGACGATCCTGTCGATCTTCTGGTCGGCGGCGACCTGGGCCAGTTGTCCTTTGCTCAGACCGGTGTTGAGCAGAACCGCGTCGGCGCCGATCTTCGTGCACGCGGTCATCGTCTCGATGAACCCGCGGTGGTTGCGCAGCAGCAGGCCGACGCGTTCCTTGGCGCGGAAGGCATGCGCGAGCCGGCTCGTGCGCTCGTTCACCTCGGCGTACGTGAGCACGCCGTCGTCGTCGACGATCGCGGCACGATCAGGGTGTCGCCCGGCGCCCGTCTGGTAACCCCACGCCAGCGTGATGTCCCACTGCAGATACCCGCGCACGGTCCCGGACAGGCCGCGCGGGCCCAACGGCCGGATCACTCCGGCTTTGACCAGGGTCAGCAGCACGCGGGTCACCATGAGACCCACTCTGCCACGTACCTACTGGTGAGTAGATAACGGTGTGACGGCAGTCACACGTCGGTCTCGGACGCGGCGACGACGGCTTCACGCAGCGCGGCCCGCAGGCGGCCGACCTCCAGTGGCGTCAGCACGGCTGCCTCTCCCGGCGGCACGTTGATCACGATGTGCCCCTGGCTGACGAACACCGTCAAGTCCCGTCGGCGCGAAGCGATGTCGCGGCAGCTCACCTGCCACTCCTCTTTGGCTCCCACGGGTTTCTTCCTCCAGCTCACTCGGCGCGCCGGCCCGGTGGTTCCGGCGCTCGCGTTGATGAGACGCGTGAAGCCGACGGTCGTGACGAAGTTTTCGCGTTCTCCATCGCGCGACCGTGCCGAGCTGCGGATAGCGTCGCACGTGGGATGAGTCTTGGTCACCTGGAGGGGTGAAAATGGCGGAACCGCAACGCATCGTGATTGTCGGGACGGGCCTCGCCGGTGCCTCCGCCGCCGGAGCGCTGCGAGACCGCGGCTACGGCGGCAAGATCACCATGTTCGGCACCGAGCACCATCGCCCGTACGAACTTCCCGCGCTGTCCAAGGACGTTCTGCTGGGAAAGGCCGGCGAACCGGCGTGGGTGCACGAGCCGACCTTCTACGCCGACAACGAGATCGAGCTCAAGCTCGGCGTGTCGGTGCTGGAGCTGCGGCCCGACGATCACGCGATCGTTGACTCCGATGGAGCAGTGCGTTCCTACGATCGGCTCTTGCTCGCGACGGGATCACGGCCTCGTGTTCTTCCTGGCGCGCAAGGACATGTGCTGCGGACGATCGACGACTCGCTGGCGTTGAGGTCGAACCTGCGCGAGGGCAGGCACGTCGTGATCGTCGGCGCGGGCTGGATCGGCTGCGAGGTGGCGTCCGCCGCGCGCGCCCGCGGTTGCCTCGTCACGGTCGTCGACCCGCTGGCCGAACCGCTGGTCCGCGTGCTGGGCGCCGAGATGGGCCGGATGTTCCGCGGCCTGCACGAGGAGCACGGCGTCGACTTCAAGCTGGGCACCGGAGTCGCGGGTTTCTCGCCGTCGGGCTTGCGGCTGGACGACGGCACCGAGCTCCTGCCGGACGTCACCGTGCTGGCCGTGGGCGCGACCCCGCGTTTGGAGCTCGCCGAAGCCGCCGGTCTGGAGCTGGCCGAAGGTGGCGTGGCGGTCGACGCGACGTTGCGGACGTCCGCGCCCGACGTGTTCGCGGCCGGAGACATCGCGGCGCACGACCATCCGCGTTACGGCCACCGCGTCCGGGTCGAGCACTGGGCGAACGCCAAGGACCAGGGCACGTACGTGGCGGGCCCGTTGCTCGGGCTGGACGAGCCGTACCTGAAGTCGCCGTACTTCTTCACCGACCAGTACGACCTGGGCATGGAGTACCGCGGGCTCGCGGATCCGTCGGACGAGGTCGTGGTGCGCGGTGACCTGGCGAAGCGGGAGTTCATCGCGTTCTGGCTGCGCGACGGGCGGCTGCGGGCGGCGATGAACGTCAACGTCTGGGACCACGGCACGGCGTTGAGCGCACTGGTGGACGCGCAAGCAGCGGTGACTCCCGTTCAGCTGCGGGAAGAGGATCTGGGCTCGCTGGTCTAGATGCAGGAGCCGTGCATGGGGCCCTCGCCGCGCGCGAGGTCCCCGAGCACCTTGAGGATGGTCGCCAGCTCTTCCGGGGTGTAGCGGTCGCGGAAGCCGCGTTCGACCTGGGCGAGCGCGTCCGCGGCCTTCTTCTGCAGCTCGCGGCCGTCGTCCGTGATCACCGGCGTGCGCACCCTGCGGTCCTTGGGGTCGGGCACCCGCTGGATCAGGCCCTGGCGCTCCAGCTTGTCGAGCTCGCTCGTCAGCGTCGTCTTGTCGAGGCCGAGCATCGCGCCGAGCTTGAGCTGCGTGCGCTGGACCTCCTCGTTCGCGAGCGCCTGGAGGATCAGCTGGCTGCGCAGCGAGATGCCGAACTTCTCGATCTCGTCGGCGAACGCGGCGCCGACCCGCTGGGTGGCGCGGTGCAGCAGCCAGTTGAAGTCCCACCGCTCCACACAGGCAGAAATCAGCTGCTCCTCCATGTGGTCCATCCTACATCCCAGGAGAGATGTTCTCGGCTCAGAACATCTTGACTCGGAACTTCTTCACTCGTATGTTCTGAGTATGACCAATCTGCTTCACATCGACTCGAGCATTCGGTACGAGGGGTCCGTGACCCGCGAGGTCTCCGGCTCGTTCGCCGACACGTGGCGGGCGGAGAACCCTGGCGGCGGCTACGTCTACCGGGACCTGCACGCGGCGCCGATTCCGCACAAGGACGGCACCGAACAGGGCATCGCGGCCGAGCTGATGGCCGAGATCGACGCCGCCGACGTGATCCTCATCGGCGCGCCGATGTACAACTACTCGATCCCGTCGACCCTGAAGGCCTGGATCGACCAGGTCGCGACGTCCGAGCACTTCGCCCGCGAGGACGGCACGTTCGCGTGGGGTGGCAAGCGCGTCGTCGTCGTGACCGCGCGTGGTGGCTCGTACAAGCCGGGTACGCCGCGCGAAGGCTTCGACTTCCAGGAGCCGTACCTGCGGGCCGTGCTGTCGATGGTCGGGCTCGACCAGAGCCTGGAGTTCGTGCACGCCGAGATGACGCTGGCGAACGTGGTGCCGCAGCTGCACCAGTTCCGCGAGGTGGCCGTCGAGTCGCTCGCCGACGCGCACCGCGTGGTGAAGGAGCTCGCGTCCGCCTAGTGTCGGTGCCGTGATCGACAAGGTGGCTTGGGTGCACGTCGTGGACGGCCGGGTGCTCGTCGCCCGTTCGCACGGCAAGGACACCTTCTACGTGCCCGGCGGCAAGCGCGAGCCGGGTGAGTCCGACGTCGAGACGCTCGTGCGCGAGATCCGCGAGGAGCTGTCCGTCGACGTCTCCGGACCTGAGTTGCTGGGTGTTTTCGAGGCGCAGGCGCACAGTCGCGCACAGGGGGAGACCGTGCGGATGACCTGCTACACGGCGTCTTTCTCCGGGGAGCTGAAGCCGGCGAGCGAGATCGCCGAGCTGGCGTGGTTCACCGCCGCCGACGCGGACCGGGTCTCACCGGTCACGCGGATCATCTTCACTCATCTGTACGGCGCAGGGCTGCTGTCCTAGGCTGGTAAGCGCTTTCCCAATCCTGTCCACCTACCGCCGCCACGCTGTAGGGAGTGACACGCATGGGGTTTCGCAACAGATCAGTGGTGCTGGTGGCGGTGTCCGCCGCCGTCGCCGGTGCACTGGTCGGGACGACTCCCGCCGTCGCAGAATCCGGAGAATGGCGCGTCGGGGCGCCTGTTGGGACGCAATCCGTTGCACCGGAAGCACTTGTACGGCTCGACAAGGGGAGGTTGAGCCTTTCCGTTCAGCGCGGCGGCACCACGGTGCTGGAGCCGTCCGCGCTGGGCCTGCGCACCGCCGACGCCGACCTGACGTCGGGGCTGAAGTTCGTCGGGTCGGCGTCGCGGCTCGTCCAGGACTCGTACACCACGGTGTCCGGCAAGAAACATGAGCATTCCTACGTCGGCACGGAGACGACGTTCCACCTCCAGCGGCTGGCCGAGCGGCTGGATCTGGTGGTGCGCACGTCTTCCGACGGCGTGGCGTACAAGTACGTGCTGCCGTCGGGCAAGTGGACGACCGTTCTCGGTGAGGCGTCGGAGTTCGCGGTGCCCGCTGCGGCCGAGAAGTTCCTGCTGCCGTACGACAACGGGCGCAGCGACTACGAGTCCGCGCACGTTCGCACGCCGGAGAAGGGCGTCGAGTACGGCTATCCCGCGCTGTTCAACGTCTCCGGCTCCTGGCTGCTGCTCGGTGAGTCCGACGTCGACGGGCGCTACGGCGGTTCGCGGGTCGTCTACGACGGGTCGCGCTATCGGCTCGTTCTGCCCGATCCCGCAGAGACGTCCGCCGGTCCGCTGGCGACTCCGTGGCGGGTGCTCGGGGTCGGATCGCTGGCCGAGGTCGTCGAGAGCTCGTTGATCACGTCGCTGGCGCCCGCCTCGAAGATCGCCGATACCTCGTGGATCAAACCCGGCACGGCGGTGTGGTCGTGGTGGGGTGACGGCACGGGGAACCTGGCTCTGCAGAAGCAATACGCGGACTACGCCGCGAAGCAGGGCTACCCGTACAACCTCGTCGACTCCGGCTGGAGCGCCGACTGGATCCCCGAGCTGATCACGTACTCGAAGGCGCGCGGCGTCGACACCTGGCTGTGGGTGCGGTGGCAGACCATCGACACCGACAGCGAACGCGAGCGGCTCTTCGCGCAGTACAGCTCGTGGGGCGCGGTCGGCCTGAAGATCGATTTCGTGGAGTCCGACGGCCAGGACCGCATGCGCTGGTACGACTCGGTGTACGCGGCGGCCGCGAAGTACAGGCTGATGCTGAACTTCCACGGAGCGCCGATTCCACGTGGCGTGCAACGAACCTGGCCGCACGTGCTGTCCGCGGAAGCCGTGAAGGGTGCGGAGGGCACTCGCCCGCGTCCCGGCAGGGAGCCGTTCCCGATCGAGCACTACCTGACGCTGCCGTTCACCCGGAACCTGACCGGGTCGATGGACTTCACCCCGGTGACGTTCTCGGGTGTGCGCCCGAACTCCGACGCCGCCGAGCTCGGTCTGGGCGTTCTGTACGAGTCGGGCGTCCAGCACTTCGCGGACAAGATCTCCAGCTACGCGGCCTATCCCGTGGCCGAGCAGTTCCTGCGAACCGTTCCGGCGGCCTGGGACGAAACTCGGATGGTGGCGGGTGATCCCGGCAAGCTCGCGGTGCTGGCCCGGCGATCCGGCTCGACGTGGTTCCTCGGCGCCGGCGTCGCGGGTGATCCGCGCGACCTTTCGGTCGGAACGGGATTCCTCGGCTCCGGTTCCTGGTTGGTTGAGCTGTACCACGACAGTCCGACGGGCAAGATCGCGTTCGACACCAAACGTGTCGCGGCGGGAGACTCCCTGACGGTGCCCGTGGCTCGCAACGGCGGTTACGCGGCCCGGCTCTGCCAGGTTCCGCCGACCGCCACGACCTGCGGCTGATCACTCCATCTGGTCAGCCGCTTCGCGCGGGGGCCGGCGCGCAGTGAAGCGGCGCGCCCGGCCCCCGCGTGCCCACACCGCGGCGGCCGTCGTCAGGACGGCGATGATCACGTAGATCGCCTCGAAGCTGAGGTGCGAGACGAGTGCCGCACCGGCCGCGAGCCCCAGCGGCGCGGCACCGAACACGATGCTCATCGCGGTCGCACTCACCCGCCCCAGCACCGACGGCGGGGTGCGCTGCTGCACCAGCGTCGCCACCGCGATCACGGCCCACGCGAGCCCGACGCCGGTCACGAACCCGGAGACGAGCACCAGCGGAAGCCACGCGGTCGTCCTGGCCAGCGCGGCCACGGCCATGAGCAGCAGCCCCACCCTCACGTCGGCGCGTTTCCCCAGCAGCCCGGCGAGAACCGAGCCGGCACCCTGGGCGGCGGCGATCGGCCAGGCGAGGGCCTTGAGATGTGGCCAGCTCGGCGATTCGCGCGGATCGGGCGGTGGTTCGTCGACCTTGATCATGCTGGTGGCCGCGGCGGCGAGCACGAACGACAACGCATCGATCGCGATGACCGGCCACGCGCCGTACCCGGCGAACAGCGCTGCGGCCGTCAGTGGCGCTGACCAGGACGGCTTTCACGCCGTAGATCAGCAGGACGGCGTAGATCACCGGCACCTCGTCGGTGAAGAACAGGACCGCGAGCACCGGTGCCATCGCGAGGCTGGTCCAGACGAGCAGGGGTTTGCGGCGGTAGGAGTCCGCGAGCCGGCCGATCCACGGCGACAGCACGCCCGGCGCGTACACGCACAGGATGGCGATCGTGGCGAGTGCGTCGCTGCCCGTCAGGGACTTCACCCAGACGCCGGCGACGAGGTACATCGCGCTCGTTCCGAAGAACGACAGAGCCAACCCCGCGAAGTACCAGCGAACCATCTCTCTCCCCACTTCAACATATAGCGCACACGGGGGCTTGCCACAAGGCCCCGGGCATGCTTCATCATTTCCCGGCCAACGTCATCTACCTGGGGAAATGGGGAACTCCATGATCGACGTCATCATCGCTGGCGGTGGGCCGACCGGCATGATGCTGGCCGGCGAACTGCGGTTGCACGGCGTGGGAGTGGTGCTGCTGGAACGCGACCCGGAGCCGACGAAGGTGGTGCGCGCGCTCGGGATGCACGCGCGCAGCATCGAGATCCTGGACCAGCGGGGGATCGTGGACCGGTTCCTCGCGCTCGGCACGAAGCATCCGCTGGCCGGGTTCTTCGCGGGCATCGAGAAGCCCGCGCCGGACCGTCTCGACACCAAGTACCCGCACACCCTCGGCCTGCCGCAGCCGGTCACCGAACGGCTGCTGACCGAGCACGCGGTGGAGATGGGCGCGGAGATCCGGCGCTCGTGCGAGGTCGTCGGGCTGTCGCAGGACTCCGAGAGCGTGAGCGTGTCGTTGGCCGACGGCACGGTGTTGCGCGCGCGGTATCTCGTGGGCTGCGACGGCGGCCGCAGCACCGTGCGGAAGCTGGCCGGGATCGACTTCCCCGGCGAGCCGACGCGCGTGGAGACGTTGCTAGGCGAGATGGGGATCGGCGTGCCGTGGGACGAGGCGATGCCGATCATGCTGAAGGTCCGCGAGACGCAGAAGCGGTTCGGCCTCGCCCCGTTCGGCGAGGGCGTCTACCGGGTCGTCGTGCCTGCTGAAGGTGTGTCCGAGGACCGCGCGGTGATGCCGACGCTCGAGGATTTCCGGTCGCAGCTGGTCCGGATCGCGGGGACCGACTTCGGGGTGCACTCGCCGCGCTGGATGTCCCGCTTCGGTGACGCGACCAGGCAGGCCTCCCGGTACCGGTCCGGCCGGGTGTTCCTGGCGGGCGACGCGGCGCACATCCACCCGCCGACCGGTGGCCAGGGGCTCAACCTCGGGTTGCAGGACGCGTTCAACCTCGGGTGGAAGCTCGCGGCGGCGGTACACGGGTGGGCGCCCTCCGATTTGCTCGACAGCTACGAGGCCGAGCGGCACCCGGTCGCCGAGGAGGTGCTGAACAACACCCGCGCCCAGATCGAGCTGATGAAGGTCGAGCCGGGGCCGCAGTCGGTGCGCAGGCTGTTCACCGAGCTGGTCGGGTTCGAGGAGGTCAACCGCTACCTGATCGAGAAGATCATCGCGATCTCCGTGCGGTACGACCTCGGTTCCGAGAACGATCTGGTGGGACGCCGGATCGGCGATCTCGCGCTGAAGGAGGGCGGGCTCTACGACCGGATGCACGCAGGTCACGGGATTCTGCTCGACCAGACCGGGTCGTTGTCGGTTGGGGCATGGGCTGATCGGGTCGACCACCTCGTCGACGTGAGCGAGGAGCTGGAGGCTTCCGCGGTGCTGGTGCGGCCGGACGGACACGTGGCGTGGGTGGGGTCGGACCAGGAGGCACTGGACGGGGAGTTGGCCCGCTGGTTCGGCGAGGTCTGAGGTCACCCGTTCGGTGGCCGGGGGCGCGCTGTCACACTGTGCGGCGTGTCCGAGCCGATGACCGCGGTGCTGTTGCGCGCCGCCGAGCTCACCGCCTCGGGGAAACCGCGGCAGGCCATCGACCTGCTGCGGCCCCTGGTGGCGGCGAACCCTCGGCACGCCGAGGCGTGGTGCCGGCTCGCCGCCGCCCACCTCGACCTCGGTGAGGCGGACCAGGCACTCGACTCGGCCAAGCGCGCGATGACCCTCGACGGCGAACCCGCGTGGCCGCAACGGCTGGCGGCGCTGGCGTTGAGCGACCTCGGGCGGCACGCGGAAGCAGCCGTCGCGGCGCGGGAGTCGGTGAGGCGCAAGCCGGGCGACTGGCGGTGCTACGTCGTGCTGGCCGAGGTGCTCGCGGACTCCCCGGACGGTGCCGTCGAGGCGTTCGACTCGGCCCTGCACGCCTCCCAGCTCGCGCCGAGCGAGGCGCGGGCGTTCCAGGTGCTCGGCGACGCGGCCCTGCGCATGCGTGACTGGGGCACCGCTGAGCACGCCTACCGCACGGCGATCAAGCTCGACCCGTCCGACGCGGACTCCAAGGCCAACCTCGCGACCGTGCAACGGCGCCGTGCCACGAAGCCCGCGCCGATGCAGCTGAACAAGGTGCAGGTGTGGCGGGCGCTGCGGATGCTGTCGTTGCTGCTGGTCGGTGGCGGCTTACTCGCGTTGGTCGCCGGCATGCCGCGCCCCACGCCCTACCTGGGCTTCTTCACCGGCGCGCTGGTGCTGTGCTGCCTGGTCGTGGCGTTGCGGCTGCGCCCGTACAAGCTGCTCTTCAGCCTGCGCAAGCTCGCGATCACGGTGTCGCTGCTCGCCGCTTCGGCGCTGATTCTGGTGGGCTGGACCGTCGCGTTGTTCCTCGGAGCAACCACGATGCAGCCACTTGTGCTTTCCTGGTTGTGCGCTGTCGTGGGGGGAGCGCTCGTGTACGTCGGGGGAGGCAGGAAGCGGTGATGCGTCGCAACGCGGTCGCACTGGCGTTCCTGCTGTTCCTCGGACAGCTGTTCATCGTCGCCGCGCCCGCACCGGCGCCCGCCGAGGGTTCCGTCGTCCGGTACGCGCAGAGCATCGCGAACCTGCCGGGCGCCGCACCCAAGCCGCACAACCACCACGCCGCGCAGGTGCCGCAGTCGCAGCTGCCGATGGACGTGCCGCCGGTCGTTCGCCCCGGCCTGCCGTTCCGCTTCGTCGTCTCGTTCGCCCGCCGCGTCCACCGCACGCCCGACGGCATCCGCTGGACGCCGCAGCGAGACCGCTCGCCGCCTTCCGGTCGCTGAATTCCCTTACTCAGCAACCACTTTCCCGGAAGGCTCATTCACCCATGTCGCGCTCTGATGCGCGGCGGGGTCTCCTCGTGCGCGGTCTCATAGCGCTCGGGATCCTCGTCGCATCCGCTTTTCTGCTGCTCACCACTGATCCCCGCCTCGGCCTCGACCTGCGCGGCGGCACCCAGATCGTCCTCGAAGCCAAGGGCGACTCCGACGCCGCCGACCGTTCCTTGGAGGTGTTGAGGCGCCGAGTCGACGCACTCGGCGTCGCCGAACCCGTCATCGCCCGCTCCGGCGAGAACCGCATCGTCGTGGAGTTGCCCGGCGTCCAAGATCCGGCCGAAGCGGTGAAGGTGCTGGGCCGCACCGCTCAGCTCGTGGTGCAGCGCAACGGCCAGACCGTCATGACCGGCGAAGGCATCTCGGACGCCTCCGCCGTCCGCAACCCGCAGGGCGCCGGGTTCGTCGTGAACATCTCGTTCCGCGGCGACGCGCCTTCGGTCTGGCAGAAGGTCACCGGAGAGGCGGCCTGCGAACCGTCCGGCACGCCTGGCCGTCAGATCGCCTTCGTCCTGGACGGCAAGCCGATCTCGTCACCCGAGGTCAGCCTCGACACCGCTTGTGGCGCTGGTCAAGCCGGTGGCTCCACGACGATCACCGGCCGGTTCGGTCAGGCCGAGGCCAAGGAGCTCGCGCTGGTGATCCGTTCCGGCGCGTTGCCCGTGCCGGTCGAGGTGATCGAACAACGCACCGTCGGCGCCACTTTGGGTGCGGAGGCCATCGAGGCCAGCGCGCAGGCCGCGATCATCGGTATCGCTCTGACGTCGGTGTTCTTGATCTTCGCTTATCGTCTGGCCGGTTTCTTGGCCGTCGTAGCGCTGGCGGGCTACGCGGGTGTCGCTTACGCGGGGCTTCTGGCTGTGGGCGCGACGTTGACGTTGCCCGGTCTGGCCGGGTTCGTGCTGGCGATCGGCATGGCGGTCGACGCGAACGTCCTGATCTTCGAACGAGCGCGCGAGGAGTACGCCCGAAAACCAAATCTTCGCCGTGCCGCGGAGGGTGGTTTCCGCGGGGCTCTGAGCGCGATCGCCGACTCGAACGTGACGACGCTGCTGGCCGCGGGCTTGCTGTTCTGGCTGGCCACGGGCCCGGTGCGGGGCTTCGGTGTCACGTTGACCATCGGTGTGCTGGCGTCGATGTTCAGCGCGCTGGTGTTGTCGCGAGTGCTGGTTCTGTGGGTGCTCAGGACTCGGTTCGTCGCCGCCCGGCCTCGGTTGAGCGGCCTGCACACGTTGGGCTGGGTGCGGCAGCGGCTTTCCGTCGTGCTCTACCGCAAGCCTTCTCGCTGGCTGCTGGCCGCGGGTGTGGTGGTGCTGGCGGCGTTCGCGGGCCTGTTCGTGCGCGGCCTGAACCTGGGCGTCGAGTTCACCGGCGGCCGCATGCTCGACTTCACCGCGGGAAGCCCGATCGACTCGGGCCGCGTGCGCAGTGCCTTGTCCGACGCGGGTTTCTCCGACGTCGTGGTGTCCTCCTCCGGCAACGAGGTCTCGCTGCGCACCGGCCCGATCGACGAGGCGCAGTCGTCCCGCATCGGGCAGGTCGTGTCGTCCGCCGTCGACGGTGGCGCCCGCCAGTCGAGCAACGAGCTGATCGGCCCGTCGCTGTCCTCCGAACTGCGCCGCAACGCCGTGATCGGCCTGGCCATCGCCGTCGCCGCCCAGCTGGGCTACCTGGCCGTGCGCTTCGACTGGCGCCTCGGCGTCGCGACGGTCGCCGCGCTGCTCAGCGACGTGCTCGTGCTGATCGGCGTGTTCGCGTGGATGGGCAAGACCGCCGACGGCGTCTTCCTGGCGGCGTTGCTGACCGTGATCGGCTACTCGGTGAACGACTCCGTGGTCGTCTTCGACCGCCTGCGTTCGCTGCGCGGTTCGCGTTTGAAGGCGCCTTACCCGGACGTCGTGTCGGACGCGGTCGTGCAAACCGTGCCGCGCACCGTGAACACCGGCATCGGCGTGCTCTTCGTGCTGTCGGCGTTGCTGGTGCTCGGCGACGGCTCCCTGGCCAACTTCGCCACGGCGTTGCTGATCGGCCTGATCGCGGGCACGGTGTCCACAGTGGTCACCGCCGCCCCGGTAGCCCTGTGGCTGGAGTCGCGGTGGCCACGTCGAGCAGTTTCGAAGAAGCGTCCAGCGGTGGCGCGGGCATAGCTTCTTCGCATGATTACTCATGCGCACTCGGTGACGATCAACGTCCGCTCGCTGGACGACGCGGTGTCGTTCTACGTGGACGTGCTGGGCTGGGAGAAGCGGCAGGACAGCAATGAGGCGGGCATGCGCTGGCTGACCGTCGCTCCTCCCGGCGCCGAGACCGCGTTCGCGCTGTCGCTGAACGACACGCCGAACGTGTCGTTCTCGATGGGCTGCGGCATCTCGCTGATCACCGACGACATCGACGGGGACGTTGCCCGTTTCGCGGAGAAGGGAGTGCAGGTCAAGGGCGCGCCGGAGACCATGCCGTGGGGTGATCGGGCCACCTGGTTCAGCGACCCGTTCGGCAACGAGTTCTTCCTAGTCCAGCTCGCTTCGTAGCAAGCTAGGCGGCATGACCTCCTTCGCCTCGTACCAGAACGAGATCTACCTGCAGGGCCTCGGTGGGGCCGTGCCGCCGTTCACCACCGATCCGGACGCGCTGGAGCAGTCCGCGCGCGACAGGCTGGGGCCGGGGCCGTTCTGGTACGTGGCGGGAGGCGCGGGGTCGGGCGCCACCGTGCGGGCGAACCGCGAGGCGTTCGACCGCGTGCGGATCGTGCCGCGGATGCTGACCAACGCGACCGAACGGCACCTCGGCGTCAACGTGCTGAGCACCGATCTGCCCGCGCCGGTGATGCTCGCACCCGTTGGCGTGCAGTCGATTCTGCATCCTGACGGTGAGCTGGCGACGGCGCGGGCGGCGGCCGAGCTCGGGATTCCGATGGTGTTGTCGACGGCGTCGTCGCACACGATCGAGGAGGTCGCCGAGGCTTCCGGGGACGGGCCGCGCTGGTACCAGCTGTACTGGCCGAACGACCCGGACGTGTGCGCCTCGCTGCTGGAGCGGGCGAAGAAGGCCGGGTACACGGCGTTGGTGGTCACGCTCGACACGTGGACGCTGGCGTGGCGGCCGCACGACCTGGACCAGGCGTACCTGCCGTTCCTGCGCGGGGTGGGGACGGCGATTCCGTTCAGCGACCCCGTTTTCCGGGCCGGGCTGCAGAAGTCGCCGGAGGAGGACCTGCCGATGGCGATCCTGCGGTGGGTGCAGCTGTTCACCGGCACCGACAAGTCGTGGGACCAGCTGGCGTTCCTGCGTGAGCACTGGGACGGGCCGATCGTCCTCAAAGGAATTCAGCACGCTGACGACGCGCGCAAGGCTGTCGAGTCCGGAATGGACGGTGTGATCGTCTCGAACCACGGCGGGCGTCAGGTGGACGGCGCGGTGGGGTCGTTGGACGCGCTGCCGTCGATCGTGGAGGCGGTGGGGGAGCAGGTCGACGTGCTCTTCGACTCCGGCATCCGGACCGGCGCGGACGTCGTGAAGGCGCTGGCGCTGGGAGCCAAGGCCGTGATGGTCGGGCGGCCGTTCGCCTACGGGCTCGCGCACGGCGGGCAGGTCGGGGTGCGGCACGTGCTGCGGAGCCTGCTCGCGGACTTCGACCTGACGCTCGGACTGTCAGGGCACCGCAGCCCGGCCGAACTGGGTCCGGACGCGCTGCGGTTCACCTGATCACGGCATCGTCGCGGTCATCTGGGCCAGGGTGCCGAAGTCGGCAGGCTGCACCCGCAGCCAGCCCTGGTCCTTCGCCGCGATGTAGCGCCCGCTCGGCGTGTCGATGAACGTGAGCGGGGCGACGCAACGCTGCTTGCGGCCGAGGTGGTCGCGCTTGGCCGAGTAGACCTGGCCGGCGCCGGTGCGCGGCTGGTTCATGATCTCCTTGAGCTGCGCGACCAGCTGGTCGTTCGGCGTGCTCGTCGGACGGCTCTGCTGCATGAACGAGCCGGTGTCCTCGTAGGACGGCTGCCGCTTCTGCTCCAGGGCGTCCTCGGGCAACGTGATCGGGTTGCCCTTGCCCGCGGGCGTCGGAGGCAGCGCGCCGACCAGCGCCTGCGGTGCCTCCTCCGGCCGCACCGGCTCCAGCACGAACTGCTGGTCCGGCGTCAGCACGATGCGCAGCGCGTCCTCGCCGTTCGACACGACCAGCGCGCTCTGCTGCGGCCCGTCCTTCAAGCTGAAGTACGCCCAGTACTCGACGCTGGCCTCCACGACGAGCCGCAGTGCGCTAGCCAGGTCCGGGTGGATCTGGCTGCCGCGCGCGAGCCCGTACTGCTCGAGCTGTGCCCACGCCGAACGCTGCAGGCGCTCGAGCTCGCTCAGGTCGCCCGACTCGAGGAGATCGGAGTCGTAGTCGACCTGGGCGAGCAGCGCGCGGTGCAGCGTCGGCAGACCCGCCGCCTGCCACGCCTGGTAAAGCGCGGTGACCGGAATGGCGACCCTGCTTCTCAGCACGTTCTCTCCTTATCCGCCGATGACCGGCGGAGCCACCATCGTGCCGTCGCCGAAGATGTCCTCGGTCTCCTGCAGGTAGGACGCGGACTTGTGCTCCGTGTCCTCGTCCCCTTGTCCCTTGCCGCCGGCGCCGCCCATGCCTCCGGCACCCATGCCGGCCGCGCCACCACGACCAGCCGCACCCGCGGCACCCGCAGGTCCGAAGCCACCGGCACCACGGCCGGCGCCCTCACCGGCGACACCGGCCGCGCCACCGAAGCCGCTGCCCATACCGCCAGGTCCGCCGGCACGCGCCGCCGCGGCCCCACCGAGGCCACCGCCGCCCATGCCGCCACCACGACCGCCACCGGCACCGCCGCCACCGGACTTTCCGCCGGGTCCGCCAGGGCCACCCTGACGGTTGCGCGGGTCGTTGGGGTCGAGCCGGCCGCGGTTGCGCGGGTCGTTCGGGTTGTTCGGGTCCCACCTGCCGCCGGGCGGGATGCCCGTGTCGGTGGGAGGCCTGTTGCGCGGGTCGTTCGGGTCGCCGATGCCCGGCGGCCTGTTGCGCGGGTCGTTGGGGTCGTTCTGCCACGACGGGTTGGTCGTGTCGTCGCCGCTGCCCGGCGGCTTCCAGCCCGACAGGTCGGTGCGGCCGTCCGAGCCGGGAGGCTGGCCGGTGCCGGGCGGGTTGCCCGTCTTGGGCGGCGTGTACGGGTCACCCGTGCCGGGCGGGTCGACCTTCTCGATGATCTTCTTGTTGCCGTCGTCCACCATGCCCGCGTCGCTGGCGGTGGGCGAGATGAAGGTCGGCATGGTGTTGACGCTCGCCTGAACGGCCTGGCCGTACTGCTGGTACGCCCGGACGTTCTGCTCGTTGGCCTTCTGGTTGTTCTCGACGGCCTCGTCGTAGTCGGTCGTCCAGGGCCGCCAGTCGTTCAGCCACGGCTTGTCCGGGATGACGGGCGGCTTCGACATCGAGTTCTTGGCGTCGACGTACGCCTGCCCGATCTGCTCGGTGCTCTTGCCCGCGGAGGTCGCGGACTCACCGGTGACGTCGGCCCAGGTCGCGAGGGGTGACGTCGCGCCACGGGCCGCGTCGGCCGCCGCGCCCTCCCAGCTGGCGCCGGAGTCGCGCACGGCCTGGTTGATCAGGTCCGACACTTCCACGTGGCCCTTGGAGAGCCCGTTCCAGGCGTCCGCGGCCGGTGAGGTGCTCTGGCTCGGGCCCTTGCCCTTCTCGAACCACTTGTACACAGCATCGCCGGTCGCGCAGGGGATCATCACGAAGCCTGCGGTGTTCGGCGCTTCCCCAGTCATATGCCTACCCCTTCAGGTTTGTGATGATCAACTGCGCGACTCGCTCGGCCTCGGGACAGGCCTTCTTGGTGGCCCGCTCGTCCGCGGAGGCGGAGACCTGCACCGTGACCGAGTCGGTCTTGGAGACCTGGACGGAACTCATGCAGGCCAGCTCGCCATCGACCGAATCAGTGGTGATAACCCGGATGCCGTTGAGCTTCTTGTCGGTGAAGACAGGGTCGTTCTTGACGTTGTTGACCATGTCGTCGAAGTCTTTGTCCGCAGTCACGTTGACCGTGTAGGACGAGTTCTTGATGACGTTCTGACCGTCCCAGGTGCAGTTGGGGCCGAGCAGTCCTGTGCCAGGCGCCGGCGCCTTCACAGCGCCGAGCGTGGTCACCTGGTCGGGCTTGAGGATGGTGCACGGAGCGGATACGAACTTGGCGATGCTCAGACCGGTGTCCGACCCGTCGCTCGTGGGCTTGTCGCTCGTCGTCTGGGCGCCCGTCGTAGGGGTCCCGCCGGTCTGGGTGCTCGTGCACCCCGCGAGTGCGCCGAAGGCGAACACCGTGGCCAGCAGAGCGGTCATGCGCTTCAAGATCGTGTCAGCCCTTCAGCGCGGCGTGTGCCGCATCGTCGGTGCCCCGGTACTTGGCCAGAGCCTTCTCGATGTTCTTGACGGTCTGCTCAAGCGCTTTCCGCGCTTCCCTGTTCGCCCACTGGTAGCCACCTGGGTTTTCACCGGCGGTCTTGGTCATAGAGGTCTTCGCTTGTTCGCTGACCGGGTCGGGACCGGGAGCACCCGCGAGCTTGAGCTGGCCGCTCTTCTTCTCCAAGTCGACCAGCTTCTGGATGGCGAGGTTGAGGCCGTCGATCATCTTCTGGGCCTGGTCCGGGTCCACGCTGAACTTCGTGACCCCACCGGCGGGCGCTCCTGCCGCGCCTCCCGCGGCCGCACCGGCTCTCATGGGTACGAGTGCGTCGAACATCAGCATTCCGGCCAGCTCCCCTCAGAACTCCACACCCCTGTTGGAGGATTTTCGCACAAGCGTGGTTCCCCTTGGAGGCGAACGAATCAGCTGATCAGGTCACATGGCCGATTCGTTCAAGACCCAGCGTGATGAGCCGCCTACGGTCGAGACATGATCGAACGAGCGAGGAACTTCATCTGGCACAACGCCCGCACGCTGGAACAACGCTGGTTCGAGCACGCTTTCGACGGCGGCTCGGCTGACGGTGTGGTCCAGGCCGTGCTGGCTTACCGCAACGACGACGGCGGGTACGGGTTCGCCCTCGAACCGGACCACCGCGGGCCCACCAGCCAGCCGCTGCACGCCCTGCGCGCGCTGCAGGTGTTCGGCGAGGTCAACGCCCCGGAACACGCGGAATCGATCCTGAACTGGCTGGAGGCGACCTGCCCGGGCGGGAGCGTCCCGTTCGGCCTGTCCACCTCGAAGGACCACCCCAAGGCGCCGTGGGTGCAGGCCGACGACCAGGGCGGACTCCTGCTCACAGCGCAGATCGCCGCCGCGCTGAAAGCCCTCGGCGTCACCCACCCCTGGCTCGACAGGGCCAGTGACTACTGCTGGCAGGAGATCGACGCGCTCGAGAAGACCCATCCGTACGAGCTCCGGGCAGCGGTGATGTTCCTGGACGAGACGGACGACCGGAAACGAGCCGAGCTCGCGGCCGAAAAGATCAAGCACCTCTACCAGGACGGCAACGAGGAAAACCTGGCCCCGCACCACTACGCGGCCAAACCGACGAGTCTCGCCCGAAGCTGGTTCACCGACGACGAATTCAGCAAGGATCTTGACGAACTCCACGACGGCCAACAGGAAGACGGCGGCTGGAACTTCGGCTTCCCGGCCTTCACACCGGTCGTCAATTTCGAATGGCGTTCCATCGCCACGATCGACGCGTTGTTGACCCTCAAACGCTACGGCCGGATCAGCTGACCCAACGGCACCCCGGCCAGCGACCGCACCTCACGAGCCAGATGCGCCTGGTCCGCATACCCGGCCTCGACAGCCACCGAAGCGAACGGCATACCCCTCCAGGCCAGGCGCATCGCAAGATCGAACCGCAACACCCGCTGCAACACCTTGGGCGGATACCCGAACGCGTCCAGGCAACGGCGACGCAGCTGACGCGAGCTCAACCCGATCTCCCAGGCAGCGGAAGCCACATCGGAAGTCCGCAACAACGACGCCGTGGCCGCCAACGCCGGATCCACCACAACCCGTGACGCGCAGAACTCCACCATCTCCGAGAACGAGGACAGCCGCGCGTCCGGCACCAGGGAAGACAACGGCACCCGCAGATCCCGCACGGCATGCGCAGGCACCCCGAACACCGACGGAAACGCACCGGGCGGCAACCGAACGCCGTACAACGTCCCCGGCGCGACGACAGCGAGCTGCGCGGCAGTATCCGGTCCGGCCACGAACAGCGAACCGGTCGCCGGCGACCACATCAGGTCCGTACACCCGTCCGGCACCACACGCTGCACGGTCTCGGAAGACACCGTGCGCGTCCACAGGCAAGCCAGACCCGCGGGTGCGGGACGTTCCGCGTACACGACCTCCATTATGACCGGCCCGAAAACCGGTCCGCCAGTTCGCTCTCTCCCGTGGTACGCAAGACAAAACACCCGTCGCCACACCACCAGAGGAGACGAACGAAGGACAACTGCATGCAAGGCAAACCCCTGCACAAAGCCTTGGCCGCGCTGGTGCTCGCACTGAGCATCACCCCTGTCGCCAACGCCGCACCGCCGACGTTCACCCACCCCGGAGTGCTCGTCAGCAAGGCCCAGCTCGACGTCGTGCGCACCCGCGTCAACGCCGGCACCCAACCGCAAAAGCGTGCCTACGACTCGATGATGGGCTCCCGGTACGCATCGCTCTCGTACACCCCGCATCCCCGTGCGGTCGTCGAGTGCGGACCGGTGTCCAACCCGAACCTCGGCTGCACCGACGAACGCGAGGACGCGATCGCCGCGTACACCCACGCCCTCGCGTGGTACGTGACGCGGGATGTCAGGTACGCCACCAAGTCCATCCAGATCATGGACGCCTGGTCGGCCACGATCCGCGACCACACCAACGACAACGCGCACCTGCAGACCGCGTGGTCGGGCTCGAGCTGGCCGCGAGCGGCGGAGATCATCAAGCACGTCTACGGGAACTGGCCCAACGCCACCAGGTTCGGCACGATGCTGCGCAACGTCTACTACAACGAGATCCAGGGCAGCGACCCGCGCACCGGCAACTGGGAGCTCAGCATCGCCGAGGCGATCGTCGGCATCGGCGTGTTCCTGGACGACAAGGCCATCTACGACCGCGGCATCTCCCTCTACCGCGCGAGGGTTCCGGCGTTCATCTACCTGACGTCCGACGGCGCGTTGCCGAAAACCGTGCCCAGCAACAACCTCAACACCCGCGAGAAGATCATCGGCTTCTGGCACAACCAGTCGACGTTCGTGAACGGCCTCACCCAGGAGACCTGCCGCGACTTCGTCCACACGGGATACGGCCTGTCGAGCATCTCCCACGTGGCCGAGACGTCGCGCATCCAGGGCGTCGACCTCTACCCCGAGGTCGGCACCCGCCTCAGGGAAGCCCTGGGCTTCCAGACGACGTACGAGCTGACCGGACCGCCGTCCTGGCTGTGCGGCGGAACGGTGAAACGCGGCCTGGGCCCGATCACCGAGGTCGGCTACAACGCGATGCACAACCGGCTCGGCAACCCCATGCCGAACACCGAGACGTGGACCACCCAGCGCCGTCCACACGGAACGAACAACCTGTTCGTCTCGTGGGAGACGCTGACCCACGGTGACAACCCGGCCTAGAACAGCAAGAAGGGCCCGTCAGCGATGACGGGCCCTTCTTCGAGCGTGGACGATACAGGGATTGAACCTGTGACCCCTACCGTGTCAAGGTAGTGCTCTCCCGCTGAGCTAATCGTCCGCAGCAGTACGGACGAGATTCTAGCCCAAGGCGGAGCCGGGCCGCGCTCCCGGGGGTCAGGTTCCGAACTTCACCCAGTTCACGCTCACATAAGGCGCGGGCTGACCGGACGTGAACGTCACGTACACGTCGTGCACCCCGCTGATGTTGGAGATGTTGGCGGGAATGGTTCTCCACGCGTCCCACCCACCGGTGTTGCCGACCGCGAACGTGCCCACGGGCGACGCCGTCCGCGAGTCCAGCCGCACCTCGACCAGGCCGCTCACGCCACCGGAAGCACCCGACGCCACGCGGGCGTAGAACTGCCGGGCCGGACCCGAGCCGAAGTCGACGCCGGAGAACTTCAGGTAGCCGCCGTTCGCGATCTGCTGCACGGCCGAGCCGCCGTCACCGACCCCCACCGAGCCACCGGACCGTTCGGACGCGCTCTCCGCCTGCAGCTCGGAATAGGCCGAGCCGCCGCCACCCGGAGGGGTCGTCGTCGTGGTCGTGGTGGTCGGGGGAGTGGTGGGACCGCCGCCAGACGAGTAGACGGCCACGTAGTCCACGACCATCGAATGCCCGGACTGGGTGGCCGCGACAGGGGTCGGCTGGCCGGGGTTCAGCGCGTCCGGGAACGCGCCGCCGATCGCGAGGTTCAGCAGGACGAAGTACCCCGCGTGCGACGTCATCTGGTTCCACACGCCGGTGCCGACGCGGGCCTGGGTGACCTGGTGGAACTGCTGGCCGTCGACGAACCAGGTGAACGTCTTGGCGGCGTCGTCCCACTCGAAGCGGTAGGTGTGGAAGGCCGACTGGCAGGACGCGCCGGGGCACGCCCGCGAGGCGCCGATGCCGGTGAACTCGCCGCAGGCACCGCCGGGCGCGACGTCGCAGTGCAGCACGCCCCAGACGGAGTTGATGCCGTTGACGTTCTCCATGATGTCGAACTCGCCGATGCCCGGCCAGTTCCAGTAGTTGCCGCGATAGGGCGAGCCGAGCGCCCAGAACGCGGGCCAGTAGCCCAGCGCGGCCTGGCCGGTGACGTTCGGCATCTGGACGCGGCCCTCGATGGCGAGCTTGCCGCCGGGAGCCGGTTTGAAGTTCGAGCGCTGGGTCTCGATGCGCGACGACGTCCAGTTGCCCGCGCCGTCCTTCAGCGCGGTGATCCGCAGGTTGCCGGACCCGTCGAGTTTGATGTTCTGAGTGCTGTTCGTGTAGTTCTGGATCTCTCCGGTGCCCCAGTTCGCGGGGCCTCCCGGGTACGCGTGACCCAGGTCGAAGATCCAGTTGGAGCTCGACGGCAGCGATCCGTTCGGGCCGTTGAAGTCGTCACCCCACACCTGCGTCCATCCCGCAGCAGGGGGTGGGATCGAAGCGTTGGCGGACATGGCGGCGATCGCCAGGGGTACCGCGGCAATAAGAGCTGTCGTGGCCGCGAGGATGCGGCGGCGTTGCCTCATGCGCGAGTGACCTCCTTGTCACGGGTGCAGTCCATTTATGAGAGCGCTCTCACGGAATCGATACAAGCGGCCGTTCGGAGCAACGACGTCGAACGGCGCAGGTCGCGCAGCGTCTCGTTTGGACTTATTTCGCGTCGGCGTAGCAGTCGACGGGCACGGCGGTCATCGGGAAACGCACCGCGGTATCGCCGAACAGCAGTCGCGTCGCCTCACGTCCGGCTTCCGCGATCGCCTCGATCACGGCGTCGGCGTCCTCGCGCGGGCAGTGCACGAGCACCTCGTCGTGCTGGAAGAACACCAGGTGCGCGTCGGCCGGCAAACGGTTGCGCAGCACGCCGAGCAACGCCGCCGTCCAGTCCGCCGCGCTGCCCTGCACCACGAAGTTGCGGGTGAAGCGGCCCCAGTTGCGCGCCGCCTGCCGCGACGAGCTCGACACCTCACCCGAGTCGTCCGCGCCACCGGTCAGCTCGCGCCACGCCTCCGACGGCGCCGGCGAGGTGCGGCCGAGCCGGGTGCGCACCATGCGGCCCTGCTCACCGGCCTGCGCGGCGGACTCGACGTACCCGACGGCCTGCGGGAATCTCTTGCGCAGCACGGCGAGCAGCGGTCCGGCCTCGCCCGAAGTGCCGCCGTACATGGCGGAGAGCATCGCGATCTTCGCCCGCGGCCGTTCACCCTTGAACGAGTCGGCGGCCAGTGCGGCGTACAGGTCGTCGTCCGTGCACACCTCGATCAGCCGCTGATCTCCTGACAGGGCAGCGAGAATCCGCGGTTCGAGCTGCGAGGCGTCGGCCGCCACGAGACACCAGCCCTCGTCCGCGAGCACCGCTTTCCGCATCAGCCGGGGAATCTGCAGCGCCGCACCGCCACGCGACGCCCACCGCCCCGTCACCACGCCGCCGACGACGTAGTCCGGCCGGAACCGCCCGTCGCGCACCCACGCGTCGAGCCACGTCCAGCCGTGCGCCACCCACACGCGGGCGCGCTCCTTGTAGTCCAGCAACGGTTCCACGGCCGGGTGGTCGATCTTCTCCAGCACCCACTTCCGCGTCGACGACACGTCGATGCCTTCGCGCGCGAAGGCTCGCACCACGCTCGCCGGCGCGTCCGGGTTGACCTCCTTGCCGCCGAACGCCTCCCGGATCTGATCCGCCAGCGCCTGCAACAACTTCGGCCGCACACCGGGCGCCGTCCGCGGCCCGAGCATCTCCTCCAGGATCGCGTTGTGCACGTCCACCCGCCACGGCAGCCCGTGGTGCGTCATCTCGGCGGCCACCAACGCCGAGGCCGACTCGGCCGCGATCAGCAACCCCATCGCCGGATTCCGTTGCTGGGCCCGGAAAACCATCGACAACGCGGCCAGCTCGTCCGTGCCGCCGGGCAGCCCCATCGGTTCCGGCGCGAACAACGTCAGCTCGACGTCCTTCTTGCGCGGCCCCAGATCCGGCGGGGCGGGCAGCCTCAGCTCGCGCGCCACCGCCGCGGCCAGCTCCTTCGGCTCGCGGTGCCTGCCCTCGACGCCGAGCAGGATCGCCTCGGTCAGGTGCAGGTCCCAGCACCGGTCGACGCGCACCCCGGCGGCGAGCAGTACCGGATAGGTCTCGCTGGTGTCCGCCCAGACCCAGCGCGGTTTGTGGGCACGCTCCAGCGACGCGACAGCGGAGGCCAACGACGAGGCTGCCATCTCGGGACCCGCGGGCGTCCCGTCGTCGTGCAGCTTCTGCCATCTGCCTGCGCCGTCCGCGTCCGGGACGAGGGCGACCAGCACGAACCGATTGTGCCTCGGGGGTCTGACAGTTTCAGTCCAGGCTGAAAGCGAGTTGGACCGGGAAATGAACCGGGAAGTTTTGGAAAGGTTTACAACAATCGTTTTCTCAGCTGAACTCTATGAATTCACTCGAATTGAACGCACGAAAGGGCATCTCCTAGTGGGAGCGCTGCCACAGTGCGAACCCAAGGAACGCTCACCTTGGGAGAGCCTCATGACCAACGGCAACGCGGCTACCGGCCTGCGCGACCTCAACGCCGGCATCCCCGGCGCTGACCAGATCAAAGGCGCCGTCTCGGCGGTCTACGACGACGTGGCGTCGTGGTCGCGGACAGGCGACTTCTGGAACTGGGGCATGCACTGCCCGGAACTGCTGAATGAACTGACCGGTATTTGCCCGAACTTCAACGCGGGCGTCAGCGACGGTTTCTCGGAGCAGCTCTACTTCCAAACACTGCGCGGCCTGCCGCACAGCAAAAACGAGTTCAGGACGCTCAACGTGCTGGAGGTCGGCTGCGGCATGGGTGAGGGGCTGAACTTTCTCAGCCGCCTCGTCGACCCTGCCCGAGCGGTCGGTCTCGACATCTCCGGTGCGGCCGTCCGCAGGGCCAACGCGCTGCTCGGCCGCGGCGACCGCCTCTCGTACGTCGAGGGCGACGCCGAGCAGCTGCCGTTCGAGGACGGCGAGTTCGACCTCGTGATCAACGTCGAGAGCTCGCACAACTACCCGGACGTCGAGCGCTTCTACGGCGAGGTCGTCCGCGTGCTCAAGCCCGGCGGCCACTTCTCGGTGATCGACGTCTACGACGCGCGCAGCTACGAGCGGTTCGGCAAGCTCCAGCAGGAGATCGGCGAGCTCGCGTGGATCCACGAGCGCGACGTCACGGAGAACGTGAAGAGCTCGATCCGCCAGCGCATGGCTCCGGGCAGCTTCTTCCGCAAGGAGTACTCGCGCAAGCAGATGCCGCTGCGGGCCCGGATCATCGGCGGTCTCAACGGCGCCCACTACGCCGGCGCGGACTTCATCGGCCACCGCGACGCGTTGTCCCGCGTCCTGGAGCTCGCCCGCATCCGCCCGAAGTTCGTCGGCCAGTACGAGAGCTACCGCCACCACCTGGCAAGGCGCAGCTAGCTGTTGGAGGATCTCCAAGCCAGTCAGCAAAGGAGTGAAGGAAAAACGGGAAAACTCCACGATGGTGTGGTCTTCCTACCCCTTGCCTGACCATCAGCCGACTATGAGGCTGTGGACCGAGCACTCAGCGTCGCCGCACTGCTGGACCCCACCCATCAGGTGGTCCCCTTTCACGGCAGAGAATCCGAACTGCAGGCACTCACGCAGTGGCGTGACAGCCCTGCGCTGAAGGCATCTCTGCTGTTGCACGCTCCAGCGGGCGCGGGCAAGACCAGGCTGCTGCAGCGCTTCGAGGAAGACCACGACGAACAGCACGGCAGGCTGCTGATCGTCGACGACGCCGACCGCCTCACCTGGAACGACATCTTCCTGAGGCTGCAGGACACACTCCGGCACGGCCCGGAGCGCACCCGCGTGCTGCTGGCGGCGAGGACCACGGGCTGGTGGTGGTCCTCGACCCGCCAGCGCATCGCGGACTTCGACCACGAGGTCGCCGATCTCGAGCTCGAACCCTCGATGCGAGACCGCGAGGAGTCGTTCACCCTCGCCTGCAGGCACTTCGCGAAACAGCTCAACGTCACGGCGCCGGACGAGCCGCCGCCCAACATCGCCGGCGAGACGGTCCTCGACCTGCACCTGGCCGCGTTGACCGCGGTCCACGGCGACCCGTGCGACGTGAACCGCACGCAGCTCGTCCGCCAGCTCCTCAAGCACGACAACGCCCCCATGTCCGGCCGCATCGCCGAGGACCACCTCGCCGTCGCCACCCCGGACACCCCCGACCCGGACCTGCTCGCCCGCGCCGCCCACCGCTGGCCCCATCTCAGGGCCAGGCTCGACGAACTGATCTCGGACGACCCGAAGGTCGTGCTGGACATGCGGCCCGACAGCCTCCGGATCGCCGTCGAGATCGGCAGCTTCACCACCCTCGACCACATCGCGAGGCAGGTCTTCCGCGACGAACGGTTCGCCACCTGCTCGATCCCCGCCACGCTCACCCAACGCCTCATCGAACGCGCCCAGGACACCCTCGAACGCGCCGAGATGTACGGGATGCTCAGCGCCCGCACGGCACTCTGCGGCCTCAGGGAAGAAGCCGTCGACGCCTCGAAGGCTGAGGTCGAGTGCTACCGCGAGCTGGTAGAGCAGGACCACGAGAACCGGCCGTTGCTCGCGGACTCGTTGGGAGACCTGGGTCTCCGGCTCATCGCCGTGCACCGCAACGAGGAAGTCCTGAAGGTGTCGGAGGAGGCGATCCAGCTCTGGCACGAGATCGCGGTCGACGACCCGGAGACGGTTCCACAGCTCGCGTCGGCGCTGGAGCAGATCAGCTACCGCTACCAGGCACTCGGCATGCCCGAGGCCTCGATGGACGCCATCAGCCGGGCGACGTTGATGTACCAGGAGCTCGCGAAGAACCACCCGGCGCTGTTCCGCGTCGACTTCGCCAGGGTCGCGGCGACGGTCGCGCGCCGGTACCACGCGGAGGGCGAGCACGCCTACGCCGCCGACTCGATGCAGCTCTCGACCGCGAACTGGCGCATCCTCGCCCAGGAAGACCCGCGCTACGAACCGGAACTGGCCCGCAACCTCGCCGCGGCGGGCACGATGCTCGTCGAGCTGCGCCGGGCGGAAGCGGCGAACGAGACTCTCAAGGAAGCCGTCGAGGTCTTCCGCCGGCTCGCCGTGGTGAACCCGCAGACGTTCCAGCCGGAGCTGGCGGACGCGTTGATGCGGCACAGCCAGGCGTTGCGCGACCTGTGCGAGGACCCGGACGCCAAGCTCACCGCGCAGGAAGCCGTGATGCTGTGGCGGGAAACGGACGACCGCAAGGGCCTCGGCACCGCGCTGCTCAACGTCGTGAAGGTCGCGCACGACTTCGACGCCGAACTGCGAGCGGCCCAGGAAGCCGTTGAGGTGTATCGGGAACTGGCCGCCGAGAACACCGTCTGGCACCAGGTCGACCTCGCGGTCGCACTGGCGACGCTGACCGAGCAGCAGCTGATCCACGACGACATCGACCTGGCGCTGATCAGTGCGAGCGAGGTGTTCGACATCGCGCGGCGGCTGCCGTCCCAGCTCGTCGACTTCTTCGGCGTCAAGCTCGCGGTCGCCATGCAGCCCATGACGTCCTCACTGTCCGAAATGGAGTATCACGCGCACGCGCTGGAGTCGTCCGAGCTGATGGTCGACCTCTGGCGGGCGCACAAGGACAAGGCCCCGGCGTCGTACATCAGCGCCGTGCAGCACCACGCGTGCAAGCTCCGCGGCGCGGAACGACGCGTGGAGGCCAGGAACACCGCGCACGCCGCCGTCGTCCTGTGGCACCTGCTCGGCAAGGACCTCGACCGGGAGGTCGGGTACGCCGACGCGCTCACGATCTACGCACGGCTGTGCGCGGAGACCAAGTACCAGCTGCAAAAAGCACTCCGGCTCACCCACCGCGCCGTGGAGATCATGCGCGAGGTGGGTGAGCCGGTGAAGCTGGAGTTCGCTCTCGAAACGGTCGAGGCGCTCAGCTCTTCGTGAGCAGCGACCGCAGGAAGAACGCCACGTTGGCCGGACGCTCGGCGAGCCGGCGCATGAAGTAGCCGTACCACTCGTCGCCGTACGGGACGTAGACGCGCATGCGGTTGCCCTCGGCGGCGATGCGACGCTGCTCCTCGGGCCGGATGCCGTACAGCATCTGGAACTCGTAGGAGTCCTTGGAGCGAGCGGAAGCCAGGTCCGCGGCGATCGCGATCAGGCGCGGGTCGTGCGAGGCCACCATCGGGTAGCCGTCACCCTCCATGAGCACCTTGAGACAGCGCACGTACGACAGGTCGACGTCGTGCTTGTCCTGGTACGCAACGGAAGCAGGCTCCTGGTAGGCGCCCTTGCACAGCCGCACACGCGAACCTGCGTACGCGAGGTCGCGGCAGTCCTGCTCAGTGCGCTTGAGGTAGGCCTGCAGCACCGCGCCGACCCACGGGAAGTCCACGCGCAGCTCGCGCAGGATGCCCAGCGTGGAGTCCGTGGTGGTGTGGTCCTCCATGTCGAGCGTGACCGTGGTGCCGACGACCGCGGCGGCCGAGCAGATGCGCCGGGCGTTCTCCAGCGCGATCTTCTCGCCGTCGATGGCCAGCGACTGGCCGACGGCGGACAGCTTGACCGACACCTCGGCGCCTTCGGTGAGCCCGACTGCGTCCAGGCGGGCCAGCAGCGTCAGGTACGCCTCGACGGTGTCGTTCGCCTGCGACTCCTCGACGGTGTCCTCACCGAGGTGGTCCAGCGTGACCAGTCGGCCGTCGCTCAACACGTCAGCGGTCGCGCGGATGGCGGCCGAGACGTCGTCACCGGCGACGAACCGCTCGACGACCGGCCGGGTCAGCGGCGTCGACTCGACGAGCTTCCGCGCACCCGAGTTCCGGGCCGCGGCGAGAAGAGTGCTGCGCAGCATCAAGCCCCCTGGTGCGGGTGGAGGTGGGTGGTGGGCGCCGCGAAGGTCTCCTTGATGGAGCGCGGGCTGACCCAGCGGAGCAGGTTGTGGACCGACCCCGCCTTGTCGTTCGTGCCGGACGCGCGGCCGCCGCCGAACGGCTGCTGGCCCACGACGGCACCGGTCGGCTTGTCGTTGACGTAGAAGTTGCCGGCGGCGAACCGCAGCTCCTCCTGCGCGTGCGCCACGGCGGCGCGGTCACGGGAGATGATCGAGCCGGTCAGGCCGTACGGCGCCGCGCTCTCCATCTGCTTCAGGACCTTCAGGTAGTCCGCGTCCTCGAAGACGTGGATCGCGAGCACCGGGCCGAAGAACTCGGTGGTGAACACGGAGTTCGACGGGTCGGAGCCGAGGATCACGGTCGGCCGCACGAAGAAACCGTCCGAGTCGTCCGCGGTGCCACCGGCGGCGATCTCCAGCGTGGAGTCGGCACGGGCGGCCTGCAGGACACCGGACAGCTTGTCGAACGAACGGCGGTCGATCACCGCGCCACCGAAGTTGGAGAAGTCGGTGACGTCGCCGTAGGTCAGCGCCTCGACCTCGGCCAGGAACTGGTCCTTGATCTTGTTCCACACCGAGCGCGGCACGTAGGCGCGCGACGCGGCGGAGCACTTCTGGCCCTGGTACTCGAAAGCACCGCGGATCAGCGCGACGCGCAGCACGTCCGGGTCAGCTGACGGGTGCGCCAGCACGAAGTCCTTGCCGCCGGTCTCGCCGACGATCCGCGGGTACGAGCGGTAGTTCGCGATGTTCGCGCCGACCTGCGCCCACAGCTTCTGGAACGTCGCGGTGGAGCCGGTGAAGTGGATGCCCGCGAGGTCGGGGGAGCTCAGCGCCACCTCGGACACCGCGAGACCGTCACCGGGCAGCAGGTTGATGACGCCGGGCGGCATGCCCGCCTCTTCCAGCAGCCGCATGGTCAGGTGCGCGGCGAACGACTGGGTGGGCGACGGCTTCCACAGCACCACGTTGCCCATCAGCGCGGGCGCGGTCGGCAGGTTGCCGGCGATCGCGGTGAAGTTGAACGGCGTGATCGCGTAGACGAAGCCCTCGAGCGGGCGGTGGTCCGTGCGGTTCCACACGCCGGGGGAGGAGATCGGCTGCTCGGCCAGCAGGTTGCGGGCGAACTGCACGTTGAAGCGCCAGAAGTCGATCAGCTCGCACGCCGAGTCGATCTCCGCCTGGATCGCGGTCTTCGACTGGCCGAGCATCGTCGCGGCGTTGAGCGTCTGCCGCCACGGGCCCGCGAGCAGGTCGGCGGCGCGCAGGATGATCGCCGCGCGGTCGTCGAACGACATCGCGCGCCACGCCGGGGCAGCCTCGCGGGCCGCGCGCAGGGCGTCGGTGGTGTCCTGCTGCGTCGCGCCCGCGAGCGTGCCGAGGACGGAGCGGTGGTTGTGCGGCTGGACGACGTCGAAGCGCTCGCCGCCACCCATGCGCTGCTCGCCGCCGATGGTCAGCGTGAGGTCGAGCGGCTCCTTCTGCAGCTCGGCCAGCTTGGCCTGCAGTTCCGTGCGCTCCGGGGTGCCGGGGGCGTACTGCAGGACCGGCTCGTTGACCGGGGCGGGAACCTGGGTGACAGCGTCCACTCGGCAACTCCTCTTCAACGTCGTGGGGTGCCCAAACCGTAAGTCCGCGCAGGTCACCAGCCGTTGTGCAACTGGCCAAGATTCACGCTGACGGATGTACGATCGGACAGGAGATGAGCCTTCGACACCTCCTGATCGCCCTGGGTGATCCGCTCGTGGAACTGCAGGTCGCGCCCAACGGCCTGGAGGTCGACGTGCGCGATGTCGTGATCGTGGATCCGGACGACCCGCCGGACGTGGCGGCCGGAGACCTGGCGCTGGTGATCGGGGCTCGTGGGCGCGCCGCACTGCCGCTGATCAGGGCTGCCGGACGGGCGCGAGCCGCTGCAGTGGCCGTCAAGGAGTCGTCGCAGGCGCTCGAACAGGCCGCTGTCGACGCCGGTGTGGCGTTGCTCGAAGTCCGGCCCGAGGTTCGGTGGGGCCACCTGGAGTCGTTGGCCAAGGGGGTGCTGACGACCACGACCGACGACGGCGAGGTGCTCGGCGACCTGTTCGCGTTGGCGCAAACGATTGCGACCCTGACCGGCGGGATCGTCAGCATCGAGGACACGGCGAGCCGCGTGCTCGCCTACTCGCGGTCGTCCGACGAGGTCGACGAGCTGCGCAGGCTGTCGATCCTCGGTCGGCAGGGGCCAGAGCCGTACCTGAAGATGCTGCGCGAGTGGGGTGTCTACAACCTCCTGCGGTCGTCGGAGGAGGTTGTCCGGATCGACGAACGGCCCGAGCTCGGCATCCGGCGCCGCATCGCCGTCGGCATCCACGCGGGTTCACAGCCTCTCGGTGCGATCTGGGTGCAGGAGGGGGACCAGCCGCTGACCGAGCAGGCCGAACGGGCGCTGCTCGGCGCCGCTCGCGTCACCGCGCCGCACCTGATCCAGCAGCGCAACCAGCCGACGTCCCGGTTCCGGGAGAACCTGCTCGCCGCGTTGCTCACCGGCCGGATGGACGCCGCGACCGTGGCCGGGCAGATCGGCGCCGATCCGTTGAAACCTTGCGCTGTCGTGGTTTTCGCGTTGCGCGGTGGCGAGGGTGACCGAAGCGAGCACGAGCTGCGCCGGGCCGAGATGACCGGGCTGATCTCGGTGCACGCGGCGGCGTACCGGCGCAGTGCGTTGGTGAGCGAGTCCGGTGGGCGCACGTACGTGTTGCTGCCCGACCTCGCCCCGAACGCTCAACTCCTGAGCCTGACGCGGGAAGTCGTCGCCACGGCCCGACGTCACCTGCACACGTCGGTCCAGGCCGCGGTCGGCTCGACGGTGTCCACCTTGGACGACGCGCAGATCTCCCGGCAGGAAGCCGAACGCGTGCTGGACGCGATGGCCCGCGACCTCGACGCCGAGGTGGCGACGCTGGCCGACGTCCGCTCACAGGTGCTGGTGAGCGAGATTCTCGCATTGCTGCAGGACAATCCGCGGATCCGCGATCCCAGGATCTCCGCGTTGGATCCGGAGTCCGCGAAATCGCTGCTGGCGTATCTGGACGCGTTGGGGGACGTGCGAGCCGCTGCGGAACAGCTGCACGTCCACCCGAACACGTTGAGGTACCGGCTCAAGCGGATCGACCTCGATCTGGACGACCCGCTCGTCCGGTTGGTCGCGCAGCTTCAGCTCAGGATGCGGTAGAGCAGCGCCCGTTCCGCGATCGTCCACGTCGTCGTGGTGAGCAGGTACAGCCCGGCGGCGAACGGCAGGTAGGCCGCGACCAGGATCGTCATGAACGGCATCACCTTGATCAGCCCGGTCATGAAGCCAGGGGTCGGGGTCGTCGTCATCCGGGACTGTTGCCAGCGCACGGTCAGATAGGCGACCACGGCCAGCAACCCGAAGAGCACGAAGAAGATCCAGTTGAAAGTGCTCAGGAAATGAGCACTTAGCGGAAGGCCCAAAAACGTACCCGCCAGAAGAGGGCTGGGGGTCGTGGCGACCTGGTACATGACCATGAAGAACGGCATCGTCGCGAGCATCGGCAGCATGCCGGCGAACATCGAGACACCGTTGGCCTTGTAGACCTTCTGCGACTCCTCAGAGAACCGCATCAGGTCCTTGCCGTACTTCTTCTGCAGCTTCTGGATCTCCGGGGCGAGCTTGGCCTTGGCCTTCTCGCCGCGCACGGCCGCGCGGGCCAGCGGGTGCAGCATCAGCCGCACCGCCATGGTGAACAGGACGATGGCGAGCGCGGGCATGCCGAAGCTCGCCAGGGCAGCGCCCAGGTCAGCGAACAAGGGTTGTTTCTCCGTATCGAGTTGGGATTTTCCGGGGACGTCAGAACGTCCCGCATCCCGGTGCTCGAGGACGGGGCCTGCCCGCGGCGTCGGGGTTTCGAAGCCTGAGCTGGGCTGATCGTTGGGCTCGTTCCCTGATCGCGAGCGACCTCGCTGGTGCCACCGACAGCGGCACCAGCGAGACGATCACGATCAACGCGAGGGCGAGCGCGGTCACGGCCGCGACGACCTCGGTCGGTGAGGAGAACAACGTGAAGGCGTAGAGGGCAGGCAGGAAGACCGCGAGCATCAACATCGCTCGGTTCCTGGTCTCCGGCCGCCACATGCCCTGAAGGTTACCCAATCCTGGTGGACTGGGTCCCGAGTTCTTTGCCCTCGTGGTCGTACAACGTGATGGACGTCGCGTCGCCGCGGCTCGGCCACCACGCGAGCAGCCAGCCCTTGCCGATGGTCGCGGTCACCTTCAGGCCGTCCTCGGTGTGCACGACGGCCTTGCCGACCTTCTGGCTGACCATGCCGCTGTAGATGCGCATGGGGTTGCTGCCGTCCCGGTCGGTGCTCATGCTCGCGCCGCCGATCGAGCCGAAGAGCTTGTCGCCGAGCGGCTCCAGCCCCTTCGACGTCCCGCCGCCCGAGACGCTGTGGCCCTGCGGGGTGTGAAAGCACTGCATCTCCGACTCCGGGCCGGTGAACAGCACGAGCGTCATGATTCCCCGTTGGTCGACGACCGACACCTCGGTGGGCATTGCCGGCCAGTCCGGCCGATAGCCTCCTCCGTGCTCGGCGGACGACTCGATCATCGCGCGGCACTCGGCGATCGCGGCATCCGCGTCCGCGCCGGGTGCTCGTGGTTCGGCCGTCCACGACGCGTAGGCGTTCGGGTTCGTCGGTGTCCACAGCACCAGCGTCGCCACGACCGCGGCGACGAGCGCGGTCGCCGGGACGGCGAAGCGCCACCAGCGGCGGGACGGTTTCGTGCTGATCTCGTTGAGCAGTGCGTGTTTGCGGACCTGCAGCCGCATCGGGTCGAGCTGCGGGATGTCGGGTGTGATGTTCACAGTGCCTCCTCAACCAGTGCGCCGCGGACCGTCCGCTGAGCGCGAGCGAGGCGGGACTTCACCGTGCCGACCGGGATGCCGAGCACCTGGGCGATCTGCGCCTGGCTCAGGTCCGACCACGCGGACATCTCCAGCACCTCCCGATCTCCCGCGGGCAGCTTCTCCAGTTCCGCGATCACCGCTTTGGTCCTGGTCTCCGCGTCCACCCGGCGTGCCACGTCATCGGCGTGGTCCTGGTCCGCGTGCTGCGGCGGAACCTTGCCAAGAGCGGCCCTGTACCGCGTCCTGGAGCGTTGGTGGTTGCGGGTGACACCGAGCGCGACGGTGTAGAGCCACGGCAGCAGAGACCCCTCAATCACCACTGACGTGCGTTTGCGCCACGTCTCCATGAACACAACGGACATCAGGTCCTCGGCCGCTGCCCACACGCCGGTGCGGCGCAGGCAGTAGGCGAACACGGCTTGGGCGTGGCGTTCGAACAGCTGTCCAAACGCCTCGCTCTCCCCGGCCCGGACCTGCCCCCAGAGTTCTTCGTCGGTCACGGACCCTCCTCTCTGCCCCGCTTATGTCCGCAGGCGCAGGAGTGGTTCACGACTCGACCAGACCTGGTCGTTCCGGGTGGTCGTAGCGCACGAGGAGGTCGGCCTGGGGTTCGTAGTCGTCGAACGCCGGCAGCGTCCACTGCTCGGTGGTCTTGCGCTTCAGCGCGGCGGGGGAGAGCCAGAGGTGGACGGTCAGCTCGGCCGGGAGCCAGCGGTCCAGCAGCAGCGTGCCGTCGACGATCACCACGCCGTTCTCCGGGACGTCCACGTACTCGGCGCGGCTGGCCCGGTCGGTGGCGGCGTTCCAGAGCGACGGCAGGACTTTGCCGTCGAGTGCCGGGTCGAGCACCTCGCGTTGCAGGCCGTTGATGTCGAACCAGTCGTGGCGGTACGAGTAGGAATCGGTGCGGCCGTGTTCCAGCCGCACCGACGCCGGGCGCAGGAAGTCCTCAGTGGACACCCGTTGTACCGCGCGGCCCAAGGCGCGCAACGGTTCCACGACGGCGTCCGCGAGCTTGCCCGGTTCCGCGGCCGGTGCGCCGTCGATCAGAACTCGCACCCGGCCGTTCAGGGCGTTGATCCGGCCGGCGATCTCGAAGACGAGCGTGTCGAACGTGAGCGGGCGGACTTTCAAGGCGTCCAGTCCGCCCAGGCCGTGTCCCACCAGATGTCGCCGGACGCCAGCATCTTCTCGATCTTCACGCCCTCGGCGCGAATCGCCTCGGCTTCCTCGGCGGAGTACTTGCCGGACGCGACCTGGTCCTCGAACTCGTCGAGGTCGCGCTGCTCCCAGGTGCCGTCGGGCGCCATCGTGTAGTCCAGCGCGTGGTCGAGGGTCTCGAAACCGTCGTCGACGCGGCGATAGGGCGCCTGCAGGTTCAGGTAGTAGTTGCCGAAGACGCGGTCGTCGCCCTTCCAGAACAGGTCGACCGAGTAGGCGTCGTCCGGGCGGTGCAGCATGAGCTTGCCGTGCCCGCGCCAGAAGCCGCGTTCGGGCTTGTCCCACGGGTGCGGGTGGTGGTGGTCGGGGTAGGTGAGCCGGGTGCCGGGTTCCACGAACACCGCGAGCAGGCCCGGCTCGTCGACGACCACCCTGGTCGGCATCTCCGACCAGACCTTGCCGTGCAGCACCTCGCGCCGCACGACCACCTCACCGGGCGTGAACAACCTCATCAGCCGAATTTACGTGATCACGGTGCGCCGCGTCCCGGGCCAGCATTTTTCGCTTCAGCGCGGGGACGGCGTTGGTGACGCGCAGGAACGTCCGCAGGAACGCGAGCACGACCCGGCCGATCACCGGCTTGTGGATCGCGCCGTTGCCGTCCATCTGCTCGCGCGACGCCAGGACGGCCTCGAAGCCGTATTTGACCATCTCCCGCTCGTACTCGGAGATCGCCTGGACGGGGTCTTGGGCCTCGCTGAGCTTGCGGGTGAGCAGTTCGGCGTCCCTGAGCGCGGTGTTCGCGCCGATGCCGCGGCCCGGTGTCATGAGGTGCACCGCGTCGCCGATCAGCGTGACGTTGCTCGCCTCCCACGGCTGCAGCGGTTCCGAGGTGCGGACCTTGATCTCGAACACCGTCTCCGGGTCGGCCAGCTTGAACAGCTCGCGCAGGTTCGGGTGGAACTTCGGGGTCATGCTCAGGACGACCTGCTTGAGCTGCTCCTGGGTCATGCTCTTCAGGTCCGGGAACTTGTCGTGCGAGGCGGCGTAGCCCCACATGATGTAGTCGTCCTCGACACCTTCGCCGTCGAAGCGCATCACGTGGATGATCACGAACGCGCCCTTGGGGCCGTACAGCAGCGTGACGGCGCCGTCGGCCTGCGGTGGCAGCAGCTTCGCGTGTTCGGGGGTGAGCGGCAGCTTGCCCGCGATGGTGGTGATGCCGGTGTCGGCGATCTTGGCGTGCGGCAGGTACTGCCTGCGCACCTTGGACTGGGCGCCGTCCGCGCCGACCAGCACGTCGCCGGTCTCGGAGGTGCCGTCGTCGAAGAACGCGGTGACCGAGCCGTCGTCGTTGCGGCTGAAGTGCGTGAAGGTCTTGTCGAAGCGGACGACGTCGTCCAGGCCGTTGAGCAACGCCGTGCGCATCGCGATGCGGCTGACCGACTGCTCGCTGTGGGCCGGGTCCGAGCCCTGCGGGATCTCGCCGACCAGCAGTTCCCCGTACTTCTCGGTGCGCATGTTGATCCGCACGGCCGGGCGAGCGGTGGTGCGGACGAACTCGGCGAACACGTCCGGCGGTAAGCAGCTGTGGAGGGCTTTGCTGCCGTCCTGGCTGATCCCGACCCGGTAGCCGATCAACATGCTGCGCGGCGTGCGGTCGCGTTCGAACAGCGCCACGTCCACGCCGGCCTTCCTCAGCCCGTGCGCCAAGGCCAGGCCACCGGTCCCCGCTCCGATGATGAGTACGCGCATGATTCCCCCTCAACTAAGTCTCTTAGTTGGGAAGATATTCAGTTGGCGAGACTCTTGTCAATCGTCCTGACTGAGTCTCCTGAGTCGCGCGGAGCCGATGGCGCGGCGGACGTCGTCCACCGGAAGCAGCCTGACCAGCTGTTCCAGGGCTTCGGCGTCGTGTTCGCCCGAGTCGGTCTGGGTGAACGTCCAGATCGCGTTCGCGTCGCCGCGGGACAGCACGGCCTTGCGCATGCCGGTCGCGAGGTCGTCCCGCTCGGCCAGCACGACGGGGGCTTCGGAGCGGCGGAGCAGCGAGCCGCGGTATCGGCTCGCGGCGAGCGGCACGTCGCCGGCCTTGAGCGCGGCCCGCACGGCGAGGAAGTCGGCCTCGACGTCGGCGGTGAGCCGGTAAGGCCTGGTCGCGAGCACATCGGTGCCGAGCTGGGCGCGCAGCCGGTGGAGTTCGGCGCGCACGGTCGTGGGGTTGCCGCGCTCGCCGTAGAGACGCAACGCGAGCTGGTCGGCGGACAGCCTGCCGTGCAACGCCAGCGCGCACAGGATCTCGGCGTGTCGCAGCGAGATCGGCACCTCGCGGCCGTCCAGCACGACCTTCGGCTCGGGCAGCAGGAACGACAGCGACAGCACCGATCTGCGCACGTGCCGCTGTCTCGGGACGCGGAGCAGGTAGCCCTGGGCGAGGGTTTCCAGCACCGCCTCGCGGCCGTCCGGGAGCCGGACGCGGTCGCTTCCGACGTCGACGCGGGACGGCAGCAGCCCGTATGGCTCGACCGCGACGACCCTGCCGGTGGGGCTGAGCAGGGCGCCCGGTTCACCTCGCAGCGCGATCAGGTGGCGCATGTTGCGTGCGCGCAGCTCCTCGTCCTGGGCGTGCATCCTGGCGAACATCTCGGACTCGGCGAGCCTCGCCGACGCCGACACCAAGGCCACCATCGAGGGATGGACGGTCTCGATCGGGCCGCTCAGGTCGACGACGCCGATCGTGGAGCCGCTGTCGGGGTCGCGGATCGGGCTCGCCGCGCACGTCCAGTGGTGGTAGGTCCGCACGAGGTGCTCGGCCGAGTGCACCGTGACGGGTGAGTTGACCGCCAGCGCGGTGCCCATCCCGTTCGTGCCGGCCGCGTCCTCCGACCAGCGGGTTCCTTCGGCCAGGCCGACGTCTTCCGCGCTGGTGCGGGTGTGGTGGTCGCCCTCGCACCAGAGGATGTGGCCCTGCGCGTCCGCGACGATCATGATGTGCTTGGACTCCTCCGCGAAGCCCAGCAAGGTTTCTCGGAGCAAGGGCAGGCTCGGGTGCAGCGGGTGCCGTTCGCGCAGGTCGGGGAGCTCGTCCTGGGCGAACACCGTCGGTGCGGTGTGCAGGTCCGGGTCGACGTTGGCGGCGAGTGACCGTTGCCACGACGCGGAAATCACTGAGCGTGGCGAATCCACCGTGCGAGTACCACTCAACACGGCGTCTCTGACTCGACTCAGCAACAGCGCGTGTTGCCCGGGGTCGTGGGTCACTGATCCATCCACGGCTTGCAACGAGCATGCAACGTTCTGCGGCCTACTTTCTCATTTCCCTCACCCACGTTCGTCAGCGGGAGCAGAAAATGACGCAGTACGCGGCGCCGGGTCAGCCCGGCAGCGTGGTCGCGTACCGGCCGAGGTACGACCACTTCATCGGCGGCGACTACGTGCCGCCCGTGTCCGGTGAGTACGTCGAGAACGTCACGCCGGTGACCGGCGAGGCCTTCACGGAGGTCGCGCGCGGCACCGACGCCGACCGCGCGCGGGCCCTGCACGCGGCCAGTGGCGCCGCACGCGCGTGGGGGCGCACCACGCCACGAGAGCGCGCCACGGTCCTGTGCGAGATCGCCGACCGGGTGGAGGAGCACGCGACCGAGCTCGCGGTCGCCGAGACGTGGGACAACGGCAAGCCGGTCCGCGAGGCCCTGGTCGCCGACATCCCGTTGCTGATCGAGCAGTTCCGCCAGTTCGCCGCCGTCATCCGCACCGAGGTCGGCCAGGTCGAGCAGCTGGGCCGCGACACCTGCGACTACCGCTCGTTCCAGCCGCTCGGCGTCGTGCACGAACGGCTGGCGTGGACGTTCCCGCTGATGAACGCCGGCCGCGTGCTGGCACCGGCCCTGGCCGCCGGCAACGCCGTGGTGCTCGAGCCCGCGCTGCAGACACCCGCGTCGATCCACGTCCTGCTCGGCGTGATCGCCGACCTGCTGCCGCCCGGCGTGCTGAACGTGGTCACCGGCTCCGACGACCACCGCGTCGTCGCGCGCCGCTGCCCGAACATCTTCTTCTCCGATGTCACGGCTTCCCGCGACAGCTTCCTGGACAAGGCGCTGGAAGGCTTCGCGATGTTCGCGGCCAACCAGGGCCAGACCACGGTCGCGCCGTCGCGCGCGCTGATCCAGACCGCCGTGTACGAGGACCTGCTGAACCTGGCCACGGTACGCGCGCAGCAGCTGCGGCTGGGTGACCCGCTCGACACCGACACGATGGTCGGCGCGGTGGTGTCGCTGGAGCAGCGCGACCGGGTGCTTTCCTATGTTCAGCGTGGCAAGGCGGAGGGCGCGCGGCTGGTGACCGGCGGCGAGGCCTCCGGCCACTACGTCCAGCCCACGATCTTCGAAGGCGACCACCGCTCCGCCGTGTTCGCCGACGACGTCCTCGGCCCGATCGTCTCCGTGACTCGCTTCGACGACCGCGACGACGCCGTGAAGATCGCCAACGAGACCGCTCACCAGCGCGGCGCCGGCCTGTGGTGCCGCGATGTCGCGCTGGCGCACACCATCGGCGCCGAGCTCACCGCCGAACGCGTGTGGGTCAACAACTACTACGCGTACCCGGCGAACACCGCAGTGCTCGCCGAGTACCGCCGCGTGAAGCACCTGCTGGTCAGCTACTTCGACCGCGGGCAGGGCTACTTCTGAGGCCTACTTCTTCCAGGGCACCTGAGTGGATGCGTAGTAGTTGATGCCCTGAACCTTCCAGCGCGGTGCCTGCGCACCGAGCCGGGGTGCGAACTTGTCCCAGTTCTGGGTCGCGGCGGTCGCCCAGCCGAGCTCGGCGGCCACCGGCAGCCTCGGGAACGCCATGTACTCGATGTCGGCGGACGTCTTGATGGTCTCCGTCCACAGTGGAGCCTCAACGCCCCGGACGTTGGCTTCTGTGACGCCGTTGAGGTACGCGCCGGGGTTCCAGCCGTAAGCCGTCTTGACTTCGACGAGCCCGGCCCAGTCCTGCCCGAGCTTGGTGTTCTTGTTGTACTTCATGTCGAGGTAGATCTTGTTGGCCGGCGACATGAGGATCTTGTTCCCGCGCTTCGCCGCGGCGGCCACGTTGGCGTCGGAGGTCTCGGTGCCCCAGAACTGCGGCACCGGCGCGGTGTCCGTGGTGGTCTTGATGAACTCGTGCCAGCCGGTCGTGATCTTCCCGTACTTCTTGACGATCGGCAGCACTCGGTTCATGAACTTGACGAAGTCCGCGTCCGGCGTGCTGAGCGCCTCGTCGCCGCCGATGTGGAAGTACGGGCCAGGCGTGATGGCACTGACCTCCCTGACCACGTCCTCGACGAACTTGTACGTGATGTCCTTGCTGATGCACAGGCTCGAGAACCCGACCTCGGTCCCGGTGTAGAGCGGCCGCTTCTTGCCGTCGCAGTTCAGCTCGCCGTAGCTCGCCAGCGCCGCGTTGGTGTGGCCGGGCATGTCGAACTCGGGAATGACCGTGATGCCCCTGTTCTGCGCGTACGCGACCAGGTCCTTGTACTGGTCCTGCGTGTAGAACAGGTTGCCCTTGCGCCCGCCGACCTCGGTGCTGCCACCGATCTTCGTCAGCTCCGGCCAGCTCTTGATCTCCAGCCGCCAGCCCTGGTCGTCGCTCAGGTGGAGGTGGAAGTAGTTGATCTTGAACGCCGCGATCTGGTCGATGTAGCGCTTGACCTGGTCCGGCGTGAAGAAGTGCCGCGCGACGTCGAGCATGGCGCCGCGGTGCTGGTAGCGCGGGTAGTCGAGGATGCTCGCGCCTGGCACGGTCCACGGACCTGACTGCTTCGTCTTGGCTTCGGTCTTCGCCGGGAGGAGCTGGCGCAGGGTGGAGATGCCGTTGAAGTGGCCTTGCGCGCTGTTGGCTCGGATGATCACCTGTTTTGGGGTGACGTCTAGCTGGTAGCCCTCTTGGCCGACCTTGGGGTCGGCGTTGTTGAGCAGGACTATGCCGTCGCCGGTTACGCCGGTTTCCACGGGGAGTGGGAAGCCTGTGGAGGGGCGGAGGATTCCGGCCAGGAGTTCGGCTGGCTTCCTGGCGGAGTCGGTGGCGATCTGGATCTTGGCGGTTGCGGTCAGGTTGAAGACTATGTCCGTGTGGGGCTGGATTTGGACCGGTTGGGGGACCAGCTCTTGGAGACTGGTCGCGGCTGCTGCGGCGTTTGCGGTGGCGGGGGTCGCGGGGGTTGCTGGTGCGGAGTTTGCGGATGGTCCGGTCACCAGCACTCCTGATCCGGCGATCATCAGCGCCGTGAGTGCTGTGCGCACTCTTTTCGTGTTCACGCCAATCCTCCAGGGCAAGGGGGGACCTTGTGGTGGCGGCGAAGGGTTCACGGTTTCAGCCTGGGTGGTGGGTGTCAAGGTTTAGACCAATTGACCGGGACGTGCTGGCTGAGACGCGGCTTTGGTGGGTGGTCGCCTTGCGTTGGGCGTGTTCCGGTTGCGAGTCCGTGCCGTTCCCGGCTTGCGTAGTCAGAGTTCCTGTTGCGTGCTTCCCCTTGGGAGCTCTGCCCCAAACCCCGCCAATCTGATCA